>JAFWQE010000174.1 GCA_017509155.1 Prevotella sp.
CATATATTTGACAAGTCGCGGAATTCCCCTGTTTATAGGCAATCCAAGACTATATACATCTCGATTTCGCCGTAAAATCAGGGGTGGGAAACTTTAGTAAAGAAGGCACTCACACCTTTCCCCATCAGATGTGAGCGCTCTATAAACAGCATATCATCGGCCATACCCTTTCCTCTTTGTTGACACGTATTGCGAAGCCTTGACGGTCTTTGCTGCATGAAGCCAACAACGTAGTCGGAAGTCCTCGTTCTCCTCGTCTTTCTTGCGACCGTCCCAGCCTGTCTCGCTACTGACAGAGCCTCCACCTGCACAAGGTATGTTGACATAGCGACCTCCCATGAGAGCAACTGCGACCTCTCGAACCAGCTTCGCCGTGTCAGGTTTCTCAAAGAGGGCGAGAAGATCAAGCGTTTCATGTATCTGCTGATGTCGGAGATACTTCTCTGTGTGATAATCCTCATTTAGCTTCTCCATGTCGCGCTGATTCATCAACCGAAACTTACGTTCTCCGAGTATGCTATTCTTGGCCGCATCCATGACAGTCTTGCCGAATGAATTGAGAGCATTATGGAATTGTTCGCTGATAGTTGCATTCTGGGCCTTCGTCCAGTTATCAATGTTCCCAAAGCGAGGTGGACGTTCCGCAAATCAGACGACACGAAGCAATTCGTGATGAATTCAAGGGAGTTAAAAAGAGTAATGAACGACGTAAAATAGGTTTTTAGACATGGAGCAAAACGAATTATTATTGAGAACAGCTTTCGCTTGTATGTCTTGTGATGGTGACATTGCAACAGAGGAAGTTGAATTGATTAAGCAGATGGCCAGCGAAAAGCATCTGTTTGGTGACATAGACATTGATAAGGAACTTGACAACCTTGTAAATGAAATCAACATGAAAGGTAAAGGTTTTCTGAAGCATTACCTGATTAGTCTGGGAGAAGAATCATTGACAGAAGAACAGGAGTTGAAGATAGCTGACGTTGCCGTTCAGACTATACGAGCCGATAATGTGATACAATATAGTGAAATAAAGTTTTTCAAGGTGCTACGTTCAAATCTGAAAGTTGTAACAGATGAGACCTTATTAGAGAAGATTGATGGTATCGACGAGAACTATTTGGCACAGGATATTCGAGCAGACTACCTTCAATTGTATGATGACTACTTCAATACGATAGAGATTCCTCAATTTAACCTCGACAATAACATATCATTTAAGAATTACTAGTTACCACAACAAGTTGAACATAGAAAAGCTTACCCACGCAGCTATGCCACCATAAAATGTATTACACGATCGTGTAATACATTTTGTGTAATACCACAATTCGCAAGCCTTGCGACGGAAAATCATTTGGCAATGTCGGAAATAATCGCTAACTTTGCAACACACATTGAGATGTAACAAATTACTATAGGTCTTATAATATATAATAAGGTGTAAGATGAAAAGGATAGAAGAGGTATTAAATGACTTGCAACCTCTCAAGGCGATGCCGACCGGGGTGAAGTTTCTCGACGAGAACCTGGGTGGACTGTATCCGGGAGAACTGACCACTATCTGCGGCTATGCCAACGACGGGAAGACGGCATTGATGATCAGGATGATTCACCACCTGTGCTTCGACAATGACATTCCGGTGCTGATGATACTCAACAACACGAACGAGCAGACGTTTCTTTCCTGCATGGCTGCCTACTACTGCGGCATCATTTGCGAAGACGTGCACAAGGTGAACGTCGACCATGACGGCACTAAGGACTACTGGCAGCTGCTCAGGGAGAAACCTTTCTACATGGCCCATCAAGAGGAACTGAAGGAGGAAAGGATTGAAGACCTAAAAAAGAGCATGAAGAACCAAGGCATCAGGGCTGTCTTCGTGGAAGAAATTTCTAGCTTTGACTTCCTACGTGTGAGAAGAGACAGGACTGGTGTGTATTTGAAGGGGCTGGCCAAAGAATTGCAGGTATCCATGGTAGTAGAGCAAGAGTTTGACAACGTTTGTGAAGAATGGTGCGGATGGAGTCCTTTCTGCCTGACCCGATTCGAACAAACCGACCTTGTCAACTACGCCGACAACGTGATTGGAATCATGGACTATGCCAACCATGAAAACCACGACGAACAAGGAAGAGACATGAGCGGCCTCGTCAATCTTATCATCATGAAGCACAAGGGGCTGGCATCCATCAGGAAAGACGTGTTCCTAAGGAGGATCACTCTGTACTGCCGAGACTGGCGAAGAGCTATGGAATATGAAATATCCGACATGGTAGTTGCTAATCCGCACATTCAGGACTTGGCACAAAAGTTTGGCTGTGTATTGACCGAAGAAGTGATATTATAAGAGAGTAAAACTAGTTGATAGCGAAGAATATTAAGGAAGATAATGTGAATAAAAAGGAGAAACGACATGGAACCATTGGTATTTATCATCATATCGCTGCTGGGTTGCTTCTGCTTCTATCAGTGGGATCAAAACAGGAAAGACGCAGAGGAAGTGCAGGAACTCATGGAGAGAACCAAGCGACTGGAAGAAGAGAAGAAGCAAAGGGTGGAGATTAATAGGAATGTAGAAGAGGGAAAGACCCGTCAGCTTGTCCTTTTTGCACTGGATAAGCTGGGCTGTCGCTATGAGGATGACGATGAAGACCACGTCCGAGTCACCTATCAGGGCGAGACGTTCATCATTGAATGTCACGACGACTGTCTTTTCATCAATGTCATCGATCCATGGTGGTATGTGATTCCCACAGATGACGACATCGAGGAATTCGCCCACATGCAGAAAGCCATCAACCAAGTCAACAGCCGTTGCGGCTGCACTCTTCTCTACACCATCAACAAAGAGGAGAAGAAAATCGGTGTACACACCATGAAGAACCTCATTTTCATTCCCCAGATACCCGACATCCACTCCTACCTCGAATCCGTCTTCATCAACTTTTTCAGGGCAAAACGTGACGTGCTGGCTGAAATAGAAAAGTACAAAGCGGTGGAGGCGGAGACGGCACGGCGTGCCTGAATGAGAACGGAAGATGACAATACTGCGGAAGCGGATTGCGAAGAAGAAGGAGGTGAAACGGCGTGGCGGAATGAGAACTGTTGCAGTGGCGAAACGGTAAGCCTGAGTGCTACTTCGACCTATATTTCTTGATGATGCTGTAAGCGTTGTAGAGGCCACGCTCGCCGGCACGGCTGAGGTCTTCGATGCCTTCCTGACGGAGTCCGGAGCGGAGGCGGCAAAGACCGCGGTTGAAATAGGCTTCGGCGATGTTGGAGTCTAATTCGATGGCATGGGAGAAGTCGTCGATGGCATGGGAATAGTCCTGACGGGCGGCATAGAGACAAGCGCGGTCGTAGAATATAAACGGATTCTGAGGATTGAGTTCAGCGGCCTTGTCGAAGTCGCCGAGCGTGCGAGCGGCCCGCAGATTGGCGTCGATGCCCTGCGCCTGAGTGAACTCATGCATGAGCGACTGACAGACGGCGCGCTGCCAATAGGCCATGGCGGAGATGCTGTCCTCCTGCAGATAGGCCGACAGATCGTTGATGGCGGCATCGAAGTTCTGCGTCACCGTGTAGGCCACAGCGCGACGCATGAGCAGCTGGCGCTCGTTCTTGAAATCGCGAATGGACGAGATAGCTGCCGTCAGTGTGTCGATGAGGGCGAAATACGTGAGCGTTTCGTCTTCGGTCATGGTCTGACGGTTGCACTGGATATAAAGCGGCGACGTGACGGTAATTCTGTCGTCATCCTGCGGCTTCTTGCCATTCCTCTGTATGCCTTTGCCGTTTTCTTTCGAGTGGAGTGAGTTGAAACGTTCCACCTCGGTGTCGAAGGCGGTGTACTTGTTCACGTCTCCCTGCTGCTGACGATAGCTGATGACGAACATGGGCATGAGTTCGTCGTCTACCTTCCGGTGCTGCACCTTTCCCCTGTATGCACTGGTGTATTCATGCTCCACTTCAGGTTCATCGGCCTCTACAAGCTGACTGTATTTGTCGAGGTCGATGTCGCTCATCTTCCTGATTTCCTTTTTCTTGTTCTTGCTCCATCGAGGCTGAATGCCGAGGTGCTTGTCCATCTGTGCCTTGAAGATGCGGAACTCGTCCATTTCTGCCTGATTGGTCATGCCCAGACGGCGGTAGCAGCTGGCCCTGAGGTTCAGTCCTGCCCAGAAGTTGGGAAACTCTCCGATGACAGTTGTTAGGTCTCGTATGGCTCCGCGCAGGTCTCCCGTTCTCTCCAAAAGGAGTGCACGGTTGTAGACGGCCATGATGTTGCCCGGCTCTCGGCTGATGATGAAGTCGAAGTCGTCGATGGCGCGGTTGTCGTCGCCCACCTGTACGCGCAGCTGTCCACGGTTGTAGTGGGCAAGGAAGTTGTTGGGGTCGAGCTCAATGGCCTTGTCATAGTCGGCCAAGGCGCCACGCAGGTTGTTGAAGTTGTAGCGTGCCAAGGCGCGGTTCACGTAATTGCTCACGTATGTAGGCTTCAGTCTGATGGCCTCGGTGAGCTGTTGGTCGGCGTCGCGCCAGTTTTTCTTGTTGAGACTCATCATGGCCCGCACGGTCCATGCCTCACCGTCATAGGGGTCAAGTTCGAGGCTCTTGTCGAGGTATTGCTCGGCCTGCACGGTGTCTTTCTGCTGGAGTAAGACCTCGCATTTCAGCTGATAAATCTTTGCGTTCTGGCTCCATCGCACCATCATTGAGTCGAGTTCGGCGTTGGCCTGGTCGTATTCCTTGCTGTTCAGCCGGCAGAGGGCACGGTTGTACCATAGGTTCTGGTTGATGGGATCGAGCTTGATGGCCTTGGTATAGTCTGTGGCTGCCTCCTCGAACTTACGCTGACGGATGCGGCAGATGCCCCGCAAGTCGTAGATTCCTGTGATGTATGGATTCAGCGCGATGGCCTCGTTGCAGTCGAGTTCTGCCCCCACGAAGTCTTCGAGGCTGTACTTGGCGATGGCTCTGTAGTACCATGGCTCATAAAGATAAGGCTTTGCGTTGATGGCCTGATTGAAATACTGCATGGAGAGCACATAGTCTTCATAGTAGAGCGCACTGCGTCCGGCCATCAGGACGCGGTCGATGTTGTACTGGGCACAGACTGGCTGGACGACGGAGAGCAACAGAAACGAAAAACAGAGCATGCGGAGAATAAGAGTCTTTCTTCTTCTCTGCATGCTCTGCTTTTGTTTACAGACCGTTGTTCCCTTCATCTTCCTCAACCGTCTATGTGTGTCGTTGCCTTTTCTGGCGGACTTACCTTCTCACTGGCTTTGTACGGTAGGCACAGCGGTATTTACCCAGCGTGAGGCCTTTCAGCTTGTTCTTGATGAGCTGACGGCGCAGGGGAGAGATGCGGTCGATGAACATGTGGGCGTCGAGGTGGTCAAACTCGTGCTGCATGACTCGTGCCAGATAGCCCTCGACCCACTCGTCGTGCTCCACGCGGTCGGCATCTTCATAGCGGACATGTATGCGAGTGGGACGCGTCACTTTCTCGTGAATGCCGGGCAACGACAGGCAACCTTCCTCAGAGGTGTCGGTCTTCGTGTCGTCCATTTCTATGATATGCGGGTTGATGAAGGCTTTCCTGAATCCGGCGTATTCGGGAAAGTCCTCGCTCAGCACGTTGAGGTCGATAACCACCACGCGTATGTCGAGGCCCACTTGCGGCGCTGCCAGTCCGATGCCTTCGGAAGCGTCGAGCGTCTCAAACATGTTGTCGATGAGCTGTTGTTGTTGCGGATAGTCCTTGGGGATGTCCTGCGACACCTTCCGCAGCACGGGCTGTCCGTAGATGTAGATGGGTAGAATCATTCCTTGTATACTAAGATGATTATTCAATAGTTAAGGCCTGGCGGCCTATTTCCGTTGCAGACGCTGCGACTCCATGTAGCTCTGCAGGATGATGGTTGCGCTGATCTCGTCGACAATAGCCTTGTCTTGGCGGGCCTTCTTGCGCATACCGCCCTGCAGCATGGCCTGATGTGCGAGCACCGATGTGTAGCGCTCGTCGACGTATTCTATGGGGATGTCGGGACAAGCCCTGCGCCATCGGTTGACAAACTGCTCCACGCGCTGCATGTTCTCGCTGGGCATTCCGTTGGGCTGCATGGGCTTTCCGATGACAATCCGTTCCACCTGCTCACGTCCGACGTATGCCTTGAGCCAGTCGAACAGTTCAGACGTAGAAACAGTCGCCAACCCATTGGCTATGATTTGCAATGGGTCGGTGACTGCCAATCCTGTACGTCGCTTGCCGTAGTCAATAGATAGAATCCGAGCCAACGGCCAAACGCTTTATCGCTGGTTGAAGAGCAACCAGGCGTCCTTGTACTGAGCGTTCTTGCGGAACTCGTTGCGACTGCGAACGGCACTTGCCTTATCGTCGTAGGTAGCTGCGATGACACGATACATGCCGTTGCTGCCGTTATAGGCTATCTGGGCATTGTGGCCGGCGCTGCGCAGACGCTGGCAGAGGCCTTCGGCATTGGCTTTCACAGAGAACGAACCCAACACCACGCTGTAGCTTCTCAGACCTGAGCCGTCTACCACGGTCAGTGTCTCGGGACGTACCGACACATTGTCGTAGTTATCGGTGACAACGGTCTCTGTGCCTTGTGTGGTCGTTACGGGAGCAACGACGGGAGTTTCTGTGACAGTCTGGGTCTGCATAGCCTGCTGAGCCTCCTGAGCCTTGGCCTTCTCGTAAGCCTTCTTGTAGGCGCTCTCCTTAGAACCGCAACTCGTCAAAGCCATTGCAAAAGCAAGGCCTGCACATACGAACATGAACTTTTTCATACTTTCCTATTGATATTATAAATTAAACTTAATCCACATTTGATGTGCGAAATTACACAAAATCGCGGAAAAAAGAAGAAAAAGGGCACATAAAGTTTGTTAAATGGCTTAAATACTTAGAATTCGATGAAAAAAATCCATCTTTTTTATTGCTTTTTCACAAATTATCACTACATTTGCGAACAGATTCAGAACATCTATCTATTCATTTAAAACAATAAGACATTATGAGAACATTAGGTTACATTGGCGCATTCCTTGGCGGTTCCATCGCCGGTGCTGCACTTGGATTGCTGCTGGCTCCTGAAAAGGGTGCCGACACTCGTGAGAAGATCAATGATGCTATTGACGACTTCTGCAAGAAGCACAACATCAACCTTTCGAAGAAGGAAATCGGCGACCTGGCCGACGACATCAAGGAAAAGGTGGAGGACATTATCGACTAACCAAACACAGCACCTGAAAAAACCATCCTACAGCGCATGTTTTCTAACGACAGGAACATAGAAACCATTGGGCAGCTCGTGGAGGTGCTGAAGCACTACATCGGGCTGCAGAACGAGTATCTGCGGCTCGATGTCATCGAAAAGGTGGTAAGGCTCATCACCGCACTCATCATGGCGGGCGTTACCTTCCTCATCATTATCATCATCTTCATCTATCTCTCCTTTGCCGCCGCCTATGCACTGGCGCCTCATGTGGGCTATCCCGTGGCTTTCCTTATTGTGGCGGCCTTCTATATTATTGTGTTCCTGCTGTTCTTGGCATTCAGGAAATCATGGGTGGAGAAGCCACTCGTGAGGTTCCTAGCCAGCATGCTCATGGAACAGGAATAAAGGAGAGAAACTGAAAGACTTTCGTTTTAACAGCATCGTTATGGCAGAGAACTCCCAGACACAACCCAGCTACACCACGCTGCGCTCCATTGCCGACCGCAAAAGCCAGCTGCTGAAGGAAATCAGAAAGGACAGCGACCAGTTGACGAAACTACGACGCCAGCTCTTTGAAAAGCCAACTGCTCTGACTTCAAAGCGCAAAGGATCGAGAATGCAGGGGCTGATGACGACGGGCGCTGGCGTGCTCGACGGGTTGATTCTTGTGTGGAAACTGTACAGGAAGTTCAAGAAATAGCTAACACCTCTTTTTATTATCGAGGCAATGAATGTCAGAATCAGACGGGGTCATTGCTGCAGAGGAAGACGCGGCAGAATGTTGTCCGCGTCTTATTGTTTTGCCAGAGTATGAGGATTTAGCGAATCTGGCTAAATCCCTATGGTTTACAGGATGTCCACCTCTTGTCCGTCGAACGCCAGCTGAATGTCGGCGGGCAGCAGTCTGTTTACTTCTTCATGAAGCCCGATGTCGTGACACGAATGCACAAGCCAGGTCTGTCGTGCGCCCACCTTCCGTGCAAAGGCCACGGCATCGTCCACACTCTGGTGAGCGTGATGCTCGGGAGCAAAGCGCAGGGCATTCACCACCAACGTGTCCACATCATGCAGCCAGACCATCTCCTCGTCGGCAATGCTCTTCATATCCGTAATGTAGGCCAGGTTTCCTATGCGATAGGCGGTGATGGGCAGACGGCCATGGAACACGATAAAGGGCACCACCTGTAGCTCATTCACCTGCATCGGCACATGGTGATCAATGGCGTGCAGGCGAATGGCAGGTGCCCCAGGGTAGCGATGCTCTGCAAAGCAATAGGGCACCGTGTGCATCAGCCCGCGTGAAGTGTCGCGGTCAGCATAGACATTGACCTCGCCAAACTGGCAGAAAGGGCGCAAATCGTCGATGCCGCCCGCATGGTCATAGTGAATATGAGTGAGCAATACGGCATCGATTCTGCGGAAGGGCTGCGGTAGCATCTGCATGCGGAAGTCGGGCCCCGCGTCGATGACAATGCGCGTCTGCTCTGTCTCAATCATGGCCGAGCAGCGCATGCGCCTGTCGTGAGGGTCACTGCTGGTGCACACCTTGCAGTGGCAGCCGATGGTGGGAACGCCCACCGAGGTGCCTGTTCCGAGGAATGTGAGTTTCATGTCTTATTGGTTCATTGTCGTACCTTTGCGGCATGCGAAGCCCATCGGGCTAAATGATGTTGACCTCTGGATGGATATCGATGCCGAATTTCTGGTACACATCGCGGCGTATGGCATTGCAGAGCGCCACCACCTCCTGTCCGGTGGCGCCACCACGGTTGACAAGTACGAGGGCCTGTTTGTCGTGCACTCCTGCGCGTCCGAGCGAACGGCCTTTCCATCCACACTGGTCTATCATCCATCCAGCGGGGATTTTCTCGTGACTCTCATCTATATAATAATGTGGCATGTCTGGATACTGCGCCTGTATATGCTCAAACACACTGCGCTCCACAACAGGGTTCATGAAGAAACTACCAGCATTGCCCTGCACTTTCGGGTCGGGCAGTTTGGCGTTTCTGATGTCGATGATGACCTGCCGAAGCTGTGCGGCCGTTGGAAGACTGATGTTGCGGCGCTGCAGTTCGGCACGAATGTTGCCGTAGTCCAGCTGTGGCTCGAAGCGGTCATGCAGCCTGAACACCACATAAAGGATAAGAAAGCGGTTCTTCCATTCATTCTTGAAACGACTCTGTCGGTAGGCGTAGGCACATTCCTGGTTCGTTATGGTGCGCAGCTCGCCGGTCTGGATGTCGATGGCCTCCACCCTGTCGATGATGTCCTTGGCCTCCACGCCATAGGCACCGATGTTCTGCACTGCGCAGGCTCCCACATCGCCCGGAATGAGCGAAAGGTTTTCAGCTCCGTGCAGTCCGCGCTCCACACACGTTTCCACAAACTGGTCCCAGTTCTCACCGCACCCCACACGCACCAAGGTGTCGTCCGCTTCGTCGGCATCAACGATCTCAAAGCCCTTGATGGCAGGATGCACCACGACGCCGTCATAGTCCTTGGTCAGCAGAAGGTTGCTTCCGCCACCCACAATCAGGAAACTGCCGTCGGCAGTACGCAGGATGTCTGCCACCCGACGGGCCTCCTCGACATCATGAAACTCAAGATATCGGCGGCATCGGGCGTCGATGCCGAACGTGTTGTGTGCCTTCAGGCTGTAGTCTCTCTTGTCTGTCACCATCGTCATCTACACCTTCAGTCCAACCAGTTTCCACTCTCCGTCCACGCGCTGGAAGTTCATTTCCATCTCCTGTCCGTTGGCAATGCCGCGCAAGAGGAACACCTTTCGGTTGCTCTCCTGGTATTTCTGTCCGTAGACAATGTTGAAGAGCACGCCCTGAGGTAGTTCGCCAGGAGTGAAATAGGGCCAGTCGTCGGGTGTTATCTGCGTCTGTATGTCGTGCGAATCGTCTTCAGGATCGGGCCCCGAGAAACTCATCTGCTCAGCGAGACTCTCAGCCTGGAACGTGGAGTCGGCAGCAAACTTCTCATAGAACTGCAGGAACGATGCGTTCTGGTTTTCCACCACGGCACCGTTTTCCACCGATGTGAGCATCCATTGTCCCTCAATACGGTCGAAGTTGAATTTCCTCACAGCCTGCTGCTCCAAGAAGATCTTTTCCACGACGACATGGTTGACGCTGGTGTCTTTCGACAGCTGCAGCTGTTTTCTACTGTCAAGGATGAGCGTGTAGAAGCCTTGTGGCATATAGAGCTGCTCCATGTGCCACTGGCCTGGCTGCAGCTGTTTCACCCGCTTCCCGTTGATTTCGCGCAGCGGCCACTGAATGCGCCCCAGCTGGTGCTGACGGTTGTGACAGAACAGATAGATGAAGTCGTCGAACAATTCGTCGGCGGCCTTAGGAATAGGTTGCTCGGAGATGATCTCTGCTACGGTGTCCACCTCCAGTGTGTCAGCCAAGCTGTCCACGGTCATTGTGTCGGTTTCAGCTGCAGCGGGTTTCTTCTCTGTACACGCCGTTTCGGCCATCAGCATGGCCAGGCAGACGACGAACACTACATAAACGCCTTTTCTCATACTAAACTACTTGTGAAAACTTCGTTCAAGCAATACTCTCAAATTGCACGCAAAGGTAGTGTTTTTTTTTTGAACTACAAGCATAAAAGACGGAAAAACTTTCATGGCGAGGGAAATAAGCGTCTGTTTATGCGTTCCAGCTTTTGCAAAGCATGCCCTGGTTTTCGCACTTTTAGCCTCTGTCATTTCATTTTTTCGCGCCATTTGTTTGCCAGTATAGATATTTTTTGTACATTTGCAGGACTAAAAGAATCAGAACGAAGAAATGGCTCTCAACTATATATGGATCGGCCTGTTTGTCATCGGTGCCCTGGTGGGTGTGGTGCGCCTTGTCTTCATGGGCGATGCCGAGGCTCTGCCAGAAATGATGGACTCGACGTTTGAAATGTCGAAAATGGGCTTCGAGATGACCCTCGGCCTCACCGGAACGCTCACCCTGTGGATGGGCATCCTGAAGATTGGCGAGGACAGCGGACTGGTAAACCGGCTGGCCCGTGCGCTCACGCCGGTGCTCACCAAGCTGTTTCCCGAAATTCCCAAGGGGCATCCGGCCCTCGGAAGCATTTTCATGAACATCTCAGCCAACATGCTTGGCCTCGACAATGCGGCCACGCCGGTGGGTCTGAAGGCCATGCAGGAACTGCAGACGCTGAACCCTAAGAAGGACACGGCTACCAATGCCATGATCATGTTCCTTGTGCTCAACACCTCGGGACTGACCATCATCCCCGTCTCCATTATGGCCTATCGTGCCAAGGCGGGCTCTGCCGACCCTACCGACGTGTTTATTCCGCTGTTGCTCACCACGCTTTGCTCCACCCTGGTCGGTCTGCTGGTGGTGAGTCTCTACCAGCGCATCAACCTTTTTAAACGGGCCTTCTTGGTCATGTTTGCCGTTGTGGCGGCCCTGGTCGGTGCGTTGTTCTGGGCCATGAGCGGCATGGACAACACACACGTGCAGTCGTTCTGCCGTCTGCTCACGAGCTGTCTCATCATCGGAGCCATCATCACGTTCATCGTGTCGGGCTGGCGAAAGAAGCTCAATGTGTACGACTCTTTCATCCAGGGTGCCAAAGGGGGCTTCGATGTGGCCATCAGTCTCATCCCCTACTGCGTGGCCATCCTTGCCGCCATTGGCGTGTTCAAGGCCTCCGGAGCGCTCGGTCTCATTCAGGACGGACTGACCTACGTGGTGGAAGCCTGCGGAATGAACTCAGACTTCGTGGCTGCCGTGCCCGTGGCACTGATGAAACCGCTCAACGGATCGGGTGCCCGAGGCATGATGCTCGAATGCATGGCCACCTACGGACCCGACTCTTTCGTGGGCCATCTCGCCGGCGTGCTCCAGGGATGCACCGACACCACGTTCTACATCCTGGCCATCTACTTCGGCAGTGTGGGCGTGAAGCGCTATCGCTATGCCGTCACCTGCGGACTGATGGCCGACTTTGCCGGCATGATTGCGGCAGTGCTCTTCAGCTATTATTTCTGGGGATAAAACCACAACCATCAAGAACCCTACGACATGAAGAAAAGAAACATCATCCTCGTCCTGGTCTTTGCCCTGCTCATGCTTGGAAGCTGCAAGGAAGGAAAAGACAACGGCGCACAGGCAGAAGCCGACCCCATTGCCGAGGCCATGGCCGCTGACTCGGTAGACATTCCCATGCGGCAGGTCACCGTGGGACAGAAAACCTACAACGTGGCAGACATCGACGACTCGGCCCGTGTCTATAAGGACAACGTGGACCGCAGCCACTGCTTCATTGTCATATCGAAAAAGGAATACCGGCTCTACGTATATGAGGTGGCGGCCGACCAGAAAGACACGACGCTGGCGGCTCATTTCCCCGTGTGCTACGCCAAATATCCTGAGGCAAAGACCCAGAGCGGCGACATGCGCACGCCGGAAAGCTCCATGCAGGAGCCATTCACCATCAAGCAGATTCAGGACGCCAGCGACTGGCATCACGACTTTGGCGACGGCCGGGGCTCCATCAAGTCCTACGGCAACTGGTTCCTCCGTCTTGACACACCTGGATTCACGGGTGTCGGCATTCACGGAAGTACCAACAACGAAGCCAGCGTTCCAGGACGCGACAGCGAGGGTTGTATCCGCCTGCGCGATGCCGACCTCATCGTCCTCCACGACCGTTTCGCCCAGGAAGGGCAGAAGGTGGTCATCAAGGGCATTAAGCAAGGCAAGCTGCCTTTCGAGCTGAAAGCCGAACAAGCATTGGCAGAACGTTACAAGGCTCCCAAGGCTGGTTACAAAGCCCCAGCCACAGCTGAGCCACAGGAAGAGACAGGCCCTGCCATTCCAGAAAATGACGGCAGTGCCGACATCGCCCCAACGTCCCCACTCCCCTCTGCCAGTTCCCCTGACAAACAGGCCGAAACGGCCAAGGGCGGCGTCAATCCAAGTCTGGGAGCTCGTCCCTCGGACAAGGAACTGGAGAAGCTGAAGCAAAAGGGAGGCATCAAGCCCAGCAAAGAACAACCGAAAAAGAAATAATTACCACATTTTATTTTAACCATAAAAACTTACGGATTATGAAAAAGATCATGAAATCTCTCGCCGTAGTGTTTGCCCTGTGCACACTGTCGGCCATGCCCGCTCAGGCCAAGTCGCCCGAGATGAGCCAGAACACTGAACTGCAGCAGCAGCGCTATGTCGTGGTGAATGGCGTGAACGTGCGCCTGCGCTTTGAGCCCAACCTGAACTCAAGCTACCTGCACTACGACAACGGAACGCCCCGCTACGCCCCCAAAGGCACCAAACTGAAATATCTGGGCCAGAAGGGCGACTTCTACTATGTGGAATATGCCGGCTACAAGGTGTACATCTCAAAGCAGTACTCCTACCTCTCTGGCAGTTCGACTTCATCTGCAGCTACAAGCAGCACCGGCAAGTACTATGTGGTTGTGAACGGAACGAACGTGCGTCTGCGCACCGGACCATCGACCAACTACCCCTACTTCACCTGGAACGACGGATCACCCTGCTACCTTCCCAAGGGTTCATATCTGAACTACGTGGGACAGGCCGGCGACTTCTACAAGTGCACCTACCAGGGCCACACCGTCTACATCTCAAAGAAATTCTCTTACATCACAAAGTAAAGAATCAGTAATCAAATATTGGATATAGTGGAGTTCAGAAGTTCAGGAGTTACAGGAGTTTCAGACGATAGTTTTATTAGCTTCATTAAAGAATTTAGCGCTAAAAGTATCGTCTAAAACCTAAACTTCTGAATTGCTGAACTCACGAAAATAGAGTTCAGTATCTAACACCCATTAACAACGAATGAACAAAAAAAGAATCTGGTCGGCAGCAATAGTCATGCTCGCAGCTGTAGGCCTGCAGGCCCACACGATGAGTCTGGGCATCAGCAAAGAGGAAGCGCTGGCCACCACTCCTGTCATGGCCCCCGTGGAAGAAGTGTTTGATGTACTGCCCGAGGAGGTAACCGATGGTCAGAAAAGCGGTGAACCCGTGCAGCCAGGAACCGCTACCATGCGTCGGGTACGGATGGGCAAGAAGGTTTTCGACGTGGCCGATCAGACCGACAACCGCCGCGTCTACCGCGAGCAGGTGAAGCGCGAGAACTGCTTTATCGTCATCTCCAAGCAGGAATTCCGACTCTATGTCTACGAGAAGGTGGGCAAAGACACGTTGCTCGTGGCCCACTATCCCGTCTGTCTGTCCAAGGTGAAGGGCAACAAGCAGCGCGTAGGCGACATGAAGACACCGGAATGCACACCAAAGAACCCGTTCCGCATCAGTCAGATACAGCCCGCTTCGTCGTGGAAACACGACTTCAAGGACGGACGAGGAAACATTCCTTCCTACGGCGCATGGTTCCTCCGTCTGGTCACACCTGGCCATTCTGGCATCGGAATCCACGGAAGCACAAGCAACGAGTCGAGCGTTCCCGGACGCGACAGTGAGGGATGCATCCGTCTTCGCGACGACGACATCAAGCACCTGAAAGAAAACTACGCCCGCGTGGGGACGCCTGTCATCATCAAGAGCGACGCCAAAGGCCCCAACTGCGGACCGTATGCCTTCGAGGAGAAAGCATGGAAAGCCGCCAAGGACTTCCAGCTGCCCACCAGGGGCTACACGCTTCTCAAAGGTGCCACCTTCGAGAAATAGGCAGCAGTCCAACAACACCAAAAGACCCCTGTGCAGTCCTTGCGCAGGGGCTTTTTCGTTTTCTGAGCCAACAAAAACCAACTTTTCCGAGAAAAACCATCCAATCTTTCACCTTTTCGGAAAATTATAACTAACTTTGCACCCCAAAAGCATGAGCAAACATTTAGAATATGATACTCGAAAGAATAGAAGAACTGCTGAAAGAGGTTAGCAACCTTACAGCGTCGAATGCAGAAGAGATTGAACAGCTGCGACTGAAATACCTCAGCAAGAAGGGCGAGATCAACGCCCTGATGCAGGAATTCCGCAACGTGGCCGCCGAGGAAAAGAAGACGGTGGGCATGAAAATCAACGAGCTGAAACAGACTGCCACCGAGCGCATCAACCAGCTGCGCGAGCAGACTGCCGTGGCCGAGGCTGCCGGCGACGACATCGACCTGACCCGCTCACCCTACCCCATCGAGCTCGGCACGCGCCATCCGCTCACCATTGTGCGCAACGAGATCATCGACATCTTCCAGCGCATGGGATTCGTATTGGCAGACGGCCCCGAGGTGGAAGACGACCTGCACGTGTTCACCAAGATGAACTTCGCTGCCGACCACCCCGCCCGCGACATGCAAGACACGTTCTTCGTGGAGCAGAGCGCTACGGGTGACGTCACCAAGAACGTCCTGCTGCGCTCACACACCAGCTCGGTGCAGGCCCGCGTCATGGAGACCCAGCAGCCGCCCATCCGCATTATCTGCCCCGGACGCGTCTATCGCAACGAGGCCATCACGGCGCGCGCGCACTGCTTCTTCCACCAGATTGAAGGCCTGTACATCGATAAGAACGTGTCGTTTACTGATCTCAAGCAAGTGCTCCTGTCATTTGCGCGCGAGCTGTTCGGCGCCGACACCAAGATTCGCCTGCGTCCCAGCTATTTCCCCTTTACGGAACCGAGCGCCGAAATGGATATCTCGTGCCACATCTGCGGTGGCAAGGGCTGCGGATTCTGCAAGCACACCGGATGGGTGGAGATACTTGGCTGCGGCATGGTCGACCCCAATGTGCTCGAGCTTTGCGGCATCGACAGCAAGGTGTATAGCGGATACGCCTTCGGACTTGGCGTGGAGCGCATCACCAACCTGAAGTATCAGGTCAGCGACCTCCGCATGTTCTCAGAGAACGACACACGTTTCCTGCGTGAGTTCGAGGCTGCTCACTAACCTCAGAGCGGCAGTCCAGACAGGGCGACATGATGCCCTTGAAAAGACAATTTGGTAAAACACGATAAAATAGAATCTAGAGAATCCTCTTCAAAAGTGCCTGTTTTGAAGAGGATTCTCTAGATTTTTTTTGCACTTGATGACAGCCTTGGTTTTCTGACATGGTCTGATGGGTGACTGCGAACACCGTATTCCCCTGCTTTTCATAGCGATTCTGCTCGCCCGAGTCTTTATCAGCCCACCTCTATCACGTCGTCGAGGTTGGTGGTTTGGTTGCGCATGGGCTGGAAGAGAATGCCGTCGGTCTGCCGCTCGTGTTCCTCTTTCTCAATGTCTTGCGAGGCCAGCCGTATCTTGTTCATGCCGTATCGGGTGTTGATGCTGTCTGTGGCCGCCATCAGCCGTTTCGACTTTTGCGGACTTGCCACGGGTTGCTGGAACAGGTTCTGCTCAACGGCCCCGTCGGAAGAGATGTCGCCCAGGATGACGCCCGCGCGCTTATACTGGTAGTAGGGTTCAAAAATGGCGTCGAAGGCCTGATGGGCAGCCTTCACGATGGTGGTGGTATCGGCGGTCGACGACGGCAGACGCAGCGTGAAACTATTGCTGTATTGGGCCAGGTCTTCACGATGACGGTTGGTGTTGGCAAACACGGTTACCGACTTGCAGACCGTATGTTGGTCGCGCAGTTTTCGCGCCGCTCCCACCGCATAGTTGGCAGTATAGGTTGCCAGCCGTTCGCGGTCTTGGGTCATGTAAGTGAAGGTTCTGGAGTACATGATTGTCTGTTGCTTGGGGGGCAAAGTGATGTCGATGGCGCGCGTGCCGCGCAGTTCCAGCCATGTGCGCACGCCGGTTATCCGGAAGCGGTTCTGTATGAACGCCTTGGATTTCTGCGTGTAGTCCCATGCCGTTTCTATTCCCAGCTGCTTCATCTTCGGTGCCGAGCGCCAGCCCACACCCCAGACGTCGGCCACGGGAAGGCCGCGCAGGGCCTTCTCAATGTTCTTTTCTTCGAGCACACAGATGCCATGGTAGCCGTTGTAGCGCTTCGCATACCACGTGGCAACCTTGGCCAATGTGTAGGTGGGGGCGATGCCACAGCTCACGGGAATACCCGTCCCGTGCTCTATCGACTCCTTGACAATGGCCACCTGTTCCTGCAGTTTCGCCTTGTCGGTATAAGGCAGCGAGGCAAAGAACTCGTCGACACTGTACTGGTGGAACTGGGTGACGATGTCGAGCTCTCTCACCACCTGCATGATGCGCTTCGACATGTCCACATACTTGTGAAGGTTGGCAGGAAACACGGCCACGTTGTTCTTCGTCAGCACGTCCTTCACCTGAAACACGGGATTGCCCCTTTTCAGGCCCAGCGCCTTGGCCTCCTTGCTCAGCGCGAGAATGATGCCACCGCCCGCCTCGTTGTAGTTGGCCACCACAACGGGCTTGCCTTTCAGCTCTGGACGCAGCGATACCTCGCACGACGCATAGAAGCTGTTGCAGTCTATATGGAGAATATACATCGGCCGTTTTCCTGATTACACGGTTTGCAACTGCAAAGATAATCATTATTCCGCGCAACCGCAAATAAAGGAAAGAAATCGTCTGCCTATGAAGTTTTTTTCGCAAAAAGACGACCATTTTGATGGTCATGTCGGATAAAAGTGCTACTTTTGCATTACCGAATAAACTACTATCATCATGAAGAACATGACAACAAGATGGATGCTGGCGGCAGTTCTGGTTCTGCTGACAGCCTGTGAGAAAGCCTACGACGACCAGTCTGTGGTGATTGATGAAGGAAAGAACGACAGGGGAAACGTCACCCTGCGAGTCGTCAACCTTGAAATGATGCCTTTCAGCAACGTGACGCTCACGAAGGCCACCGGCGATGTGGGCAACGTGTGCTCGCATCTGAACATCGCCGTTTTCCAGAACGATGAGAAAGTGAGTTCCGTCAACCAGAAGGAAGGCGACCAAGGTTTCGGAACCGTCAGCATGAACCTGCCCACTGGAACCTACGACCTGGTGGTCATTGCCCACAACAGCACCGGCTCAGCCACGATTAGTTCGCCGTCGAAAATCACGTTCCCGTCGAACATCATCACCGACACCTTTTATTATTATGGGCAACTCACCGTGGGCAGTCAGGCACAGACCGTTGACATCAGCCTCACCCGTGCCGTGGCCATGTACCGTCTGAACATCACCGACAACATGCCCAACGGCGTGGACAACATGAAGTTCTACTACACAGGCGGCAGCAGCACCTTCGACGCCACGACGGGTTTCGGCAACGTGAATTCCCGTCAGACGGTCAACATCGGCATCACCAGCGACATGAAAGGAAAGCCTTCCACATTTGAGGTCTACACCTTCCCGCACCAGGAAACAGGCACGCTGAAGATGACCGTAACGGCTGAGGACAGCCAGAAAGCAAAAATCATGGAACGTGTTTTCGAGGATGTGCCCATCCAGCGCAACGTCATCACGCAGATGAGCGGAGAGTTTTTCTCTGGCAGTGCTGCAGGTCAGGCCATCACCCTTCAGGCCGACGATGCCTGGGCAGGGCTCAACGAGCTGACCTACTGACCACGCGCAATCAGTTTTTCTTCTTGATAACCCACGTGACGACGCCCCACACGGTGAAGTCTGACTCTGCAGGCACCTCAATGGGCGGGTATTTCCTGTTGCCCGACTTGAGGAGCACGCGGCCGCCGCGCTGCACGATGCGCTTCACGGCGAAGTCGCCGTTGAGCATGCAGATGGTGAGGTTGCGCTCCGAGGGATACAGCGAACGGTCCACAATCAGCAGGTCGCCGCTGTCGATGCCTTCGTCTATCATCGAGTCGCCCTTCACCCGCACGATGAAGGTCGTGGCCGGATGGTCCACCAACACCTTGTTCAGGTCGATGGGCTGGTTCATATAGGCGTCCATCACCGGCAAGGGGAAGCCGGCATGAACGTCGCCGGCCTCGATGATGTTCACACGTTCCGTCGAGTTCATCTCCACGGCGTAGAACTCCAGTTCGGGTTTCTTGTTCTTTTCCATCTGCAGTTTCTTTCAGTAGTTCAAGTGACTTCGGCTCAGCGATAGAGTGTCACGGTGCCTCCGTCGCTGTCACAATAGCGGCGCACCAGCTGCTGAATGAAGCGCCCGTTCTCCATCACCTGCTGCTCGTT
Source organism: Prevotella sp. (assembly GCA_017509155.1). Lineage (GTDB taxonomy): Bacteria > Bacteroidota > Bacteroidia > Bacteroidales > Bacteroidaceae > Prevotella. Next base: position 19,349 of record JAFWQE010000174.1, read on the forward strand.
GCCGTCGTATCCGTTGATGAGCACCACCAGATGGGTGGTGGCAAGTGTCATCTTCGTGCGCTCATTGTCGCTGGTAGGCGTGCCCACTCCGCCAATGGCGTCGCGATAGACGGGCAGTCCCTCAATGTTGAGCATCCCTCTGCCAATGCCTTCATAGGGTTCATCCTTGCGGCCCACGCCAAGTGTCAGCGTGTCGCCCACGAACTTGTCGGCGTCGAATCCGCCTATGCTGTAGCCAAACCTGATGCTTGCGAGGTTGACGAGGTCCACAAGGGTGTCAATCTGATAGAGTTCCTTGCCCTGCAACATGCGGCGTATGAGCTGCTCGCTTGCCGGACGATAGCGCGAAGGGTCTTTGCCGCAGGCCTTGTAGACGCGCCTGGTGGCGGCTATTCCGCTCAGCTGCTTCAGCGACTCTGTAGTGAGCGTGCGGCGGAACTCCTCTTCCAGGGCGTGTATCTCGTCCCACAACTCAGCGCAGTATTCACTGTTCGTCACCTTTGCATCCACACATGCCCCCACGAATCCGGGGCAGACGCTCTCTATTTCTTTTGAAACGATAATCTTCATTTTGCAAGTCCTTATTTTCTTTGGGGAGTGTAGGAGTTTGGGAGTCTGGGAGTTTGGACGATAGTTTTGTCCATTGATAACGCGTGGACTGAAAGACCTATCGTCCACACTCCCACACTCCTAAACTCCCAAACTCCCTTTTCATTCAATCATCTTCAGGAAGTCTTCCTCGCTCACGATGGCTATGCCGAGCTTCTCGGCTTTCTGCAGCTTGCTCGGTCCCATGTTCTCTCCGGCCAGTATGAACGACGTCTTCCCGCTGATGCTTCCTACGTTCTTGCCTCCGTTCTGCTCAATGATGGCCTTGTATTCGTCGCGGCTGTGACGGCTGAACACGCCACTGATGACGATGCTCTTCCCCGCCAGCTTGTCCGTGGCTCCCTGCATCTGCTCTTCCGTGAGGCTCATCTGCAGGCCGTAGCCCCGCAACCGCTCCACGATGGCCTGGTTTTCGGCATTGTGGAAGAAGGCCACCACGCTGCCGGCTATCACCTCGCCCACGCCCTCCACTTCCTGCAAGTCCTGCAGCGAGGCATTGGCAAGTGCGTCCATGGTCTTGAAATGGCGGGCCAGCAGTCGCGCCGATGTCTCGCCCACGAAACGGATGCCCAGGGCGAAGACCACTCGTTCGAAGGGCACATTCACGGATGCCTTGATGCCGTTGACAATTTTCTGGGCCGACTTCGTGCGCGAACCGTCGCCGTTAATCTGCTGCACGTCGATGTCGTAGAGGTCGGCCACATTGTGCACAAGTCCATGACGGAAGTAGTCGTCGATGGTTTCCGGCCCCAACGAGTCGATGTTCATGGCGCGGCGCGATATGAAATGCTCTATGCGGCCTTTGATCTGCGGCGGACAGCCGGCGTCGTTGGGACAATACCAAGCTGCCTCGCCCTCGTAGCGCACAAGGGGCGTTCCGCACTCGGGACAGCGCTTCACGAACTGCACAGGCTGCGCAACGATGGGCCGCTGGTCCAGGTCTACCCCCACAATCTTGGGGATGATCTCGCCGCCTTTCTCCACATACACGTAGTCGCCTATGTGAAGGTCGAACGAGCGGATGAAGGCTTCGTTGTTCAGCGTCGCGCGTTTCACGGTCGTTCCGGCCAGTTGCACGGGGTCCATGTTGGCGACGGGTGTCACGGCACCGGTGCGGCCCACCTGGTAGGTCACCTCATTGAGACGGGTGCAGGCGCGTTCGGCCTTGAACTTATAGGCGATGGCCCAGCGCGGACTCTTGGCCGTGAAGCCCAGCGCACGCTGCTGCCGCAGCGAGTTCACCTTGAGCACGATGCCGTCGGTGGCTACGGGCAGGTTCTTCCGCTCGCTGTCCCAGTAGCTGATATAGTCGAAGATGTCCTGTAAGGTCGTCACCTTGCGCATGCCTTCCGATATCTTGAAGCCCCAGCGGCGGGCTGCCTCCAGGTTCTCATAGTGCCCTTCGGCGGGCAGTTGTTCGCCCAGCAGGTAGTAGAGATAGGCGTCGAGCTGACGCGAGGCCACCAGTTCCGACTTCTGGCTCTTCAGCGTTCCGCTGGCGGCATTGCGCGGATTGGCAAAGAGCGGTTCCTCGGCTGCCTCGCGCTCGGCGTTGAGCCGCTCAAACACTTTCCACGGCATGAGGATCTCACCGCGTATCTCAAACTCGCTGGGGAAGTCGCCCTTGGGGTCAAGCACCAGCGGAATGCTGCGGATGGTCTTCACGTTGGCCGTCACGTCGTCGCCATGCACACCGTCGCCACGCGTCACCGCCCTCACCAGTCGGCCCTGCTCGTAGGTGAGCGAGATGCTCAGTCCGTCGTACTTCATTTCGCAGCACACCTCGAAGGCCTCGCCGTTCAGGCCGCGGCTCACGCTGTTGTACCAGTCCGCCACCTCCTGTTCGCTGTAAGTGTTGGCCAGCGAGAGCATAGGATATCTGTGGGCCACCTGCTGGAATTCCTGGTTCAGGTCGGAGCCCACACGCTGCGTCGGCGAGTTGGGGTCGGCCATCTCGGGATGGCGCGCCTCCAGTTCCTGCAGTTCCTTCATCTTGAAATCGAACTCCTGGTCGCTGATGACTGGCTGGTTCAACACGTAGTAGCGGTAGTTATGGTCGTGCAGTTCGCTTCGCAACTGCTCAATTCTCTGTTTCTCGTCCATAGGGTTTCCTTTCCTGTTGAGTCGTTTTGCGGCACTTTGTCAACCGCGCCACAAAGGTACGAAATAAAACTCAGAAACCGCCGTTTTTCAATCAAAAAAACCTTCTTAGCCACATTCTCCGCACTTATCTCCTGTCTTGCCTGCGGAGAACTCTCGAACTTCTGAGCCTCTGCAACTCCTTTGGTTGAGCGAATGTGACGAAATCAACCTTCTTTCTCTACAGTTTTACGGCTTCAGTCTGTCTGTTTCAGCAAGTAAAAGCGCCAGTTTTTGTAAACGAATCCATTGGATTCGTCCAACGATTCCATTGGTTTTGTTCAACAATTTCAATGGATTTGTTCAACGATTCCATTGATTTTGTTCCCCCTATCTGCCGCTTTTGTTTCTCGCTTTCCTCGTTCTCGCCGCTTGTTTTCACCGATTTCGTCTGAGAGTGCGGGTGCCTTCGCCCGCAGTAACAATTGTGCGGGTGAGTCGTTAGCGCTCTAGCTGGAAGTTGCATTCGGTTTCTATGGCGTTTCATCATGTTGCTATGAGTCCCACAACTAACGGAAATCGAGTTCCTAAATACTCTACAAGGCAAAGCAGAAAAGCCAAGCGCATGGAGCGCCATCGGCATATTCTCCATGACAACAACAAATCCTGCCACATACGTTTTTTCGCTTAACTCCTACAACTACTGAAACATCTATTTACGAGTCCACATGAAAAAGTCCCAAAGGGACGAAAAGACCACAGGGAGGGGCGGAACCCCTTCTTGAAAACCAAAGAGTTACAGAAGAGCACCGAAGGGGCGACAGAACAGAAAGAACTTTTTCTTATAGACTCTATTTATTATTGATGAACGCTTTGTCGTTTCGAATTATTTGTGTATCTTTGCCGCCAAGAACCAAAGAAGATTGTATCATGACGACACTTGCATTGAATAACCTGTGGGCATACATACAGAGTCTGTCCCTTCCGCAAAGCGACCGTGAATGGCTTGCTGACAAGCTCATTAAATCAGCCAAGACGGACAACACACAGCCAGATGGTACGGCAAACGAGAAAGTACGCCGGAGAAATCGCACATTGTCGGCTGAGGTGGAAATGCTCGGCAATTTGCATCTAAAGGAATTCACTCAAGAAGAGCTGAAGAAAGACCCTTTGCTGGCCGCCATCGTTGAAGACAGGAGGGAAAGGAAATGAAAAACGTTTTCATCGATACAAACATCCTGCTGGAGATTGTTCTCGCAAGGAAGGAACAGAAAGCTTGCCAACAGATTCTGCAAGCTGGAATCAATGGAGAAATCAACCTGTTTGCCTCCTATCTTACGTTCGCAAACATTGCCTACATCTTGAAACGGAACAAGGTGCCACAAACACAGATTTATCAGATTGAGCGCATGTTAGAGAGCAAGATAACCGTGCTCAATATGGACAGGTATCAGTTACGTGCCGCCTTACGCCAAGAGGTAAAGGACTTTGAAGACATGCTTCAATACCAGAGTGCCTTGGCTGGACAGTGCAGCTGCATTGTAACCATCAATGTCAAAGATTTCACTGAATTCAGCAGCCTCCCCGTCTTTTCGCCCAACGGCTTGCTTGATTTACTGGACGAAGATACGGAATGAACCGCCCCTCTTTCTTGCCTACTCTTTATACACATCTGAAATAATCGGCCTGAAAGGCCAGCAGCAACCAGCCCAGGGCAACGTCCTGGGTACTATGGTCGTGTGTTACAAAGCAGGGGCAAAAGCGTTTTCCCAGATGAAGATAATCAATTCTTTTGCCCCTGCGTACATAGGCCATCATATAATACCCAGGGCGTTGCCCTGGGCTGGTTGCTGCTGGCCTTGCAGGCCGTCTTCTCCGCTAACCATTGAAAGCGTTGCATTCGTTGCCAATTGTATTGCCTATACAAATGTGTATAAAGAGTAGTCTTTCTTGCTGCATCAACCACGAAGCCATCCTAGGAGTTTCCGATGCTGGATGCTGTTATAAGCCACCAGATCATTTCACGCACAGAAAAACGGCCCGTGCGTGCATTTCTTTGGTTTTTATTTGGCCGATTGGGGGAAAATTCGTATTTTTGCGCAAAAATAAAAGCATGGAACAGATCAAAGACTTTAGCGAACTGACGCAGCGGCTGATGACCCGCAAGCCCTGCAAGGTGGTGGCCATTGAAGCTATCGACGACCACTCGCGCGAAGCAATAGAGCGGGCCACAAGTGAGGGATGGGCTGACATCCAGGTGGTACATCTTGAAACGCCCGAGACATCGGCGCGCGAAGCCGTGCGCATGGTGAGGCGAGGCGAGGCGCAGGTGGTGATGAAGGGTATACTGAACACCGACGTGCTGCTGCGCGCCATCATCAACAAAGAGAACCGCGAAGAGGGACTGCTGCCCGTGGGCAACGTCCTTTCGCACGTCTCGGCCATGAAGATTCCCGGCCATCGCAAGCTGCTGTTCATGACCGACCCTGCCGTCATTCCCAACCCCACACTGGAACAGCGCATCGCGCAGATACGCTACAGCATCCGCCTCTGCGAGGCCTACGGCATCAACGCACCGCGCATTGCCCTCGTGCACTGCACCGAGAAGGTGTCGCCGAAATTCCCCATTACGCTCGACTATGAGCGGCTCGTGGAGATGTGTCGCGCCGGAGAGTTCGGCCAGGCCATCGTGGATGGACCCACCGATCTGAAGTGTGCCGTCGACAAGGAGTCTGCCGACATCAAGGGCATCAAGAGTCCGCTGGAGGGCGACGCCGACGTTCTCATCATGCCCGACATCGAGGCCGGCAACGTGTTCTACAAAGCCATCACGGCCTTCACCGACACCAAGCTGGCCGTGGGACTGCAGGGCACCAGCTGCCCCGTGACGCTCACGTCGCGCAGCGACAGCGCCGAGACGAAGTACAACAGTCTGGCCATGGCATGCCTGCAAGTGGAATGAGGCGAAGGCCATAAGACCCCACGTCCCCGCCAACGGCCAGAAGAAGGCGGCTGGCGGGAGAAGAAGAAACAACTAAAAATCCTATTTATATTATGAAGATCTTAGCTATCAACCCAGGAATGGTTTCCACGAAGGTGGGCGTCTTCAACAACGAGGACCTGGAGTGGCACGCCACCCTGAACCATCCCTACGAAGAACTCTGTCAGTATCCTTTCATCATGGACGAGTTCGACTACCGCAAGCAGAAGCTCGTAGAGGCGCTCGAGAAAGAAGGATACAAGAAAGAAGACTTCCAGGTCGTAGTGGGCCGCGGCGGACTGGTGAAACCCATCGAGAGCGGTGTCTACGAACTGAACGACAAGGTGATTGAAGACACCAAGCATCCGCGCCTTCACCACGCCTGCAACCTGGGGTCGCTCATCGCACTGAGCATCGCCCGCGAGATTCCGGGATGCCACGCCTTCACGGTGGACCCGGGAGTGGTGGACGAGCTGGACGACGTGGCACGCATCACGGGTCTGCCGGAACTGCCCCACCAGACCATCTGGCACGCACTCAACCAGCGCGAGATTGCGAAGCGCTACTGTCGCGAGCACGGCGTGAAATATGAAGAGCAGGACCTCATCGTGTGCCACATGGGCAGCGGAGTGTCGTTCGGACTCCACAAGCACGGACGCACCGTGGAGTGCAACGACGCACTTAGCGGCGACGGACCCTTCAGCGTCTCAAGAGCCGGAATGCTGCCGTCGGTGCAGCTGGTGAAGCTCTGCTACAGCGGACAATACACCGAGGCCGAGATGCTCCGCAAGCTGAACGGACACAGCGGACTGACGGCCCACCTGGGAACCAACGACTGCATAGAGGTGGAACGCCGCATTGCCAACGGCGACAAGAAGGCGAAGCTGGTGTTCGACGCCATGATCTACCAGACGGCTCGCTATCTGGGCTCGCTCGCACCAGTGAACTGCGGAAAGGTCGATGCGATATTACTGACCGGCGCCATTGCAAACAGCAAATACGTAACCGACGAACTGCGCCGCCGACTGGAGTATCTCGCTCCCGTATTCGTGTATCCTGGCGAAGACGAGCTCACCGCACTGGCACACAACGCCTACCGCGCCATGACCGGACAGCAGGAAATCAAGGAGTACAAATAGGGCATATATATAATAAGGTATACAAGTTTCGCAAACCCACCCCCAGCCCCTCCCCAAGGGAGGGGGAAGCCACCAAGCCCCCGAGGGGGATGTAGAAAACTGAGCGCTCGACCTTGGTCGCTTTGCTTGCAAAGAACTGAGAGGTGAGAAGTGACAAGGGTAAGCCCCCCAAGCCCCCGAGGGGGATGTTTAAGTGAGAAGTGAGTGGTGACAAGGGTAAGCCCCCCAAGCCCCCGAGGGGGATGTTTAAGTGAGAAGTGAGTGGTGAGAAGTGACAAGGGTAAGCCCCCCAAGCCCCCGAGGGGGATGTTTAAGTGAGAAGTGAGTGGTGAGAAGTATCGTCCACGCTCGAACTTGTTCGCTTTGCTTGCAAAGAACTCCTAAACTCCCAGACTCCTAAACTCCCAAAATAAGTGACAAGTGATAAGTGAGAGGTGACAAGTATCGTCCACACTCCCAAACTCCTAAACTCCCAAACTCCAATAGGTAACAAGTGAGAGGTGACAAGTATCGTCCACGCTCGACCTCTGGTCGCTCTGCTTGCAGAGAACTCCCAGACTCCTAAACTCCCAAACTCCAATAGGTAACAAGTGAGAGGTGATACGTATCGTCCACACTCCCAAACTCCCACACTCCAGACCGGTTTAGAACTCCTGAAAGTCAAGAAAGATATATGAACAAGAGGTTTTTTGCCCTACTCATTGTGCTGCTGCCCCTGTTGGCAATGGCGCAGGAGACGGTGGAGATGTCAGTGTCGGGGACCGCGCCTGCCGACGTCAAGGTGGTCCTGATGCAACGCCATGGCGCCAGGAGCATCATGGACAGTATCGTCGTGACCAATGGGAAATGGAGCTACAATGGCACCATCGACAGGAACACATTCATGCAGCTGCGCACCGAGACCAACCAGGGTGGGCAGGCTGTCTACATGATTGCCGACGGGACACCCGTCACGGCAGACATGAACGACGGCACCGTGACAGGCTCCATCCTGACCGTGCGCTACAATGAGATATGCCGACAGCTCGACGACCTCGACGACGAAGCCTACCGCCTTTACGACAAATACCAGCCAAAGGCCACTGCCAGCGACAGCGAGATGCGGCAGGCAATGAAACAGCTGGAGAGCGCCATGGACGGCATCAGACAGCGTGGCGACAGCATCATTCTGGAGGCCATCTGGAAGAACCAGGACAACATGATTCCCGCTGCCTTCATCGCGCAGATGTGCCACGACATGGACTACGAGACGCTGAAAGCCGTCATCGACCCCACAAAAGACTACTACCACCACATCGCCATGGACCAGCCCAAGCGCGTGCTCGCCGGACTGGAGAAGCGGCATCCCGGACTCTCGTTCACCAATCTCACCATGAACGACCCATCGGGCAGTCCGCGCAGCCTGAGCGAATGGTGCGGAAGGGGCAACTACGTGCTCATCGACTTCTGGGCAAGCTGGTGCGGACCATGCCGGCATGAGATGCCCAACGTCGTGGCTGCCTACAAGAAATACCACGCAAAAGGATTCGGAGTGGTGGGCGTTTCGCTCGACAACAACCTCGAGAACTGGAAACGCGCCATCGTCGATGTGGGAATGGAATGGCCCAATATCTCCGACCTGAAAGGATGGAAGTCATTGGCCGCCTCCACCTATGGACTCATGGCCATACCCGCCAACATACTTCTCGACGGCCAGGGAACCATCATAGCCATAGACCTGCGCGGAGAGGCTCTCGCCAGCAAGCTGCGCGAAATCTATGGCTACTGAGAATGAAGGCCTCAGCGCTTGTCCTGAACGCCGTATTTCATCCACTCCTCCTGCAGGAAGTTCACCTTGATGACCTTCTTCTTGTCCACATACGAGCGCTTCACGTCGGCTAAGATTCCGTTCATGTGCTTCACCTTCTGCGACAGGTCGGCACGGATGGCATCGCACTCTTCGTTGATCTTAGCCAGTTCATCGAGGTCTTTCTCCATTCTGCGGAGGTCGTCTTCACTGATGCCGCGTGCCGTCAGCTCCGCCAGATGATGGCGGAAACCTTCAATCAGCGTGCGGCTTTTGTCGATTTGAAGTTGAATTGTCTTTGACATAAATGATTTTGTTTAGGGTTCTTTGATCTTTGCAAAGTTACGAAAAAAAAGCTTCTTTCGATTTCATCAATAGCCATTCTTTTAGGTATTTTTAAACGATAATGCCACCTATACGCAAGGTTTTTTAAGGTTTGGACGCACTTTTCCGACACCTCCAAGCACAGGAAAAGGAGCCGCCGGAAAAAACAAATTGCTATTTCTTTTAAAAAATATTGAAACAGAATGATGGCCATTTCGAAAAAATAACGTATCTTTGTCATCGAAATGAGAATAGACATCATTACCGTGCTTCCCGAAATGCTGGAGGGGTTTGTCCACGAATCCATTCTGGCAAGGGCTGAGAAGAAAGGACTGGCAGAGATTCATCTGCACAACCTGCGCGACTACACGCTCGACAAATGGCGCCGCGTGGACGATTATCCATACGGGGGCTTTGCCGGCATGGTGATGCAGATAGAACCCATTGACCGCTGCATCTCTGCCCTGAAGGCTGAAAGAGACTACGACGAGGTCATCTTCACGTCGCCCGACGGCGAGCAGTTCAACCAGCATGTGGCCAACGACCTGTCGCTGCTCAACAACATCATCATTTTGTGCGGGCACTACAAGGGCATCGACCAACGGATACGCGACCACCTCATCACACGTGAGATATCCATCGGCGACTACGTGCTGACGGGTGGCGAACTGGCTGCAGCGGTCATGGCGGACGCCATCGTGCGCATCATTCCCGGCGTGGTGGGTGACGAGCAGAGTGCGCTCTCCGACTGCTTCCAGGACGACCTGCTGGCAGCTCCTATCTACACAAGGCCCGCGGAATACAAAGGATGGCGCGTGCCCGACATCCTGCTCAGCGGCCACGAGGCGAAGATCAAGGAGTGGGAACTGGAGCAGGCCATGGAAAGGACGCGCAGACTGCGCCCCGATTTGCTGAAAACAAACAAATAAGTATAAACCTCTAAAAATCAACAACATGGACAACAATCCTAACGGACAGGGCTACACGCCCCAGAACAACGGCCAGTATGGCCAGGGTTACAACCCGCAACAGCCTCAGCAAGGCTACAACCCGCAGCGCCCGCAACAGGGCTACAACCCACAGCAGCCGCAGGGCTACAACCCGCAACAGGGCTACAATCCGCAGCAAGCCTACGGACAGCAGCAGGCTTACGGACAACAGCGCAACACCATGCCGCCCATGAAGCCCAACAACAACCTCATCCTCGCCATCTTCACTACCCTTTGCTGCTGCCTTCCCTTGGGCATCTATGCCATCATTAAGGCTACAAAGGTGGACAGCCTCTACAACACCGGCCAGTATCAGGCTGCCATGGCTGAAGCCGCAGAAGCCAAGAAATGGAGCTTCATCGGCATTGGAGTGGGTCTGGTCATTCAGATCATCTACATGGCATTTTACGGCTTCGCCATCGCCAAGGGCTACATGGATTCGATGTAACCGGAGTTGAAAAAGATTGCCATCGGCCTGTTATTGCTCGCTGCGCTGGCACTGCTCTTGCTGGTAGACCCCGCAGAGAGCGTGTGGATGCCCAAATGCCCGTTCAAGCTGCTGACCGGACTGCAGTGTCCGGGCTGTGGCGGACAACGTGCCGTGCATGCCTTGCTGCATGGCGATGTGGTGGGAGCGCTGCGCTACAACTGGTTTCTCATCTACGCCGCTCCCTATCTTCTGCTGCTCATCGTTGAAAGGTTCTTCCTCCGAGGCGATTGGCAGCAGAAGGTACAACGTTTTGCCGAGAACAGACATGTGGTGATGTTCTACGTGGTGAGCTATTGCGTGTGGCTGGTAGCGAGGAATATCCTGCACATCTGAACGACGTGATAGCCACACGGACAGAACACATAAAAAAGAAAAAGAAAGATATGGACGAACAAAGAATCAACCAGATGCTTATGGCCTACGCAGACAAACTGCCCCCCATGAGCATAGAATCGCTGAAGAGCCGCATCCTCTACAGTCGCCTTGACGAGAACTCCCTTCAGATTCTGCTGATGCAGATGAAAGACCCAACCATCGCGCTCATCCTCTCCATCCTGACCGGAACGCTGGGCGTAGACCGGTTCTTCATCGGCGACATCGGCATGGGCATAGGCAAGTTGCTCACGGGCGGCGGCTGCGGAATATGGTGGCTCATCGACATCTTCCTGATTATGGACGCCACGCGCCAGAAGAATCTCGAGATGCTGATGATGCGTCTGGCCTAATCGCTGGCCAGATGTTCGCGGCAGAAGCGCTCACCCAGCGCCAGTCCTTCCTCGTAGAGCCGCTCCAGTTTCTCCACGTCTTTTTCCATCCTGTCCACTTCGAGTGGTCGCTCAGGACGGATGCAGACGATTTTCCCTTCATCCTCCATCTGCTCAATCATCTGTAGCTGCTGGTTGTAGACCTCGCAACGATGGCTCAATGCCACACGCAGACGGGGATAGTTCTTATAGATGAAGGGAGGGGTCTTGTGGTCTTGCTCACTCGACCTGTAGCCACGGTTGCGCGTGGCCACCACCACGTTCAGCTCATGCCCTTTCTCTATGGCGCGCATCAAGGGGATGCTGTCCACGATACCGCCATCGAGCATGGGCTCTCCGTCCACTTCCACAATCTTGCTTACGAAGGGAAGCGAACTGCTGGCCTTCACGATGTCGAGCGCGCGCTGCTTGTCGTGTTTCTCAGAGAGGTAGCATGCCTGGCCGGTCCTGCAGTTGGTGGTCACCATTTCAAACTCTGCCGGATTGTCGGCATAGGCATCCCAGTCGAAGGGCAGCAGCTTGTTGGGGAAGTCGTCGTAGAGCAGCTTCTGGTCGAAGATGCTGCCCTGCGTGACCAGATGACGCAACCCGATATACTTGTATTTGGCCAGAAGGTCGATGTTTGACAGACGTGCACGCCTGATCTGACGACTGATGTAGGACATGCCATTGCAGGCACCGGCCGAGACAGCCACCACATAACGGAACCAAAGGTCGTTGCGCATGAACGCATCGAGCACTCCGCTGGTGAACACGCCACGCATGCCGCCACCTTCCAACACAAGACCTGTATTACGGTTGATTTTCATTCTTATACTCGCTATCTGATGCTTCAAAAAGCCTGATTTGAAGTGCAAAGTTAACATTTTTCATTTAATTATCATTTCATTTCGCTGTATTATCAATATAAATGCGTATCTTTGCAACAATTATACGACATTTAGAACAATTATGTTTAGCAAAGAAGTATACCAAGAACGCCGTTCCCGCCTCTCACAGATGGTGGAGAGCGGCATCGTTGTTTTATTCGGGAACAACGAGTCACCTTGTAACTATCCCAACAACGCCTACTACCCTTTCCGTCAGGATTCCTCGTTTCTCTACTACTTCGGACTGCGGCGCGACGGCCTCGTGGGCGTCATCGACATCGACCAACAGCAGGAAACACTGGTGGGTGACGACATCGACATCGAGGACATCGTGTGGTATGGCTCGGTGGACAGCGTGAGCGACATGGCCGCCCAGAGCGGCGTGGCCCACACCGCTCCGATGAAACAGCTGAAGACCATCATCGACGAAGCCCGTCGCACAAAGCGCACCATTCACTTCCTTCCGCCCTATCGCCACGACAACAAGATACAGCTCATGGATCTGCTTGGCCTGCATCCCAGCGAACAGAAGGCTGCAGCGAGCGTCAGGCTCATCAAGGCCATCGTGGCCATGCGGCAGGTGAAAGAGCCGCGCGAGATAGCCGAGATAGAGAAGGCATGCGCCATAGGCTACCAGATGCACACCCACGCCATGCGCCTCACACGGCCAGGACTGACCGAGAAATACATTGGCGGACAGGTGGACGGCATGGCACACTCACTGGGTGAGCACGAGAGCTTTGCCACCATCTTCACGCAGCACGGCGAGATCATGCACGGCAACCCGTCGTACAACGTGCTCGAAAGCGGACGACTTGCCCTCTGCGACGCCGGCGCCGAGAATGCTGAGAACTACTGCTCCGACAACACGCGCACCTTCCCCGTCAACGGAAAGTTCACGCAGCGACAGCTCGACATCTACTCCATCGTTGAGGCCTGCCACGACTATGCCCTTCAGGTGGCCCGTCCAGGCGTGCGCTGGCTGGACGTGCACATGGACGTCTGCCGCCTCATGACCGACAAGCTGAAGGAGCTGGGACTGATGAAGGGCGACACCGAGGACGCCGTCAGGGCCGGTGCCCACGCCATGTTCCTGCCCCACGGACTCGGCCACATGATGGGTCTTGACGTGCACGACATGGAGGGACTGGGACAAAACTACGTGGGCTTCGACGACGAGACGCAGCCGTCAACACAGTTCGGCACCAACGCCCTGCGCTGCGGCAAGCGTTTGCAGGAGGGCTTCGTCATGACCGATGAGCCGGGCATCTACTTCATTCCCGCCCTCATCGACGACTGGCGCGCCCAAGGTCTCCACAAGGATTTCCTGAACTACGACCTGATTGAGACCTACAAGGACTTCGGCGGCATCCGCATCGAAGACGACATCCTCATCACAAAAGACGGCTGCCGGTTCCTCGGCCAGCAGCTCATACCCTACCATCCCAAGGACGTGGAGGCATTCATGGCGCAATAGCCATGTGGGCGGCGACGCCAACAACACCCGTAAACATTCAATCACAAATAAAAAGAACAGCATGAAAAAAATCATCACCCTCGCGCTGCTGGCCACAATGGCCACCGGCGCCATGGCACAGGAAAAGGCCGACGAGAACAAGCCGGTCTTCACCACCATCAAACAACTGCCCATCACCTCCGTCAAGGACCAGAACCGTTCGGGCACTTGCTGGGCCTACTCCACCCTTTCGTTCTTCGAGAGCGAGATACTGAAGAAGACGGGCAAGAGCTATGACCTCTGCGAGATGTTCGTGGCCAACAAGGACTACATGGAGCGTGCCGAGCTGACCGTGCGCATGCACGGCGATAGCCAGTTCTCGCAAGGCGGCAGCGCCGGCGACGTGCTCATCATCATCAAGAACCACGGCATCTGCCCCGAGACGGCCATGCCCCTGCCAGGCACCATGCAGGGCGACTCGCTGGCCAACTTCAACGAGTTCTTCAGTGTGATGGAGCCCTACGTGGCAGCCGTTGCCAAGAGCAGTGCCAAGAAAATCTCTAACCAGTGGAAGCCCGGTCTGCAGGGCATCATCAACGCCTATCTGGGCGAGTGTCCCGAGGAATTTGTCTACGAGGGAAAGAAATACACTCCGAAAAGCTTCGCCGCAAGCCTCGGACTCAACTGGGACGACTATGTAAGCATTACATCCTACACTCACCATCCCTTCTACACCGCCTTCCCCGTTGAGGTACAGGACAACTGGCGTTGGGACCGCAGCTACAACGTTCCTATGGACGAGATGATGCAGATCATCGACAACGCACTGGCCAACGGCTACACCATCGCATGGGGTGGCGACGTGTCGGAAGAAGGATTCACCCGCAAGGGCCTCGGCATTGCCTACGATACCAAGAAGGTGCAGAGCCTCACCGGCAGCGACGCCGCACGCTGGCTGCGACTCACCTCCACAGAGAAGAAGAGCAAACTCGACTCGCTGGGCGTCAACGCCCCTGAGATCGTGCCCACACAGGAGATGCGTCAGGAGCGCTTCGACAACTGGGAACTCACCGACGACCACGGCATGCACATCTACGGACTGGCAAAAGACCAGAACGGCAAGGAGTACTACATGGTGAAGAACTCTTGGGGCGAGTACGGCGACTACAAGGGAACATGGTACATGACGAAGGCCTTCGTGGCTGCCAACACCATGGACTTCCTCGTCAACAAAAACGCCATCCCCAAGGAAATCCGCAAGAAGCTCGGCATCTGATAAAGCAAAATGCCCGTTAAGGCGCGGCGATTGTGTTTGATCACATTGCCGAAACGTTTAGGAAAAATCTAGATTTTTTGGTTCGAAGCATACGGTTTTGACGAGAAAAATCTAGATTTTTTATTAGTGTCCGGGGAAAAGCCCCAAAGGTGCGATAGATGACAGACAGGGGTGCTAGCCCCTGGTCTATCATCATTCAAAGTTTTCCAGCCCAGTATGGGCGACAGAACTTGTTACTTGTTCAGTATCAGTTATTTTAGTCCTCTACCGCCCCCTCGGGGCTTTATTTGTTGTCGCATCATTAACCGGGGGTAAACACCCCCGTCTGTGTTCTTTCGTCTCTTCGAGACTTTGACAAGCCGAACCACGATATCCGAGTTGAATCCGAGTCATCCGTGTTCGTTTGTTTTTTGAACACTGATTGCACTCACCGGATTTTCTGTTTCTAAGGATAAGCTATTCGTCTTATTCGTCAAATTCGTTGTCGAACCACAATATCCGTAGAATCCGAGTCATCCGTGTTCGTTTGTTTTTTGAACACTGATTGCACAGATTCACCGGATTTTCTGTTTCTAAGGATAAGCTATTCGTCTTATTCGTCAAATTCGTTGTCGAACCACAATATCCGCAATCCGAGTCATCCGTGTTCGTTTGTTTTTTGAACACTGATTGCGGATCCACCGGATTTTTATGTTTCTAAGGATAAGCTATTCGTCTTATTCGTCAAATTCGTTGTCGAACCACAATATCCGCAATATAATCCGAGTCATCCGTATTCGTTTGTTTTTTGAACACTGATTGCGGATCCACCGGATTTTCTGTTTCTAAGGATAAGCTATTCGTCTTATTCGTCAAATTCGTTGTCAGCCTCATATTCTGCTTCGTGTCCGAAACACTGTTGGATAAGAGTATAGGAGATAAAAGGCGATGTTTTTAGCGGACAGCAATAGTTTTTTTGCTTAACCAACAAGTTGCTTTCAGTTAAACGACGTTTGACCTTCGATTATACAACAACTTGTTTTCTGCAAGACGACATTCGTATGGTGGTAAAGCTTCCAATTGATTATTAACAAATTCTCAAAAATAGGTTGAATATATTTGCAAGTTTCATTTTTTTTGCCTATTTTTGCAACGATATTAAATGATTAACCCAGCCGTCCGAAACGAGCGGCATAAAACTTTAGCAATTATGAAGAAACTTATCCTTATCATGTTGCCCCTGCTGGCCATTGCCGGCAAGGCATGGGGAGCGTATGTGAAGGTCGGCGGCTACGAACTGCAGCCGGGAAGCACCCACAACCACTCCAACAACTCGCGCATCGACAGCGGCACCGCCTCGCTCAGCAGCGATGCCAAGACGCTCACTCTCACCGACATGATGTTTTCAACAGGAAAAGCCACGGGCATAGAAATCTACAGCGACATGACCGTCGTCTTGGAGGGGTTCAGCGAATTAAAATTGAGCAGCAATCATCATGGCATCATCATCTACCAAGGCGCCAACGTCACCATCACGGGCAAAAGTCTCGACATTATTGCCTCAAACAGGCCGTGCATTGAGATGTTCTCCGGCACCAGCCTGAAGATTAAGAATGTCTGGAGCATGAGGCTATCGCATATTGAATATCAAAGCACTTACTGCATCTTGGGAAATACCGCCTACTGCGG
>JAFWQE010000175.1 GCA_017509155.1 Prevotella sp.
AATATATTATATTATTATAACCCATATCGGACAGGTATCATCTGCATATCGTAACCTGCTTAATGGGACGATGGGACGTTGGGACGTGGGACAGTTTTCTAACCGAGAACTGAGAGGAGGACGGAAGAAAAGGCAAAGTCAGTCCGTGATAGTCCGTGGCAAGAATGGAATGATGAGGGTTGTCTTTTGGCTTCTACCAAGGGTGTCGTAATTCGCGTCCCCCTTATCCTCGATGCCCACGTGCATTTGTGGGTTATTTCTGTCATTGCACCCCGAAAGAGCGCTTGATTGTTGTCTTTGAGTTGGAAAGACGGCATTTAAATTCACTTAATCTGGCATTTTTAGTCGAAAAAGACGCTGTTTTTCCCACTTTTCACTTATCACTTGTCAATTATCACTTTTCACTAAAATGCGTTGCGTAACTTGTTGTCAATCAGACATGTAAGAAAAATTAACGGGAAGACACCCTTAATTAACAGATTTTTAATAGTCCTACGTTGCCGTTTTTTTTGGCGAAATGCCGATTTATTCGTAACTTTGCACTCAATATATGACACTATTCATTATTTGCATCATCCTCCTTGGGTTTGTACTGATAGCCACGAGCCAGGTAACAAACGTGAACCGTGCTGCAGCTGCCATCATGGCCGGCACGGTGGGCTGGGTGCTGTATATCTGCTACGGGGCCGACTTCGTGATGAGCACTCATGCCGACGACTATGAGGGCTTCCTGAGCGGGGCCGTGGCCACCAGCTCGGCGGTGAAGGACTATGTGGCCGAAAACGTGTTCATCAACTACGTGAGCCGTGGTGCCGGTCTGGTCATCTTCCTGCTTGCCACCATGACGATTGTGGAGATTCTCGACAACAACGGCTGCTTCGACTTCTTCCGCAAATGGGCTCACACGCGCAAGAGCCGCCAGCTGCTCTGGACGCTCTCCACCATTGCGTTCATCGTGTCGGCCAACATCGACAACCTGACCGTGGCCACCATGCTGCTTGTGCTGATGCGCGAGATGTTGCCCAGCCGCCGCCACCGCATGCTCTACGGCTCGGCCATCATCATTGCCGCCAATTGCGGCGGTGCGCTCACGGTGATCGGCGACCCCGTGGGACTGCTTCTTTGGACTACGGGCCATGTGAGTGCCACCAGCTTCTCCGCCTCGCTGGCCGTTCCCTGTCTGTTGGGCTGGATATTGCCTACCCTGTGGATAGCGCGCCAGCTGCCCGAGCGCATCGACATACAGAGCAGTGGTATGCCCTATCGCGGCGACGACACCAATCTGAAGGTGTGGCAGCGCCTGGTGATGCTCATCGTGGGCATCGGCGGCCTCTGGTTCATACCGTCGTTTCGCGCCATCACCCACCTCAGTCCCTTCCTCGGAGCCCTTTGCGTGCTCTCGGTGCTCTGGATTGTCAACGAGGTGATGAACCGAAAGCTGATGAATGCCGACCAGATGATTCAGCGCCGCACGCCGCGCGTGCTCCAGTATGGCGTGATGCAGCTGATGCTCTACGTGATGGGCATCATCCTGGCGGTCGGCGTGGTTCAGGAAACGGGTGCCATTGGCTGGCTGACTCGCCAGCTGACGGTCTACATTGACAACACCTGGCTGATGGGAACGCTCGCGGCGCTTATCAGCTGTGTGCTCGACAACTTCGCCACGTCGGTAACCTTCTTCTCCATGCATGAAACCCAGCAGGTGGTGAGTGCCCTGGGCGAGAACCATCTTTTCTGGAAGGTCATTGCCTATTCGTCGGCCATGGGTGGCAACGTGCTGCTCCTGGGAAGCGTGAGCGGGCTCGCACTCATCAAGATGGAGCGCATGCACGTTTGGTGGTTCTTCCGCCATGTGGGCTGGACGGTCATCGTGGCATGGATGCTCGGCATGGGGGCGATGGCGGTGATATAGGAACCTCCCCCAGCCCCTCCGAAGGAGGGGAGCGGCTGCGCACAGAAATGAAGCGAGAAAGAACCTCCCCCAGCCCTCCGAAGGAGGGGAGCGGCTGCGCACAGAAATGAAGCGAGAAAGAACCTCCCCCAGCCCCTCCGAAGGAGGGGAGCGGCTGCGCACTGAAATGAAGCGAGGTCTCCGAGTTAGTCCGTGTTAGTCCGTGGCCAAAACATTTGCCGCAAAAAGAGACGTATTAAAAAGGAATATGGAACTACATTATACCGGAATCATCATTGCTGTAAGCACATTTCTCATCATCGGCTTGTGCCACCCATTGGTCATCAAGCAGGAATACTACACCGGCACGCGCTACTGGTGGGTCTACCTGATTGTCGGCATCGTGTGCATTGGAATGGCCTTCATCGTTCCCAACTGGTTTGCGAGCGAGAAGAGCGGCATCGCCGTGTCGGCCATTCTGGGAGTCACGGGAGCGTCGTTCCTTTGGGGCATCGGTGAGCTGTTTGCCCAGAAGAAGCGTGTTCAGAAAGGATGGTTCCCCATGAACCCGAAGCGCGTGGGTGAATACGAGGGCATGGACGGCGACGAGTCGTTGTGTCCCGTATGCAAGAACGCCAAAAAGCATCCGCCACGTGCATCGAAACCAGACATCAAAGGAGCATGAAGACACGACTCATCGTCATCGGACGCACCATTGACAAGCACATCGGAGCCTGCATCGACGACTACACGGAGCGCATTGGCCACTACATGCCCTTCGACATGGTGACCATCCCGGAGCTGAAGAACACCAAGAGCCTGAGCGAAGATCAGCAGAAGGAGCGCGAGGGCGAGCTCATCATGAGGCAACTGGAGCCGGCCGACCATGTGGTGCTGCTCGATGAGCGGGGCAAAGAGCGCCGGAGCGTTGAGTTCGCCGCCTGGATAGAGAAAAAGCAGCAGAGCGCACGAAGGCTCGTCTTCATCATTGGCGGTCCCTACGGATTCTCGCCTGCCGTCTACGACAGGGCCAACGAGCTGGTGTCGCTTTCGCTGATGACATTCTCGCACCAGATGGTGAGGATGATATTCCTTGAGCAAATCTACAGGGCGTGCACCATCATCAAGGGTGAGCCCTATCATCACGAATAAAACAAACGCAGAAGACATGAAACAACTGAGAACACTCATCCTTGTGGTCATCTGCCTGGCAACATTGCCGGCACATTCACAGACCGACAACGATACCTACACCGTTGTTGTGTCGCTCGACGGTTTCCGATGGGACTACACGCAATTTTACGACACGCCGTTCTTCGACTACATGGCCTCCATCGGCGTGGAGTCGGCACTCATACCGTCGTTCCCCTCGAAGACCTTCCCCAACCATTATACGCTGGCCACGGGGCTTTATCCCGACCACCACGGCATCGTGTCGAATTCCTTCTACGACGCCACCACCGGCGAGCGCTTCTCGCTGGGCAACCCCAAGACGAAGTCTAACGGTCGCTACTATGGTGGAGAGCCCATCTGGAACACCGTGCAGAAGAACGGACAAAGGGCTGCCGTGTACTATTGGCCTGGGTCTGACGTGAAGGTGCAAGACATGTCGCCATGGCATTATCACGAGTATGATGAGAAACCCCAGCTGACATTCAATGAGCGCGTCGACGGCATCATAGAGATGCTCTCGTTGCCCGCCGCCGAGCGTCCCCGTCTGGTGATGGCCTATTTTGAGCAACCCGATGCCAACGGCCACCGCTTTGGACCGCAATCGAAGCACACACGCGACGCCGTGATGAAGATGGACCGGCTGATGCAGACGCTCTACCAGCGACTCATAGCCTTGCCCATCGGTCCCCGCATCAACTTCATCGTGGTGAGCGACCACGGAATGACGCCCATCACCGAGGAACGGCTCATCAACATTTCCGCCATGCTTCCGCGCCATTGGGTGAAAGCCATCGAAGGCAACATCCCGGCCAACATCTATCCCGCCGAGGGGTTCACCGACTCCATCTGCGGTGTACTTGAAAACGTGGCGCACATTCGCTTCTGGCGCAAGGCCGACATTCCCGCCCGGCTCCACTATGGCACCAACGACCGAATAGGCGAAATCGTGGTCATTCCCGATGTGGGATGGGAAATAGACACCTATCTCGAAGAGCGAGGCTCACATGGCTTCGACCCCGACTTCAACGACATGCACGCCCTGTTTCGTGCCGTGGGACCAGGTTTCAGACACGTTACCCTACCCCACTTCCGCAATGTCTGCCTCTATCCCCTGCTCTGCCATCTGCTCGGCATGGAACCCGCACCCAACGACGGGTCGCTTGATGACATTCGCGAGATGCTCGCACGATAGAGTTGGGAGATTGGGGGATTGGTCGTTTGGTCGTTTGGGGGATTGGTTGTTTGGTCGTTTGGTCGTTTGGGAATAGAAGGATACACCTAATACCACCAAAGAAACTCATTATTTAAATAAAGATATATGGAAAGAACTTGGAGATGGTTTGGCAAGAAAGACAAAATCACCCTTGCCATGTTAAGACAAATCGGCGTGGAGGGCATCGTCACCGCCCTTCATGATGTTCCGCTCGGAGAAGTGTGGACAAGAGAGAAAATTCGCGACCTGCGCGAGTACATCGAGAGCTACGGCATGCGATGGAGCGTCGTTGAGTCGTTGCCCGTGGTGGAAACCATCAAGTATGGAGGTCCCGACCGCGACCACCAGATTGAGGTGTACAAGGAAAGCCTGAGAAACCTCTCGGCAGAGGGCATCCATACCATCTGCTACAACTTCATGCCCGTGCTCGACTGGGCACGCACCGACCTGCTTCACCAGAACCCGAACGGCTCTACCAACCTCTATTTCAACTATGCAGAGTTCGCGTATTTCGACATCTACATCCTGAAACGCGAAGGCGCACGTGAGGAATGGGCCGAGTTCCAGTTCCCCGAGGGTGTAGGACAAGGGCGCAACGTGCTCGCAGAGGCCGATGAGCTGGCTAAGACCATGACGCCCGAGAAAGACCACAAACTGGTGGAGAACATCATCATCAAGACGCAGGGCTTTGTGAGCGGCAACTTCAGCGAGAACGACGAGGCTCCCATCCAGAAGTTTCGCGACTTCCTCGACCTCTACAAAGGCATCGATAAGGCACAGCTCCGCGCCAACATGAAGTATTTCCTCGAGGCCATCATGCCTACGTGCGAGGAATGCGACATGAACATGTGCGTTCACCCCGACGACCCACCCATCGAGATTCTCGGTCTTCCGCGCATTGTGCGCACCGAGGAAGACATTCAGTGGTTCCTCGATGCCGTGCCCAATAAACACAACGGCCTCACCTTCTGCGCCGGAAGCCTCTCGGCCGGAGCCTATAACAACGTGGTGGAAATGGCCCGGAAGTTTGCCTCGCGCACCCATTTCGTGCATCTGCGCTCGTGTCACATCTTCCCCGACGGCGACTTCACCGAGGCTTCGCATCTGGGAGGACGGGCCGATATCATTGAGCTTTGCCGCATCTTCGAAAAAGAAAATGCCAACCTGCCTATGCGCGTTGACCACGGAATGACCTTCACCGATGAGCCAGGCGGCATCATGGACGAGTCGAGCCACGGCCACAATGCCGGCTACACGCTTCTGGGGCGTATGTTCGCGCTCGGACAGGTGCAAGGCATCCTCGCCACCGTTGACCGCGAGCTGGGCATTCCATACGTGCAACCCGGATTCTTCGATGAAGGAGCAAACGCATAGATTCAGACGTTAAAAGTATTGTCTGCAACTCCTGAACTCCTGTAACTCCTGAACTCCTGAACTCCTATAAAAATAGAATAACATGAAGTTAAACGACATACTGAGCGGCCAGTTCAATGCCGCACCATGGGAAGCCAAAGGCTATGAGCTTCCGAAGTTTGACATTGCAAAAGTGCGCGAGAAGACCGCCAAGGAACCCACATGGGTGCATTTCGGCGGTGGCAACATCTTCCGTGCCTTCCCAGCAGCCATTCTCAACGACGCACTCAACACCGGCAAATATGACCGAGGAGTGATTGTTGCCGAGACGTTCGACTTTGAAGTCATCGACAAGGCCTATGCCCCCTACAACAACCTCTCGCTCTTGGTGAGTCTTCAGTCGTCGGGTACCATCGAGAAGAAAGTCATCGCCTCCGTGACGGAAGCATTAAAGGCTGATTATCAGTTCAATGACTGGAATCGCCTCGTGGAAATCTTCAAGACCCCGTCGCTCCAGATGATTTCCTTCACCATCACCGAAAAAGGCTACAGCTACAACGAAGCCGACCTTCAGAGAGGTCTCACGCCCGTCTTCGCCATGGGCAAGGTGGCCGCCCTGCTCTATGAGCGCTTCAAGGCCGGAGAGGTGCCTTTGACCGTACAAAGCATGGACAATTGCTCGCACAACGGCGACAAGGTGAAGGCCGGTGTCTTCGCCTATGCCGAGCGATGGGTAAGCGACGGACTTGTGCCGGCTTCGTTCGTCGACTATCTGAAAGACGAGAAAAAGATAACCTTCCCCTGGTCGATGATTGACAAGATTACCCCTCGTCCTCACGAGAAAGTGAAGGAACTGCTGGCCGCTGATGGTTTCGAGGACAACAACTATATTGAAACCGAGAAGCACACCTTCACGGCACCGTTCGTCAACGCCGAGGAAGTGCAGTATCTGGTCATCGAAGACAACTACACCAACGGTCGTCCCCCACTCCATCTTGGTGGTGCTCTCTACACCACCCGCAACACGGTCGATCAGGTGGAGACCATGAAGGTGACCACCTGTCTGAACCCCCTCCACACGGCCATGTCCATCTACGGTTGCATGCTCGGCTACACGCTCATCAGCGCAGAGATGGCCGACGAAGACCTGCGTAGCTTCATTCAGAAGATAGGATACATGGAGGCTATGCCCGTGGTGACCGACCCAGGTGTGCTCAATCCCTACGAGTTCATTGGTGCCGTCATCAACCGTCGTCTGCCCAATCCCTTCATGCCCGACGCGCCACAACGCATCGCCATGGACACAAGCCAGAAGCTGCCCATCCGTTTCGGAGAGACCATCAAGAAATACATCGCCCGTGGCCTCGACATGTCGAATCTCATCCTTATTCCACTCACACTGGCCGGCTATGCACGCTATCTGAAGGGCGTAAAAGACGATGGCACATCCTTTGAGCCGTCGCCCGACCCATTGCTTAGCGAGCTTCAGGCCATCGTAGCACCGCTCGAGATAGGCAAGCAAGACCAGGACTATTCGTGTCTGCGTCAGCTCTACTCGCGCAAGGACGTCTTTGGCCTTGACCTTTACGAGGCAGGGCTCGGCGAACAGATTGAGGGAATGGTGCGCGAGCTCTTCGCCGGCAATGGTGCCGTCCGCAAGACGCTCCACAAATATGTAACGGCCAGATAAGGCAGGTTTTTTGAAACACATCGAAAAAAACTCGAAGAGAGGCAGTGCCCGTTTCAAGGTGCTGCCTCTATTTCTTTTGCCAACAAGTTAGCTTTTTCGCGCTTTTTCTTTTCATTCTGCTCATTTTTTGGCCTTTTTTGTGTTAATCTTCCCAAAAGAAGGTGATATTTCATTCATAATTCGTAACTTTGCGCGCTAAAAGAAGAAACAAGGTTTAATATAGTGTTATGCAGAACAATCATTCAATCGTAGGATTTAAGATTAAGGGATTTAGAGAGTCAAAAAACATCTCGACGGAAGAACTGGCCGAGCGTAGCGGACTATCGGTTGAGCAGATCGTGTCGATAGAAAACGATGAGTATCTGCCCTCGTTGGGCCCGCTGATCAAGGTGGCTCGTGCTCTTGGCGTGAGGCTGGGCACGTTTCTTGATGACAACAACGACCTCGGACCTGTCGTTTGCCGGGCAGAAGACAACAATTCCAGCATCAGCTTCTCTAATGGCAGCTCGGATTCGCGAAAGCACATGGAGTATCATTCGTTGGCCAAGCAGAAGGCCGGCCGCCACATGGAGCCGTTCGTCATCGACATCCAGCCCTCTGAAGACCGCGACTTCAAGCTCTCTGCCCATGAAGGCGAGGAGTTCATCTATGTGCTCGATGGCCAGATTGAAATCGACTACGGAAAGCAGACCTATAAGCTGGGAAAAGGCGATAGCATCTTCTACGATTCTATTGTGAAGCATCATGTGCACGGGGCAGAGGGTGAGCAGGCGCGCATTCTGGCCGTGGTGTATATTCCATTGTAATCAGAGCGATGGAATGTGGTTTTTGGATTATTAGTGAATGGCGAATAATAAATAATGAATAACAAGAGGACTTATCCCGCTGAGACCGGTGGAGAGGGCTATACGCTTTTTGAGCGCACCCTCGGCCAATGGCTTGAATACTGGGCAACCGAAACGCCCGACAAAGAATATATCGTCTACTCCGACCGCAACCTGCGCTTCACCTGGAAGGAATTCAACGAGCGCGTGGACAACCTTGCCAAAGGTCTTCTGGCCATTGGCGTGAAGAAAGGAAGCAACGTAGGCATCTGGGCCACCAACGTGCCCGACTGGCTCACATTCCTCTATGCAACGGCAAAAATCGGAGCGGTGCTCGTCACCGTGAACACCAACTACAAGCAGAGCGAGCTGGAGTATCTTTGTGAGAACTCCGACATGCACACGCTTTGCATCACCGATGGCACGTGGGAGTGCGACTATGTGGACATGACCTACAAGATGTTGCCCGAACTGAAGCAGTGCGAGCGTGGACGGCTTTCGAGCAAGCGCTTTCCATACATGAAGAATGTGGTGTACATTGGCATGGAGAAGTATCGTGGCATGTACAACACCGCTGAGTTGTTGCTCCTTGGGCAGAACATCGATGACGAGACACTGCTCGAGGTGAAGAAGAACGTTGATTGTCACGATGTGGTGAACATGCAATACACGTCGGGCACGACGGGCTTCCCCAAGGGAGTGATGCTTACGCACTACAACATCTCTAACGATGGATACTTCACGGGCGAGAACATGGGCTTCACACAAGATGACAAGTTGTGCGTCTGCGTTCCTTTGTTCCATTGTTTCGGCGTGGTGCTTGCCACGATGAACTGTCTCACACACGGGTGTACGCAGGTGATGGTGGAGAAATTCGACCCCCTCGTGGTGCTCGCATCTGTTCATAAAGAGCGATGCACCGCCCTCTATGGCGTACCTACCATGTTCATTTCAGAGCTCAACCATCCAATGTTCGACATGTTCGACATGTCCTCGCTACGCACCGGCATCATGGCTGGCTCCCTGTGTCCCATTGAGCTGATGAAGCAGGTAAGCGAGAAGATGTACATGACCATTACGAGTGTCTACGGCCTTACCGAGAGTTCTCCGGGAATGACGCAGACATGTCTGGCCGACTCCTTCGAGCAGCGGTGCACAACCGTTGGGCGCGACTTTCCGTTTGTAGAGGTAAAGGTGATTGACCCGGAAACCGGAAAGGAATGTCCCGTGGGCGTGCAGGGAGAAATGTGCTGCCGCGGTTTCAATGTGATGAAGGGCTACTACAAGAATCCCGAAGCCACGGCGGAGGTCATCGACGAGAATGGTTTTCTGCATTCGGGCGACCTCGGAGTGAAAGACGAAAATGGGTTCTACCGTATAACCGGTCGCATCAAGGACATGATTATCCGCGGTGGTGAAAACGTTTATCCGCGCGAAATAGAAGAATTCCTCTATCACATGCCTGGTATCAAGGATGTGCAGGTCGCTGCCGTACCGTCGAAGAAATACGGCGAGCAGGTGGGCGCCTTCATCATTCTTCAGGAAGGTGCAAAAATGGAGCCCGAGGACGTACAAGAGTTCTGCCGAGGAAAGATCGCACGCTACAAGACCCCGAAATATGTATTCTTCGTCGATGAGTTCCCACTGACAGGCTCAGGCAAGATTCAGAAATTCAAGCTGAAAGAGCTGAGCGTGAAACTATGTGAGAAGATGGGCATCGAAATCGTGTAGCGTTTTCGGCTAAAAAATCGAGCTTTCCTTTTGCATTTCGCTCGTTAATTCGTATCTTTGCCAGAAAAATGGAGGATACGTATGAAATTGTCATTGAGGATACTACTGGCCTGTTGCCTGTCGTCGGCATGGCTATGTTGTGGCGCACAGCTTCGTATCTCTGAGCTGATGCAGGGAAACGTGGATTGTCTGATGGACGATCTGAACGATTTCCCCGACTCATGGGTGGAACTCTACAACCCGAGTTCATCTGCCGATAATCTCAACAACTACCGTATTGGCATTACACCAGATGCGGCCGAAGCATGGTCTCTTCCAAACAAGACACTGGGCGGCAACCAATATGTGGTTGTCTATTGCGACAAGGTAGGCAAAGACATGCACACACCCTTCAGACTAGAGAGTGGCAAGGGTTGCTCCGTCTATCTTTTTCGCAACGGTGTGGTTGTCGACAAGGTGGAAGACCTGAAGAAGCAACCGGCACCCAATGTCTCCTATGGCCGACTCAGCGGCAACTCCGAACAATGGGGCTATCAGCAGGAGCCCACCCCTACCCTGGCCAATTGTGGGAAGCTTTGCACAAAGGTTCTCGACGATGTGGTGTTCAGCCACGGTGGCTGCGTGATGAGAACAGGTGAGCAACTGACCGTATCACTCTCGGCACCTGAGGGAACGCCAGCAGGTGCGGTGATTCGCTTCACGATGGACGGTAGCGAACCGACATCGTCAAGTCCGGTGTATAGCAGTTCATTCATTGTGTCGCAAAACCGCACCATTCGCGCCAAGCTGTTTCTCGAAGGATGGCTGACGGGACGTTCGGAAACTCATTCCTACCTGTTCCTCCCCAGAGAGGTAACGCTCCCCGTAGTGTCGATGGTGACCAACGGGCGCTATCTGACCGACTCCAAGATAGGCATCTACGTGGATGGTAACTACCAAAGCGGCAAAAAAAACTATGAGTTCGACTGGCGAAGGCCTGTGAACATCGAGCTGTTCGAAGGTGCTGACGTGGCAAGCAGCGTGAACCAGTTGTGCGAGACACGCATTCAGGGTGGCGCCTCACGAGGTTGCGTGCTGAAGTCGATGACGGTGTATGCTCACAAACGCTTTGGCAAGAAACGTCTCGCCTACGAGTTTTTTCCCGAAGACAGACCGGGACAAGACGACTACAAGTCCATCATCCTTCGCAATGCCGGCAACGACTTCGACTATTTGTACATGCGCGACGCCATCATTCAGCGCACCATGGCGCGCCACGTAGATCTCGACTGGCAAGCATGGCGTCCAGCTATTTTCTTCCTGAACGGCACATACAAGGGAATGCTGAACATCAGGGAGAGGAGCACCGCTGACAATGTCTACACCAACTACGACGGTCTGGAAGACATCGACATGGTGGAGAACTGGTGGGACCTGAAAGAAGGCGACATGCAGTCGTTCTATGATTTCCAGAACTTCTATGCAGAACATGGGCACACGCTCGACGAATATGCAGAGCGCATGGACTGGAAGGAGTTCATCAACCTGATGCTGACTAACCTCTACTACAACAACCAGGACTTCCCCGGCAACAACTTCGTCATGTGGCGCCCTCGGGCAGAAGGCGGACGATGGCGCTTCATCGTCAAGGACACCGACTTCGGTCTTGGACTATATGGGTCGTCGGCCAACTACAACAGCATTGAATGGATCTACAACCCTGATTATGACGGCAACAGAAACTGGGCCAACAAATATGAGCACACAAGGCTCTTCAGACGTCTGATGGAAATCGACGATTTCAAGCGGGAGTTCATCGACAGGGCAGCCATCTACATGGGCGACTTCATGAACGAGAAAGGCACGCGAAAGGTGTGGGACCCAATGTATGAACAAATCAAGTTTGAATATCCGAACCACAGGAAACTGATTAACCAATGGTGGCCCAACTATGAATCCGAACTGAATAGCGCACGCCAATGGATAGCCAGCCGCACAAACATTTTCTATAGCCACCTGGCCTCATACTATAAACTGGGCACACCGACGGCGCTTGTGGTGAACAATATGTCAAGCGACGAAGAATTGCGAGGAGCTGACATCCTGTTCAATGGCGTCAGATTGTCGGAAGGCCAGTTCGATGGGCGCTTCTTTGCCAACAGAAGAGTGACGCTCGAGGCTCCAGGACAAAATGAAAGTGGCAGATGTGTGACGGGGTGGAAAGTGACAATCGTAAACAACGACGGTACGACGAGCAACAAAGAGGTGACGGGAAATGTCTACGACTTCATGATGCCCGCCTGCCGGAAGGTCGTTGTCAATGCCGTGTTTGGCGCGCCCAACGGTATCAAGTCCATGGACATGGCGGAGTGGCGATGGTCGATAGTTGACAATCAGCTGCTGCTCACACAGGTGGAGACCGGCACTATGGTCAGCCTGTTCGACTTGCAGGGCAACCGTCTGTGGCAAGGACGAAGCAACGGCACCGACATCACCATACCACTTGGCAGAGAACCGTTGGTGATACTTAGAATTGGTGGTAAGGCGGTGCGCATTGCCAGATAACATCCCTTCCTCATCATCATTTGTAGGTATTTTTGCGCATAATGACGGCATCTGCAACTCGGTTGCAAGGAATAATTCGTACCTTTGCACTACGATAAAAAGACTGAAACGTAATGAAATTATCAGAACTAAAGACTGGTGAAAAGGGAGTCATCGTGAAGGTTTCCGGCCATGGTGGGTTCAGGAAACGCATCATTGAGATGGGCTTTATCAAGGGCAAGACGGTTGAGGTGTTGCTCAACGCCCCTCTGCAAGACCCGGTGAAATACAAGGTGATGGGATATGAGGTGTCGCTACGACATAGCGAGGCCGAGCAGATTGAGGTGGAGACCGCATCCTCCAATTCAGGTGCCGACGATGAGCAGCTGCGCTCCGCCGCCATGAAGAAACGCCGCACCATCAACGTGGCGCTTGTGGGCAACCCTAATTGCGGCAAGACGTCTTTATTCAATTTCGCCAGCGGTGCCCACGAACGAGTGGGCAACTATTCGGGTGTCACCGTCGATGCCAAGGAGGGTTATGCCGAGTTCGAGGGCTATCGGTTCAACATTGTCGACTTGCCTGGCACATACAGCCTTTCTGCCTATTCTCCAGAAGAGCTTTATGTGAGAAAACAGATCATTGAGAAAACGCCCGACATCATCATCAACGTCATTGATGCCAGCAACCTGGAAAGGAACCTCTATCTCACCACTCAGCTCATCGACATGCATCTGCGCATGGTTTGCGCCCTGAACATGTACGACGAGACGGAACGACGAGGCGACAAGCTCGACCATCAGAAACTCGGACGCTTGTTCGGTGTTCCCATGGTACCCACGGTGTTCACCACAGGACGAGGCGTCGACCTGCTCTTCCATATTATTATAAATATGTATGAGGGCATCGACTATATTGACAAGGAGGGAAACCTCAACCCCGAGGTGGCGCAGGACATCAGAAACTGGCACGACGAATACCATAAGGACAATGGCACGCAGGAACACGACGAAGACTTTGCCAGCGGCAACCGCCCGAAGAACAACGTGTTCCGACACCTGCATATCAACCACGGCCCCTACATCGAGCGCGGAATTGCGGAAATACAGAAGTTCCTGAAGACCGACGATGATATACGTCTGCGCTACTCCACCCGCTATCTCGCCATCAAGCTGCTGGAGAGAGACAAGGAGATTGAGGCAGTGGTAAGAGCGATGCCCAACGGCGAGGGCGCACTCAAGGCAAGAGACAAGGCCGCCGCGCTCATTAAGGAGGAAACGAAGGACGACAGCGAAACGGCCATCATGGACGCGAAATACGGCTTCATACATGGCGCTCTCGAGGAAGTAGGCTACGAAACGGGCAACAGGAAAGACAACTACCAGCTGACGCACGCCATCGACGCCATCATCACTAACCGCTGGTTGGGCTTCCCCTTGTTCTTCTTGTTCCTGTTCCTCATGTTTGAGGTGACCTTCACTCTAGGACAGTATCCTATGGACTGGATAGATGCCGGGGTGTCAGCGCTCTCTGGATGGCTGAGCGACATCCTTCCCAATGGTCCACTGAAGGCGATGGTCGTCGACGGTGCCGTGGCAGGAGTGGGCGCCGTCATCATCTTCCTGCCGCAGATTCTCATTCTCTATGCCTTCATATCGTTCATGGAAGACTCGGGCTACATGGCCCGTGCAGCCTTCATCATGGACAAGCTGATGCACAAGATGGGTGTTCACGGCAAGTCGTTCATCCCGCTCATCATGGGCTTCGGATGCAATGTTCCGGCCGTCATGGCCACACGCACCATTGAGAGCCACCGTTCACGGCTCATCACCATGCTTGTGCTCCCGCTCATGAGCTGTTCCGCGCGCCTGCCTATCTACATCATGATTGTCGGCACGTTCTTCGCCGCAAAGTACCAGAGTCTTATCATGATCTCTCTCTATGCCATTGGCATCGTGCTTGCCGTGTTGCTAAGCCGACTGTTCAGCCGGTGGGTGGTGAAGGGCGAAGACACCCCCTTTGTGATGGAGCTCCCCCCCTATCGCTTCCCCACATGGAAGGCCATTGCGCGCCATACTTGGGAGAAGGGAAAGCAGTACCTGAAGAAGATGGGAGGCATCATTCTCGTGGCCAGCCTCATTGTGTGGGCACTTGGCTATTTCCCACACGACGAGTCGATGCCACGCCAGCAACAGCAAGAGCAAAGCTACATCGGACAGATAGGAAAGGCCATCGAGCCCGTCTTCCGTCCGCAGGGCTTCGACTGGAAGCTCGACGTGTCGCTCATTGCCGGTGTAGGAGCCAAGGAAATCGTCGCTTCCACCATGGGCGTGCTCTATGCCGACGACGAGGAAGTGGCCGACGACAGCCTCGGCGACCAGACGCAGCGCTATGCCAACCTTCGTCAGAAGATGGAGGCCGACGGCATCACGCCTCTCATCGCCTTCGCCTATCTGCTCTTCGTACTCATCTACTTCCCCTGTATAGCCACCATAGCGGCCATCAAGGGTGAGACTGGTTCATGGAAATGGGCACTCTTTGCCGCCTCCTACACCACACTCCTCGCCTGGCTGGTCTCCGCAATGGTCTATCAGGTAGGAAGCCTGTTGTGAGAAGGGAAAGACCCGGAGAAGCCCCCAAGGGGGATGTTAAGTGATAAGTGAAAAGTGGGAAGTGAAAAGTGAGATAGGAAGCAGAAGAAGTTTCCTCTCACCTTTCTCTTCTTACCTCTCTCTTCTTACCTCTTACCACTCACCTCTCAGTTCTCTGTTCGACATCCCCCTCGGGGGCTTGGGGGGCTTCCTTTTTTTTAACATGTTTTATTTTGTCATTCGCCCCGTTTGGTGTAATTTTGCAGCCATGAAACTAATACAATGGGGATTTATCGGTTGTGGGGAAGTCACTGAGATCAAGTCGGGACCTGCCTTCAACGAGGTGGCGGGCTCTCGCGTGGTCGCCGTCATGAGCCGTACCGAGAAAAGGGCGAGGAGCTATGCCGAGCGCTTCCACATACCGAAATGGTATACCGATGCACAGGAACTCATTGATGACCCCGATGTCAATGCCGTCTATGTGGCCACACCTCCCAGCTCCCATGCCACCTTCGCCATCATGGCCATGAGGGCAGGCAAGCCCGTCTATGTTGAAAAGCCCCTCGCCTCGTCCTATGACGAATGTGCCAGGGTGAACAGAATTAGCGCGGAGACCGGCGTACCATGCTATGTGGCCTACTACCGTCGTTACCTGCCCTATTTCCAGAAGGTGAAGCAGATTGTGCAGAATGGACAGCTCGGACGCATTGCCAACGTTCAGATTCGGTTCTCCACCCCACCGCGCGAGCAAGACTACCGACAGGCCGACGAACTGCCCTGGCGCCTGAAGGCCGAGATTTCCGGCGGCGGCTATTTCTATGATCTCGCCCCCCATCAGCTCGACCTCCTGCAAGACATCTTCGGCGTCATCACCAAGGCCGAGGGCATCTGTGCCAACCGTGGCGGACTCTATGAGGCGGAGGACAGCGTGAGCGCATGCTTCAGCTTCGAGAACGGATTGCCCGGAAGCGGCTCCTGGTGCTTTGTAGGCCATGAGTCGGCACGCGAAGACCGCATCGACGTGCTCGGCTCTATGGGCACACTCAGCTTTTCCGTCTTCAGCTATCAGCCCATTCGTCTCACCACCAGCGAAGGCCAGACAACGCTTCAGGTACCCAATCCACCATACGTACAGCTGCCCATCATCAAGTCGGTCATTGAAGACCTCCAGGGCTTTGGCCTCTGCACAGCCACAAGTGTCAGCGCAACGCCCGTCAACTGGGTGATGGACAGGATTTTAGGAAAATTCTAAGAACAACCTCTTTATAGAGAACAACGGTAGATGAAGGCACACACACAACGACTGCTCCTTGCCATGATGCTTCTGATAGCCACTGGCAGCGCTTTTGCGCAGGAGAACGTGCCGGCAACACCCGAACAGCCCGATACCGTCGTGGCGCGCCCTAAGCCCGACCTCATGCACCGTATCGGCAACTTCTTCACGCGCTACTTCAAGGACTTCAACGAGACCGACACCAGCTACATTGAGCCGCAGCACTACAACTATGCCTTCATGATGCAGAACACCAACACCTACGAGACCTACCGCCTGCGATCGAAGTCGGGACAAAGCATCCACTTCGCACCAAAGCCCACCTATCGCATCGGCCCGTTCTTCGGCTGGCGATGGATATTCCTCGGCTACACCTTTGACATCAGCCACATCACCAATACTAGTAACAAGAAAGAGTTCGACATCAGCCTCTACAGCAACCTCATGTGTGTGGACCTCTATTATCGCAAGACCGGCACCGACTACCTCATCCGTCAGATAGACTTCAACGACGGTGCAGGCAAGCGCAAGCTGCATGGTGTGGCCTTCGACGGACTCAATGTGGGCATCACGGGCGTCAACCTCCACTACATCTTCAACCACAAGCGCTTTTCCTATCCCGCCGCCTTCAGCCAGAGCACCGTGCAAAGGCGCAGCTGCGGGTCGGCATTGGCAGGCTTCGGCTACACGCGCCATAGTATCAGCCTCGACCACGAACGGCTGCAGGAGGTCGTCGGCAAGGCCATGGCGAACAACGTCGACGGGCAGCAGGAAGCCAGGATAGATAGCGGCCTCATGTTCCGGCAGGTGCACTACACCGACCTCTCCATGTCGGGAGGATATGCCTACAACTGGGTCTTTGCTCACAACTGGCTCCTCGCCGCATCGCTCTCCCTCGCCGTAGGCTACAAACGCGCCACCGGCGACCTGCGCAAGGACGAGCTCACCATCCTCCACGATTTCTCGTTCAAGAACGTAGTGCTCGATGGAACGGGACGACTCGGCATCGTGTGGAACAACACCAAGTGGTTCGCTGGCATGAGCACCATCGTACACAGCTATAGCTTCCGCAAGCAGCAGTTCTCCACGAACAACAACTTCGGATACCTCAACTTCTACGTTGGGTTCAACTTCAACAGGAAAAAAGGACATTAATCACACGGTCACCATACACCCTAGCCACCTCAACAGCATGAATAGAAGAATGAAGACTCATATACCCTATCATCCATGCGCAGCCACTCCCCTCCCTTCTCAGGTGAGGGTGGCAGAGTTGAGGAGCATCTCCCCTCAGCAAGAATTCGTATGCTTGTGTGGTCCCTTTCATCCATGCGCAGCCACTCCCCTCCCATCTCAGGGGAGGGTGCAGGGGTGGGGTACACAAATCCAGCAACATATCCACCCATCTGCAATCCAATAGTACCGTCCGCCCTCAGCATCCCCATCCCCTATCGTCCAGACTCCCAAACTCCCAGACTCCCAAACTCCTTAAAAGAATTCTCCCAACCTCCTTTTAAAAAAAACATCGTCCAACCTCTTTTAAAAAGAATTATCATGACCACCCCTACCCTTCCCCCCTTCCGCCTCCTATTGATCATCATCAGTATCCTGTTCAGTGTCCACACCACAGCCCAGGTCTCCTACAGCCATGAGGACAGCCTTCGCGTGATGACTCTGCTTAGGCAGGGAGCCGCCTATGTAAAAGAGAGCAAGCAGCCCCCCACCAACAACGAGCTGATGATGTTCTATGGCCAGAAGATAGAGGCGATGAACGTGCCCTATGTGGCCCACACCCTGGAGCCCTTCGACAAGGAAAGACTCATCGTCAACCTCCGTGAGATGGATTGCACCACCTTCGTGGAGAACGTTACGGCTCTCACCCTCTGCACCAAGGACCACCTCTTCACCTTTGAGGCCTTCTGCCACATCCTCCAGAAGCTGCGCTATGTGCAGGGAGACGTGCCCGCCTATACCCGTAGGCTGCACTATTTCACGCAATGGATTGACGACAACACCCAGATGGGATTCTGCCGCGAGCTACAGTCGCCCAATCCCCCCTTCACCTCGGTGCAGACCATCTATGTAGACTATATGACCAGGAACTCCGACAAATACCGCATGCTCACCGTGAACCCATCCGACATCCCCGAGATCACCCGTATGGAGAAAAGCCTCTGCGGCAAGAAATACCGCTACATCCCCATTGCACAGATACAGGACACGCCACTCATGCGCAAGACCGTGCTCGACGGCGACATCATCGCCATCATCACCAACGTGAAGGGCCTCGACACCCAGCACATCGCCATCGCCAAATGGCACAGCGACGGGCTGCACATCCTTCATGCCTCGAGCGTGCGCCATCGTGTAGTCGACGAGCCCGTACCACTTCAGAGATACCTTATCAACAGGAAAACCACGCCTGGAATACGCGTCGTCAGATTGATGTAAATCAACAAAGGCGGTCTTTTCAGAAGAAAAAACACGAATTGTCGAAAAAAAAAAGCAAAAACATTTGGTCGTTACGAAAAAACGACGTACCTTTGCAACCGCAATTCAGAAATCGCCTCTGAAAAGCGACAAACGATGCACCCGTAGCTCAGTTGGTAGAGCACCTGACTCTTAATCAGGGTGTCCAGGGTTCGAACCCCTGCGGGTGTACAAGCATCAGAAAGTTGGCAGGATGAAAGTCCTGCCTTTTTCTTTCTATATAAGGCCTTTTCACTCAAAACAAACTGCCTTATGAAAAAGACAATACTCCTTATCCTTACTTCACTTCTGCTCACATCGTGCATGACACACGAAGTGCTGTTCATCAACAAGCCGGCATTCTGTGCCGTGCCCATCATCGAGGACGACTCCGTACGGATAGAGTTTTTGTACTTGCAGCCACTGAGCATCAATATCAGCATCAAAAACAAGACCACTCGGCCCATACAGGTCATTTGGGATGAGACATACATCGACGGCATGGAGGCAGGTTTTAGCATCGCGGATTCATATCTTGAACGTCAGCCTGAGACAATTAGGCCAAACTGGACTGTGAGGAGGAAAATGGCCATCAGAAAATACATTGGTAGTCCTGCACTCATCGGGTTCTTCGAGAATTACGGAACGGACACATGGGGATATTATTCACGCAACATCGCACTTACCATCGCGTTCGGAGACGAGCTGAAGTATTACTATGTGGAACTCGCAAAGACAAAGACAAGAAAAAGGAGACTCAAAGAGCCCCCAAGTCTATGGAAAGATGAACCATAATTATCTGATTGAGAACGAGTTCGCGCCCTAGCTCCGTTAGAGAATACCCGTCAAGGGTTCGAACGTCTTACGAGTACAAAGTGGAAGCTCAAAAGGCTTCCTTATTTGTTATATCCCGCCGTTTGTATTGCCCTTTGAGGATAAAGCTGAAAAACGAAAATCGGGACTATCGTGACATTTCGTAACCGGAAAAGGGATGGCCGCGTTAGCGGTCACCCCTGAGTTTACGGTCAATCATCGTGTCGATGCCGAGGGCAGCTCCAGCGAAGAAGAAGGCCTGGGCGGTGTACCAAAGCACCGAGTCGCTGATTTCCCCGAAGGGCGGCAGAAACATGTTGATGCCCGAGAGCAGAAACGCCGTGAACAATGAGAACGCGGCGCACCACTCCTTAAATGAGACC
>JAFWQE010000176.1 GCA_017509155.1 Prevotella sp.
ACGGCTTCTAAGTTTGCACTTTACTGTTTGACGATTGTAAAGTTACTCATTTTCAGTGAGTTGAGCAAATTTTGAAGCCTTTTTTTATTCCTATTTTATGTTAAATAATGCAGGTGTGCCATCACTTGCGAAACTTTAGTTTGTTTTATTTGGCAAATAAACGGAGCAAGGGCGACAGTTCACTATTACAATGTTGCGGGAAAAGACAGAGTCCGTCGTGGCAAGACACGACCATCACCGATAATCCCATCATCCCTGGTTCCTTGTTTGTCATTTAGTCCAAAGGGGGAAGCAGGGCAGTTTTAGTCTGTCCTGTTGTCGCCTGTCGCTCGCCGTTATGAGCCTGGTTATGAATCTTCTAGGCTAATGACGGCGTTTTCCTTTCTGTATCCGCTTGAAGTGAAGATGGCCAGCAGATGTCCTTCCTCGTCGGTGAGCCTTACCTCGGCAAAGGGCATGCGTCGATGGTTGACGATTTCCCTGGCCTCGGCATAGACGTAGCCTTCGGCGATGGAGCGCACGTAGGTGATGTTGCTGCTGGTGGAGAAGGTGAGGACGAGGTGGCTGTTCACTGCCGCGGCAAAGGCTAGGTCGGCGAGCGTGAACAGTGCGCCGCCCTGGCAGATGCCTCCACCGTTCAGGTGGTCGGGGGTGATCAACATTCGGGCGCGGGCATAACCGTCGCTAACCTCGAGGAGCTCGCAGCCTGCCATGGCTGCAAAACGGTCGTTCTTGAAGAAATCTTTTAATGACATGGGAAAAATTGAAAATTGAAAAGCCCCCAAGCCCCCGAGGGGGATGTGCTAAGTGACAAGTGATAAGTGAGAAGTGAGAAGTGAAAAGTGACAAGTGAGCGGTCGAACTTGGTCGCTTTGCTTGCAAAGAACTGAGAGGGGAGAAGCTCCCAAGCCCCCGAGGGGGATGTCCAACAAAGAAGTGAGAGGGGGCTCTTTTCATCTTGTTTTCTGGTTTTCGATGGCACGGGCCTTGGATTGTGATGAAGTGGAGAGCGTTCCTTTCAGGTAGTCCTCGATGATGAGGGCGGCGATGGGGGCGGCGAGATCTGCTCCGAAGCCGCCGTGCTCGATGTATACGGCGATGGCAATCTTCGGGTCGTTCATGGGAGCGAAGCCGATGAATGCGGAGTGGTCGCGCCCGGGGTTCTCCACCGTTCCCGTCTTGCCGCAGATGGGGTAGGTGGTGTTGATGGCGGCACAGGTGCCGTGTTCCACAGCCAGTCGCATGCCTCTCACGACGGTGGCATAGGCCTCGGGGGTGGCGCGTGTCTGTCTTTTGCGGCGGTAGCGTTCAGGTAGCGGGCGCTGCTGCGTGGCGGCATGGATATGTGGCGTGTAGAAGAATCCGCGGTTGGCAATGGTCACGGCGAGGTTGCACAGCTGCAGTGGCGTGACGGTGATGTCGCCTTGTCCCATGCCGGCCCAGAGGATGGTGCGTGCGTCCCACGCGTTTTTGTAACGACGGTTGAGGTAGTTCACGTTGGCGACGAGTCCGCCTTTCTCGCCTTCGATGTCTGTTCCCAATGGTCCGCCCAGGCCCATGCTCGTCATGTAGTCGTGCCATGTGGTGACGGCCTCATTGCGGTTGGCGTAGACATCGTCGTCGTTGAGCATGGCCATGAATGTGCTGAGGAACCACGAGTTGCAGGAGTAGGCGAGTGCCTGCCGGAGGTTGAGCGGTGACGAGTGCTTGTGACATCCCACGCGGATGTTGCCGTCGATGAAGGCGCCGTCGCAGTCGACGGTGGTCTCCTCGCTGACGAGTCCCTCGCTGAGCAGTGTGAGTGCCTGTGCGGTCTTGAAGGTGGAGCCCGGCGCGTAGGCTTTTCCGATGGCCAGCTGTGTGTCGGTGCCCGTCGGTGAGTTGGTGCACAGGCAGATGATGTCGCCCGTCTCTGGTCTGATGGCGACAATGCTTCCCGTCTTGCCTTTCAGCAGACGGGTGCCGAGTTGCTGCAACAGAGGTCTCACCGTCAGTGGTCCGTCGGTGGGAAGACCTTGTGAATGGGCGGGCAGCAGGGCAGCGGTGGCCAGTGCCAGCACCAGTAGTGTTCTTTTTCCTTTCATATTTGGGGTGCAAAGGTATAAAAAAAAAGTGAAAAGTGAAAACGGAGAAGAGAAAACTGAGAGGGGAAAACTGAGAACTGAGAGGGGAAGCCCCCAAGCCCCCGAGGGGGATGTGCTAAGTGATAAGTGATAAGTGAAAAGTGAAAAGTGATAAGTGAAAAGTGATAAGGCAATAATAAGTTATTAGTGATATGAGACTACTCTTTATACACATCTGTATAAGCAATACCATCGGCGACGAAGGCAACGCTTTCAATGCTTAGCGGAGAAGACGGCCAGAAGGGCCAGCAGCAACTAGCCCAGGGCAACGCCCTGGGTATCATGTTATCGCCAATGTACGCCCAGCAAGACGGCCAGAAGGGCCAGCAGCAACTAGCCCAGGGCAACGCCCTGGGTATCATGTTATCGCCAATGTACGCCCTGCATAGAGGGGCAAAAGAATTGATCATCTTCATCTGGGGCAATTCTTTTGCCCTTGGCGTTTGTAACACACGACCATAGTACCCAGGGCGTTGCCCTGGGCTAGTTGCTGCTGGCCTTCCAGGCCGATTATTTCAGATGTGTATAAAGAGTAGGATATGAGAGGGGAGGGAAGAGAATTTGTTGTTGGTCCGTAATTCCTGCAAAGTGGTCATTTATGGAATTATCGAAAGAAAAAGAGCGGGGATAAAGCGTTTAAATGAATGTCGGGCATTGTTTTTTGGAAAAAAATGTCGAAATTTGTAAACTGAAAGAGTGAAATGAAAACCGAGAGGTCTGCTTGCTTCAGTTTTAGAGGTGAGTGGTGAGAGAATAGGTGAAACCCACCCCTGCCCCTCCCGAAGGGAGGGGTTCTGCAGAGAGTGACCTCTCCCTCCCTAAACAGGGAGGGCTGGGGAGGGTCTTCTCATCTCTAAAAAGTGAGCAATGTGAAACATGCGGAACTTGAATAAGTATATTTGACTCAACTTTCGCAAGTTGATGGAGTTCAGGAGTTCTCTGCAAGCAGAGCGACCAAAGGTCGAGCGACAGGAGTTACAGGAGTTCTCTGCAAGCAGAGCGAACAAGTTCGAGCGCAGACAACACTTCCAACCCCTGTAAACTGACGCTCAGAGAGCCTTCAGCACTATCGTCTGCAACTCCTGTAACTCCTGAACTCCTGAACTCCAAGAAGTTGAGCGAATGCGAAACTTGAATATATTTGATATGAAGAAATACAACCTCAAGCCACTGTTGGTCGTCATCGCATGGATGACAGCCACGACGGCAGTGGCACAAATACGTCATGGTCTTGCCATTGACTATGGTACGACCCATCCCGAGGACTCAACGCATGTGACCCATTTCAGCATAGGTGCCACCAGCAACACCGACTCGCTAAGAGGCGTGCAGGCCAATATGCTGTCAAACTATGCCGTAAATGCGAACGGACTTCAGCTCTCGGCTTTCTCCAACATTTCGTCATCTCCCTTACGGGGAGCGCAGCTCAGCGGGATTACAAATATCTCGATGGGCGTAGAGAAAGGCATTCAGGCCGCTAATCTGCTCAATGTCTCAACGGGCTTTATGCGCGGTGTGCAGGTGGGTGGCTATAACTTTGCAGAAGACCTGAACGGCTTGCAGCTGGGCTTTTTCAATGTGGCAACAACGCATCCCAAGGGCTGGCAGGTTGGCCTCATGAACTATTCGAAAGACGAGGGTGGCCGCAAAATAGGCTTTATCAACGTAGACCCTCAGACCACAATCGATGTGATGACATACGGCGGCACCAGTACGAAGCTGAACGGTGCCATCCGCTTCCGCAACAGGAGCACTTACAACATCCTCGGCCTGGGAACCCACTTCATGGGGTTCGACGAGGACTTCTCTGGCGCCATCTTCTATCGTCTGGGACAGTTCGTTGAGGTCTCCCCCAAACTCTCGCTCAGCGGCGACATCGGCTATTACCACGTTGAGACGTTCAAGAAACATAGCGACGAGGGACCCTCACGGCTCTTTTCCGTACAGGCACGACTGAATGCCGACTATCAGCTGACACCGAGCATGGGCTTGTTCGCATCGGTAGGCTACGGCGACACCCGCTATTATCATCACGAGAAGAAGTACAGGAGCCGTTTCCTTGCCGAGGCCGGCCTCACGTTCCGTTACCCGCATAACGACAACCGCGAGACGGCGGTGGTGCACAGAAGTGAAGACGAAGCACCCGACGAGTCGCTGATGGCAACGGGACTCGGCAAGAAACATCCATGGTGGGCGCTGGCACAGGTGACTGGCGTCAACGGCTTTGTGCATTTCTTCGACCGTGTCGTAACCAATCAGGACTTTGCGCAGACCACGCTCCATACCTGGGGCGAGAATTTCAAGAACGGCTTCGTGTGGGACAACGATAAGTTCTCCACGAATCTGTTCATGCACCCATATCATGGTAACCTCTATTTCAACTCCGCCCGTTCGCAGGGGTTGAACTTCTGGGAGTCGGCTCCCTATGCCATGATAGGCTCGCTTGAGTGGGAATTCCTCGGCGAGATAGAGCCGCCCGCCCTCAACGACCTGATTGCCACGACCTTCGGTGGCATCTGTATTGGTGAGATAACCAACCGCATCAGCCGTGTGTTCCTCGACGACTCCAAACAGGGGTGGCCACGCTTCTGGCGTGAGCTCGGAGCCGCCGTCTTCAATCCCATGGGAGCGCTCAAACGCATGGCCACCGGCGATGCCTGGACCGTAAGACGCAACCACTACCGCTATCACGACTACAACCGCAACCCCGTAGAGATTACCATCTCTGCTGGTGACCGCTATCTGGCCGACGACGGCGGTCTCTTCAGGGGCGAGTCCAATCCTTATGTCGATTTTTCGATGCAATATGGCGACCCTGTGAACGAAGACGAGCACAATGCCCCATACGACTTCTTCGAGACAGAGTTCATCTTCGGTCTCTCCAAGAACCAGCCCTTCCTGAATCAGATACACCTGCTGGGACGCCTCTGGAGCACACCCATGATAGAGCGTAGGAACATGCGTGCGGAGTTTGGCTTCTACCAGCATTTCGACTACTTCGATTCAGAACCCGTGAAGGATGGCAGCGACCTTACGCCCTATCGCATCAGTGAGGCGGCCGCCTTCGGTCCCGGTGCCATCATTCAGATGCCGCAGGTGGGCATGCTCGACAAGCTGGAGCAGCGCATCTTCCTCAACGGCATCTTGCTTGGCGGCACCAAGAGCGACTACTACAGCGTCATCGACCGCGACTACAACATGGGCAGCGGATTCAGTGTGAAGACCAAGACGCACATGGAACTGCGCCACTTTGGACGCTTCATCCTCAATGCCCATTATTACCGCATCTACACATGGAAGGGCTACGATGTAAACACCGACCTGACGAGTCTCACTGAGGAGCAGATGCTTCACCTCAACTCACAAGGCGACAAGGGAAATGCCGCTCTGCTCGTCGTTAATCCCATGGCCGTGTTCGACATTGCCAAGAACTGGAGCATCGAGCTCTCCGGCTCTTACTACCGCCGTCGCACGCATTACAAATACTACGATAACGTGAAGGCCGATACCTTCGAAGTGCGCCTCGGGCTCGCTGTGCACTTGTGATGAAAGTGAAGAGTGAGAAGCCCCCCAAGCCCCCGAGGGGGATGTTTTAAGTGATAAGTGAAAAGTGATAAGTGAAAAGTGAAATGCGTTCCGCAAAAGAATTATAATAATTATGGTAATTTCTGTCCAAAAACTCCGCGCGGCAGCAAATTC
>JAFWQE010000177.1 GCA_017509155.1 Prevotella sp.
AGTGAAGAGTGAAGAGTGAAGAGTGAAGAATTTGCGTCCGCAAGAACTTTCTCCTCACTCCCCACTCAATTTTTAATTGGATTATTCTTTTTTATTGTCTTTATTGATGATACCAACAAAGCAATGACTTCACTGCCGTCTTGCGCCATACTCTCAAATCCTTTATCGTTTAAGTATCCGGTATCGTGCAAAAGATTGAGCCAATTCATTGTCTCGTTGGCCTCCTTAAGTGCTATATGAAGTTTTGAAATGAAGTCTGAAGGGCTTTGCGCAAACTCCGACTCATGTACATTGGCAGAGATGGAAGTACCCGAACGCAGCACTTGCTTATAAATAGCCTGTAGCTTCCAATCGTTATCGGTGAAGTGCAAAAACATCTTCACGATTCTGATTGCAAAGTTGTAGCTTTTAATGTGCAACGGACCACCTTCTCTGTTGTAATGAATCATAGCGCGGTAGCAAATTCTTCACTCTTCACTTTTCACTCTTCACTTACTTAGCATCCATGGCCTGGCAGGCGGTGATGGCGACGAGGTAGTAGATGTCCTCGACGGAGCAGCCGCGGCTGAGGTCGTTTACCGGACGGGCAATGCCCTGAAGGATGGGGCCGATGGCGATGGCGTCGCCCAGGCGCTGCACCAGCTTGTAGGCGATGTTGCCCACCTCGAGATTCGGGAAAACGAGGACGTTGGCGTTGCCTGCAATCTCTGATCCGGGTGCCTTCTTCTTGCCTACACCGGGCACGAGGGCTGCGTCGGCCTGCAGTTCACCGTCGATCTTCAGGGCTGGATCCATCTCCTTGGCCAGCTGTGTGGCCTCGATGACCTTGTCGACCACTTCGTGGGTGGCGCTGCCCTTGGTGGAGAAGCTCAGCATGGCCACGCGTGGATCCTGGAATCCGGCCACGCTCTTGGCGGTCTGCGCGGTGCACACGGCAATCTGTGAGAGCTGGTTAGCATCGGGCATCGGCGTCACGGCCACGTCGCCCACGACGAGCACGCCGTTCTCTCCGAACTCGGGCTTCTTGGTGATGAGCAGCATGGCACCGCTCACGCAGGTGATGCCGGGAGCCGTCTTGATGATCTGAAGGGCGGGGCGCAGCGTCTCGCCTGTGGTAGACAGGGCTCCGGAAATCTGTCCATCGGCGTCGCCGGTCTTGATAATCATGCAGCCCAGGTAGAGCGGGTTCTTCACCAGCTCGCGAGCCTGCTCAATGGTCATGCCCTTCTTCTTGCGGAGCTCGGCCAGCAGCTGTGCATACTCTTCGCTCTTCTCGCAGTTCAGCGGGTCGATGAGCTTGCCCTTGCCGATGTTCTTCAGGCCTTTCTCCTCGGCCAGTTTGTTCACTTTGACAGGGTCGCCGATGAGGATGATGTCGGCCATGTCTTCTGCCAGCACGCGGTCGGCAGCAGTAAGCGTGCGCTCTTCCTCTGCCTCGGGGAGCACGATGCGCTGCTTGTTGCTCTTGGCACGTGCAATGATTTGTTGAATTAAATCCATAGTTCTGTAGTTTATTAATTGAATAATAAGATGTGCAAAGGTACGAAAAAAAGTGAAAACAGAAGAGGAAAGACGGGAAAAAGTGAAGAGATTTTTAAGTGAAGAGGATTTAAAGTGAAGAGTGAAAAGTGAAGAGTGAAGAATGTGAGCCCGATGGGCTCAAGTGATAAGTGATAAGTGATAAGTAAGAAAATAAAGAGTGAAGAACTGGCACTTTGTCGCGCGGCAGCAAATTCTTCACTCTTCACTTTTCACTCTTCACTTTTTTAAAGCTCTTCACTTAAGACTCTACTTCTGGTGCTCCTTCATGTAGTCGCGCGGCGACATGCCGTAGAACTTCCGGAACATGGTGGAGAACGATGCGGAGTTGGAGAAGCCGCAGGCATACATCACCTCGGTGACGTTGTGGTGTTGCGAGGCCAGCAGGTTGGCGGCCTGCTTGAGGCGGAGGTTGCGGATGAAGTCGTGTGGCGTCTGATTGGTCAGTTCCTTCATCTTGCGGTGCAGGTGTACGCGGCTGATGCCTACCTCCTGCGCAATCATATCGACGCTGAGGTCGGAGTTGCCGATGTTCTTGTTGATGACCGCCATCACCCTTTCGAGGAGTTTCTCGTCGGGCGACTTCATTCTCACCTCTTCCACCTTGTCTTCCTGGCTTTCATGACCTGTGTACTTATATCTCATCACCTTTCTGGCATTGAGCAGGTTGAAGATGGTGCGGCGCAGTATCTCCATGTTGAACGGCTTCACCAGATAGGCATCGGCACCGGTCTCGAGTCCTTCCAGCTGGTCTTCCTCGCGGTTCTTCGCGGTGAGCAGGATGACGGGCACGTGGTTGGTGTTCACGTTGTTCTTGATGCGCGAGCACAGCGTGTTGCCGTCCATCTCGGGCATCATGACGTCGCTGATGACCAAGTCGGGCACGTCTTGCAGGATGGTGGGCAGCGCTTCCTTACCGTTGGAGAACCTCGTCACGGTGTAGTCCTTGCCGAGTTCTGTCAACAGGTAGCCGGC
The DNA here is from genome assembly GCA_017509155.1 of Prevotella sp. Taxonomy (GTDB): domain Bacteria; phylum Bacteroidota; class Bacteroidia; order Bacteroidales; family Bacteroidaceae; genus Prevotella. The sequence goes on from JAFWQE010000177.1 coordinate 2,515, forward strand.
AATCTCGTCGTCGTCTTCCACGATGACCAGGTTCAGCTGCTTCCTGACCACGTTGTGCAGGGCGGTCATGTTGTTGTCGGTGCTTTCTTCGGTCTCGGCATGGGCTTCGCTTTCTATGGCCTCCCACACTTCGCTCTTCTCCTCTTGCACCTCGCTCTCGTCGAGTATCTCCTCTGGTTTCAAGTGATCCTTGCCCAGCGGCAGCGTGATGACGAACTCGCTGCCGGGCTCTCCCTCGTTGTTGCGAGCGGTGATGGTGCCATGGTGCAGTTCCACGAGCGAGCGTGTCAGGTCGAGTCCGATGCCCGTGCCGATGCTCTGTTCGTTCATGGTGCTCGCGCTCTGGTAGAAACGCTCGAATATCTTCTGCAGCTTGTCGGCGGGTATGCCCTCGCCGCTGTCCTTGAACGAGAGGGTGGCCTCGCGGTCGTCGTGAGTCAGACGGATGGCAACCTTGCCGCCTGCCGGTGTGTACTTGAAAGCATTGGAAAGGATGTTCATCACCACCTTGTCGAAGTTCTGGCGGTCTATCCATACGGGCAGCTCGTCGCAGTCGTGCTCGTAGACCAGACTGATGTTCTTGGCCTTGGCCTGATGCCCGAAGAGCTCGTGCAGGTCGCCCACAAACGACACGAGGTCGGTTTCACGCATGTGCATGGTCATCAGTCCCTTGTCAATCTTGCGGAGGTCCATCATCTGGTTGATGAGGTGGAGTATTCGCTCAGCGTTGCGCTTGATGATTTCGTAGACGCCGTGGCGTGTCGGGTCGGTGTCTTCCTTCATGAGCGACAACAGGGGCGTGATGATGAGCGTCATAGGCGTGCGGATCTCGTGGCTGATGTTCATGAAGAAGCGCAGCTTGGCCTCGCTCATCTCCTCGGCGTGTATGTGCTCTTGCAGCCGCAGGTGGTCTTGCTCCTTGCGGCGGCGGTTACGAATGAGGGCATACACGGCAGCGGCAATGGCCATCAGGTAGACCAGACAGGCCCACGTGGAGGCATACCACGGCGAGTGAATCCTCACGGTGAACTCGCGGATTTCCGTTTCCTGTTGGTTGTTCATGGCTTTCACGCGGAAGCGGTAGGTTCCGGGAGAAAGATGGCTGAAGGTGATTTCGTTCACGCCCTTCTGCAGCCGTGTCCACTCCTCGCCGTTGATACTATACATATATATAATATGTTCGGGATTGTCGTAAGTGAGCGTTGAAAGCTGGATGGTAAACGAGTTGTCCGATGCGCTCAGGTCGAAGCGGCTGGAGCTGATGACCGTGCTGTCGGTGACGGTGTAAATGCCCGACTTGCTGCCTGCCATCACAGGCTCGTTGCCCATGAGGAACTCCGTTAGGTGCACCTTGGCCTTCCATGCGTTTGGCTTTATTTCAGAAGGATTGAACCAGGTGATGCCGCCTGTTCCGCCGAAGATAAGCGTCCCCTGCGGACTGATGCTCACGGTTCCGTCGCTGAACTCGCTGCCCTGCAGGCCGTCGTCGACGTAGTAGTTGAGGCAGGTTTCCTTTTCGGGGTTGAAGCAGCAGAGGCCGCCGTCGGTGCCGAGCCACAGGTTGCCCTGCTTATCGGCCATGATGGAAGCCACGCCGTTGTCGGGCAGTCCGTCGCGGGTGGTATAGTACTTTCCGGTCTTTGTCTTCAGACTGTAGCAATAGAGGCCGTCGTTGGTGGCCAGCCACACGCGTCCCTTTGCGTCGGCCAGCACGTCGCGCGAGAAGGTGCCGTGGTTGGGACAGTTGCTTCCGAAGACGTTCACCCAGCTGTTCTTCTCGATGTCGAGACAGCAGAGGCCCACCGAACTGGCCACATAGAGTCGTTTCTGGTCGGTCGAGAGGCATATCTTGCAGATGAAGTTGTTAGGCAGGCTGTTCATCTTGCGGTCGTTGTCGGCTCCTTTCTGCATGGTGTATCGGGTAACGGCGCCTGTCTCCACATTCTTCCTGATGAGGCCGTTGCCCATGGTTCCTATCCACACATCGCCGTTGGAGGCTGCCACCATGCCGAAGATGCTGGCATATTTGTCGAGTCCCAGGTCTTCGGGGTGCCAGCTGCCGGTCTGTGGGTCTATCCATCCGCAGCCCTGTGCATAGGAGCCCAGCCAGATGTGCCCCTTGGTGTCCTCGACCATGTCGAGCAATGTCGAAGGCACTTCCTGATGATGGATAGCAGTCATGGTTTTGGAGTTCACCTGATAGAGTGCATCCTTGTCGGTTCCCACCCACACCTGGCCATTGCGGTCGATGAGGGTACTGGTCACGCAGTTGCTGCCGATGATGTTTCGTGCGCCCAGCCTGTAGCCCATGTATCCGAAGACGGTGCGCGGACGCGGCTGCATGAACACGCCCTTCTGGAGCATGGCCACCCAGATGTTTCCGTTGCGGTCTTCAACGATGGAGTTCACCTTGCCTTTGCTGATGTCGAAGTCGCGGCTGAAGAAGGGATTGGGGTTCAGCTCGTCGGTTTTCGGATTGTAGATGATGGGGCCCTGTCCGTCGCAGCCCAGGAAGATGTTTCCTTCGCGGGTGATGGTCAAGGATACGACGGGAAGCCCGTTGGTCTTTGCGATGTGCTCAAACTGCCGGCTGGCCTCATTGAAGCGGAAGAGTCCCTTTCCGTTTACGATGGCATAGATTATTCCGTCGGGTGCCTGACTGATGGCGCTGACAAAGCTCTTCGAGTCTTCGTCGGTGAAGAACTTGGTGCGGCGTGCGCTCTCCTTGAGCAACAGGCCGTTGTTTTCGGTCACCACCCAGTAGCGGCGCTTGTTGTCCTGCAACAGGTAGCGCACATAGTTCTGGCCGCTGGTCAGCTCGGTCATGATGGTCGACGTCATGTCGTCATTCAGGCGCATGATGCCATAGCCCGAAGTGCAGATGAGCATCTCGCCATCGCGCGACTCATAGATATAGTTGACGTAGGTTCCGACATTGTTGCCTTTGGCGTCGTGGAGCTGGAAGTCGCGGAAACGCGACCCGTCGTAGAGCTGAACGGTGAAGTTGTTGCCGACAAAGATCTGTCCCTTGCGGTTCTGCACCACGCAGTTGATGTAGTTGCTGCTGAGGCCCTCAGACTCGTTCTCCTTTTTGAAAATCTTGAACTTATAGCCGTCGTAGCGGTTCAGACCGTTACGCGTGGCCACCCAGATGAAGCCTTTGTCATCCTGGAAGACATTGCTGGCGTTGCTGCTCGACAACTGGTTGTCGGCATTGAAAAGCTTTCCCGTCTGTGCCTGTACCGAAGAATGGTGTATCAGCAGTGTGATAGTGCAAACAAGTAGGTAACGGCAAATCTCTGAAAAGATGTTATAACGTGATTTCTTCATTTTACTATAGCAGTACTACAATAATTGGTGCAAAAGTATAGATTTTTGATTAAACGGACAAATTTTTACAAACAAATTTTACTCAGAGTAACAAATGTTACTCAAAATAAAGTGGTTTTCACTCCTTTTCCTAGTTTTTCTGCCGTTTTTTCTATCTTTTGGCGGCAGGAAAACGCAAAAAAGACGGCAGAATTATGCCACATACAAACACGGACTGACTCGGACTATTCCTCCAGCGATGGAAGGAACTGTCCGAGTCAGTCCGTGTTTGTCCGTGGCGAAAACAGTGAGCGCCGTGGCACCGTTATGGATTCAGCTTCGGCACATACTTCACAGGCACTGCGTCGCCTTTCAAGACATCGGCAAACTCGCGAGGTCTCATGGTCACAGGACCCTTCATGAATTCCGGCACATTATAGCATTTCATGAACTGCCGATGATAGTCGGGGTCGCTGCAAGGCAGCTCGAAGGGCTTCGACCACTTGCCGTTCTTGTCGACGTGGGCAAAGAACGGACGGGTGTACTCGCCGTCATGTCGGCGACTGCTGAACACGAGCCACCGGCCGTTGCTCGACCATGAATGGTAGCTCTCGGTGTCCTTCGAGTTGATTTCGTTCAACATGCGCGGCGTGTTCGACTTCAGGTCCAGCGCCCACAGGTCGCCATCGCGGTGCCAGATGTGGAACACGCCATACTTGCCCATGGTGAATACCAGCCAGCGACCGTCGGGCGATATCCTCGGCAACGTGGCACTCATGTCGAGCCCGGCAGCGTCGAACACCAGATGCCGCTCGCCAAACGTCTTCGTCACAGGGTCGAACGACTTGCGGTAGATGTTGTATTTCACCTCGCGACGTCTCTTGATCACCTGCTTTCCATGGTCCGTCGTATCCGTGTATTCAAAGTGGGCGCTGCAATAGTAGAGCGTCTTTCCGTTGGGCGACCAGCAGGGGAACACCTCCATCTCGTTGGGGTCATTCTCAATGTTCGTCACCTCGTTGCGCTCCACGTCGTAGGCTATCAGGTCGCTCTCTGAGTCGAACACCTCGATCTTGTTCGGGTCTGTCACCTGGAACGTCTGGCTTGTCTTGTTCGTTGAATACACAATCAGGTTCAGCGTCGGGTGCCAGGCAGGATACACGCCGGCCGACAGGATGGAGTCGTTGGACATATTGATCTTGCGCATCTTCCCGTCGTAGGCTATCAGCGTGCCGCCCATGTTCTGACGGGCATGGAACTGCATGCGCGCGGGGTTGTACATCTGATAGTTGTGGCAGTTGATGCACTGTCCGCTTCCCTCCTCACTGCAGAGGATATTGTCGTAGATGACGCTCTCGTCGTAGTTCTCCAGACAGCGCTGACTGATGGTCAGCTCCTCGTAGCTCACATACGACGGATAGATGAGGCGGTAGCTCAGATAGGGGTCGATGCTGTCCTTCGACACGTAGATGTCAAACGGCTTGTACTTCGTCCACTGGCCATCGTAGCGGGCAAACACTTCCACGCCGATGCTCTTGTCGGCAGCCTTTTCCACGAGCCGCTTCCAGTCGCTCTGGCTGGGCTGAATCTTGTTGCCGTCGCACAGCAGTTCTTCGTCGCCGGCCGTGAAGCGTGCCACCATCTGCTCGGCCTCATGGGTCATCTCGAATGTCAGCGGCGCCATGTTCACCGGCACCGTCACGCCTTTGTAGTCGGGGTAGATGTCGGGCTCTTGGCGCGATGTGGTATAGTCATCGGGCACGTGCGGACTGCATGCAGCCAGCAAAGCCACCACCGACAGGAACGTCAATATTTGTCTCATCATAAGCAAGGGTCTAAGCCATTTTGAAAAACTACAGGTATATCAGGTCGTCCATCAGGAAGAACTCAAAGAAATAGGTGTCGCCATACAAAGGATACAGCGTGGCGCGAACATCCTCAATGTCAACGCCGTCAAAGTGGGGCAGCTGGTCCATGAAGTCCTTGAGGGTCTTCTTCATGTGGTCGTCGACAGGCACTTCAAACGGGGCGTTCTCCTGGATGACGGAATAGAGATAGGCAGCCTCCGTGTAGTAGCGGGGAATGGGCTGTCCGGGATGCAGATTCAGGTATTTCGCAAACTGAGGCCAGAACTGGTTGCTGTTCTTTGTCCAGAGCGACGCCAGCAGGCACTGCTCCTGGAAATAGGGGTCGTCGCTGTTCATCTGGGCCAGGTGGTTCATCACATATCGCTCGGTATAGCCGTGGTCTGTGCCGACAATGTCGGGATACTGCAGCATGTGCATGACGGGACCTGTCTCGGCGTCGGAACGCATCAGCTCGGGCTGCTGCTGCAGTTTCTCAAGATGGTCGGCCCACTGTCCGTAGAACATGGTGTGCTTCAGCAGCTCGGTGTACTTGTACATGGCGCTCACCTCGTTGCTCATCAACGCGCGCCGTGCCATGTATTTCAGGTGCTCCACTCGCCATCCGAACTCCACACCGCCCTCAATGCACATGTGGTGGCAATCGTTCATCATGCCATAGTGGTAGTATATCATGTTGCCCACCAGCATCGATGCCTGAAGGGGGAAGGGCGATGCGGGCTTCTTCGAGCCGTTGCGGTAGCGATACATCTCCGTACTCTGACGGCCCAGCCTCGACAGGGCGAGGTTTCTCATCATCACCACCGCTCGCGTCGGCACGTCCTGCTGCTTGGCAGCTTCTGCCAGCACGTCCTCCCAGCGGGTCTGTTCCACATAGTATTCCATGGCCACCTCGCGGTGGAAGTTCTCGTCTTTCATCCATGCCTTCCACACACCGTAGACCGTTGCGGCCAGCACCACACATACAATGGCCGTCTGCAACCGTCCCTTCGACTTCTTGCCTCTGGCTTCTTTCTTCTGCCAGCGGCCCAGGACCAGGACGACCAGACTGGCGCCCAGCAGCGCATAAGGCACGTAGTATTCGGGCGTCTCTTCGAGAATCTTGAAGATGGGGAGCGCCGTCCACCACAGGTTCACCTTGTTCGTCTGGTAATACACATACTGGTAGCACAGCAGAGGCACGGCCACAACGACGAGCACTGCCAGCACGCTGTCAGCCAAAGCCTGCCAGCGCTGGCCATCGAGCCGCCAGCTCCACAGCGCCATCAGAAGCACTGCGGCAAGGGCATAGGAACCCATGAGCGGATAGCCCACAACGGCCGTCGCCACGAGCAGAACGCGACGCCAAAGCCTATGTGAGGACAGCACCCGATAGGCCCACAACAGGGCGACGACAGCCGTCATGCCTATCGTGGCGTCGAAGTACCACCCACGAAGCTTGATGGGATATATCCAGTAGCCCATTTCCACATTTGCTGCCAGCAGCAGTGCCACCGGAACAAGCAGCAGCACCGACCACGGCGCGTCCACACGGAACGTGCGACGCATGAGTTCCATGAGCAGGCCCCACCACACGCACAGCACCGCCACACCCAGCACGGGGTAGTAGAGCAGCTGCATCAGGAAACTGCCCACATACGTCAGGAGACCGCCGGGCAGCACCATCTGCTGACGGAAAAACAATGGCGTGTCCAAAAACAGGTTCTGTTCCTGAATCTTCCACAGCACATGGCGCTCATACACCAACAGCACGCCGGCAATGACCACCAGCGCCAGCACCCACGTCAGCACCGTGACGTGGGGCTTACACTTGTCGATTATTGATTTTACAGACATGGTGATGACCTAGACATCAGTTGTTAATATTCGTCTTTCTCGAGCTTGCTTGTTCTTTGGAGTCCAGAAGTCTGGGCGCTTGGACGATGGTCTTGACGTGCTCACAAGCAAAAGCCTCATGCAAGAACTGTTGTCCACACTCCAGCGGCTTCAGCCGCGGAAACTCCTAAATTCCGAGACTCCTTTGTCGTGCCTTTACTGAATGAACACCTTTCTGGAGGTGCCATCGGCGTTTTGCTCTATGCACAGTCCCTTGGGCTGGGCCAGCCGGCGGCCCTGCAGGTCGTAATAGGTCTTGGAACCTGCTGCGGCATGCGTCAGCTCCTTGATGCCCGTGCCGTCGTTGGCTATCTTGAAGATGTATGTAGCCAGGCACTCTGCGGGCAGCTCAACGGTCAGCTTGTTCGTAGGCTCTGCCACCTCGATGGGGTATTTCTGGCAGAGCTCGTCGCGCTCATTGCCCCACGACAGCAGCATTTCGCAGTCGGTGACGTTGCAAGGCAGCTTGACGATGAAGTCTCTGTCGGAAGCAAGGGTATTGATGGCCATCACAATCAGCGAGTCGCCCTTGATGAAGGCCGAGGTCTCAATGGCAGCATTGGTCGTGAGGTCGAAACTGCAGGTGGACTCCAGAAGGGTGGAGCCGGTGACATTCTTGGCAAAGTGAGACATCACGTAGGCACGGGGCAACAGCTTGTTCTTCGTGCGGTTCGCCTCGCCGTACTTCGTCTCGCCGGTACTGATGAATGCCCAGTGGGCGCGCATATACCAGTAGATGTAGCCCGTGCAGCCTGCCTGCAGGCACTCGTTCACGGCCTCGGCAAACTCCAGCTGCTCACGCCAGTTGGGCAGACGGTCCTGAATATTGTCGGACACGGAGTGCTCCGTCATCCACACTTCCTTGCCATATTGCTTGGCCAGCTTGGCGGCGTTCTTCAGGTTGCCAAGTGGCGGATGACCGTAGATGTGACCGGCGATGATGTCCACCTGGTCGCGCGCAATGGGGTCGTTGAGCAGCATGTTGGAATAGTTCGGGTCGAAGCCTAAAGGCTCGGCGCTGATGAGGCGCACGCCATTATACTTCTCACGGTCGAGCATGTAGGCATAGTTCTTCACCAGGTTGAGCTGCTCCTCCGGACTATAGAGGCAGCCGGAATAGCTGACCCACCAGTCGGGCTCGTTCTGAACGGACACGGCATCCACGTCGACGCCATGGTCGTGCATCCACTCCAGAAACAGGTTCAGCCACGGGAAGAACTTGTCGTAGCAGTCTGTGCGCAGCTTGCCGCGCTGGTTGCCCTGGTCGTCGGAGTTTCCGCCCTGGGCGGTGCCATTGGTCTTGTATTCTCCGGGAGGCGACCACGGCGTACCGAAGACGATGCCGCCGCGCTGCTTCACAATCTTGGCAGAGGGCAGCGAGCCGTTCCAGTCGTAAGGGGTGTCCCAGTAGTTCCACTCGGGCACCTTCACGTCGCCCACGAAGTTGGGCGAAATCTCCATGCGCATGATGTTCAGGCCGATGGCCGACTCGTCGCCATAGAGCAGCTTCACGGGCTGCGTGTCGCTGGCGAAGGGTTCCATGGCGCCGTAGCAGCAGGCTGCGCCGAAACCGGTAATCGTCTGCAGGCGGTTGCCGGTGATGGTAATGGTGACTTTCGGTAGGGCGTAAGCAGCCGTGATGGCCGTCAGCGCCAGAAAAAGGGTAATGATTTTTCTCATTGACATTTATTCTTGATTGTTTCTTCTATATAACTAAGTTACAGACCCCATCCCTGACCCCACCCCTGAAATGGGAGGGGAGCGGCTACCGCTGGAAAGCAAGTCTCAGGCACTCCCCTCCCTTCAAGGGGATGGGTCAGGGGTAGGGTCTATATCTGTTACTATTCATGATTGCTTTCGCTATGACGAAAATGTTTCTGCAAAGGTACGGAAATTCGATAGAAACACCAAGAAAAAAGAATATTTCTTCTGAGGCAGCAGCTTAAAATGGGCTTTTAAACAACAAATGGTAACTCCAGAAAAAAAGCTGATTCGCGGATAGGGCTGTGCAGGTAGCACAGCCTACGTAACCTTAGGCGGGGAAGATGGAGGACTTGCGCAGGTGTTTTGGCGCCTTCGATGAATGGTTTTGACGGTTTCTGGCGGCCAGATTGCCAATCTCAAGAAACAAATCCATTGATATTGCTGAACGATTCCATTGATATTGTTGAACGATTCCATTGATTTCGTTCAACAATTCCATTGGTTTTGTTTGGCAATTCTGTCGGTTTTGTTTGGCAATTCCGTCAGTTTTGTTTGGCAATTCCGCTGGAATGACTTGGCAAATACGCCAAAATGGCGGAGCGGGCAAAACAATGAAAGGCGAACGAAGCGGCAGGGCAAGCGCTGAGAACAATAGAAACGATATGGCTGTTGGCATATAAACCAGCTTAATACACGTTAATCGGTTACAGGCAATACGCGTAAATCGGTTACCGGCCTTTCTGGCGCAGCCGCTCCCCTCCCTTTTTAGGGGAGGGGCAGGGGGTGGGGTACATTACTTTCGGGCGCAAGGGATAGCCTACCCCACCCCTGCACCCCTCCCCTAAAAATGGGAGGGGATTGGCTGCGCCCATAAGGTAATGCACTTTCGAAATCCAAAACAGTTCTACATTTCATGCTGAACCTTGCGGAAATGCCATCTGAAACACAAACACCCAACAAAAAAGACCCGGCCTGTGAAAGACCGGGTCTTTTTTGTTGAAGTTATGTCTTTGTCAGTTAGAAAGACTGACAATGATTACTTAGAGATGTACTTCTTGCCGTTCTTCACGACGATGCCCTTGTAGTCCTTAGACACACGCTGGCCAGCGAGGTTGTAAGCAGCAGAAGAAGCGGGGTTGTTGACAGTCAGGGTGCTGATAGCATCCGGATCTGAGAACACGTGAGGCTCGGTGCCTGCACCTTCCTTCACGTAGAAGTTGTCAGCGCCAGTCATGTTGATGAGCGTCTCGGTGTTGTCAGCGAGCTTCCAAACGATGTTCTTGATGGTGTAGTCGCAAGCGCCACGGATTTCGGCCATGTTGAATGCGATGGACTTCATGCCCTTGCCTGCGCACTCGTTAGGAATGGTGAATGTCATTTCGAAGTGCTGCTCCTCGGGAGTGAAGTTCACGTCGCCGATGGCACCCCAGTGGATGTAAGCACCGGGAGCTGCGTGGCACTGAGTAGTGGTCTTAGCCTCAACAGAAGAAACATAGTCGAATGCGATGACAGTCTCCTCACCAGCGTCGAGCTCACGGTTGGCAACGATGAAGAACTGGTTGTCCCAAGGCTGACCTGTGCCACCCTCTTCTTCATTCACGGTGTCACCATCGGTAAGGTCGTCGCGCTCCAGTCCGTGAACGACAACAACGGTCGGGTTGGGCTTCACGTCGATGGGCTGACGGTCTTCCTCACCTTCAACCTTGATGAAGTTCATCTGCTTGCCTTCGGTGTCGATAGAGATGGTCCATACACCAGCTGCGGGGAGCTTGATCTTTGCAAGGCTGGCCTCGGTGTAGTCGAGCCATGTGTCGGGATCGCTGGTGACAGTGCCCTGAGGCTTCAGAGTAGCGCCCTTGAAGGCAGCGTCGTTACCGCGGATGGTGGAGATCATCACCTCGTTCACCCATGTGTCCTGCTTGCCTTCCGTACCAACAGTAGCAACGATCAGGTCATCATCCTGAACAAATTCGGTAGCATTGTCGAAGTCATACTCCAGACCCGTAGTCGTGTTGCAGGCAGCAACAAAGTAACCTTCGTCGAGTTTCATCTTCTCCCAAGAGAGGTCGTCGAAGTAGAAGTTGATGGCATCCTTGTCGCTGGAGTTCAGGTTGAAGGCAATAGACCAACCACCGTCCATGTCAGACTCAAATGTAATGGTCTTATCAAACTCCTGCCACTCTGTGGTGAAGGCAACATCGCCAATGGCGTGCCAGATGAGGTAGTCAGAGGGGTTCTGCTTGTGAATCTGAGTGTTGCAAGAAACGTTCTTAGAAGCCTTGTAGCGGAACTTGATTCTGACCTGAGTGCCAGCCTTCCAAGACTGCGGCGACTGGATCCAGAACTGGTTGTCCCAAGCAGCGGCATCGCCCTCGGTGATAGCGGCCTGACCATGGCAAACAAACACGTGGCTGCCGTCAACCTCTTCGATGTCAGCGGGGAAGGGATCCCAACCTTCGCCAGTCTCGTTCAAGTTGCGCATGCGCTCCTTCGACCAAGCACAAATCTTGTAGTTGTTCTCCTGATCGTTGTACTTTACGTTAGCGAGGTCGCCCCAAGGTGTCTCAGCATCGCGGTGCTCGTCGAGCATCTGAATCCATTCAATGGGACGCTGAGCCTTCTGGTTGTGGGAAACGGTGAGCCACTTCCACTCAATCTGTGCAGCGGTATTGGGCTGAGCAACGAGGTTACAGCTGGTGCCGCCGATTCCGGAGTACTCCCATTCAACCTCTGCCCATTCGGTGCCGATGTTGACAGAAGCACTGGCCTGCTGGCCTTCGCCCCAGCCCCAGCCCATGTTGACATTGATGGTGACAGCCTCAGAGGCCTTCACCATAGCCTTAACGGTGTAAGCACCATCGAGCTCTGTGGGGATACCATCAGCAATGAAATACTGGTGCCATGTGCCATCGCTGGGAAGACGATAGTACTCAACGCCACTGTGGGTCTTAACGATGACGTCGCTGGTTTCACCGGCTTCATTGTCGAGTGTCACGTAACGGTAGTTACCGCCCATGTCGGTCATCACACCGTTGAACCATTCCGGCACATAGCCCATCACATAGAATGGGAAGCCAGAATACGTAGAGTAGTCGACCTTGTAGTCTTCTACCCACTCTGCCTTTGCTCCCATGAAACATGCCAAGAGAGCAACAAGTGTAAACAATTTCTTCATAATAGAAACGATTTAGATTAATAATTAAGAATAAAAATAGAGTAATGATTTCTTGTTCAACTTTATCGAGCTCCGCCTGTCATTGGGAGTTGGGGAGTCTGGAAGCTCTGGACTACTGACAACGGCCTGCCCGTGCCAGTGTTCCAGCGGCTAACCGCTAAGACTCCGAGACTCCTCGACTCCTTTGACATGCGAATCTTGAATGACGTTATTTTCCGCTGAGTGCGTCGCAGAATGCCTTGTAGGTGGCAGTGCGCACCCAGTCCTTGCTATTGGCGTCGATAGCCCAGAGGCCCACAGGATCGGTGGTGTCCGCGAGGTTGCCCTTGCAGATGCCGGCCTGCTTGTCGTTTGGAATCTTGGACATGTAGCTCTTGATGACATGACCGTAGAAGTCGGCAAGCCTCTGACGCTGATCAGCAGAGATACTCTTTGCTGCTACACTTACACCCGCTTCGTCCTGATACTTGATGTCGAAGTTGGAGAGACGGATAAGCTTGCCCGTGGAAGCAAGGTTGTCGAGGAGGGTGTTGAGAGATGCCTCGGTGGCTGCCTGCACTTGCGGATCCTCGCTGTAGACGAGATTCAGCTTGGCATTGATGCCATCGATCTTTGCGCCGTTGGCGTCCCAGATGTTGATCCAGTACTTGAGACTCTCGAATTTCTTCTGGTCATCGAGACCCGACTCGCTGATGAAGAACTTCAGCTCTGCAGGGTTGCCGCCATACTTTTCGAATGAAGAGCTGGCCACGCGCGACACTACGGGTGCATAGTTCTCGCTGCCAAGCACGTCCTGCCAGAAGATGCTCTCGGTGGAGTGCTTCAGGTCGTACATGCCGTTCTCGAGCTCGGCCTTGCTGTCGATAGCCTCGTCGATGAGGTCGAACGACTTGATGCGGCCTTCGTTGATCTTCATCAGACCGTCGCACCATGCGTTGAGGGCATAGTTGATGGTGTCTGTCCTCTCCTGAGCTGTCTGCGGACGATGGTTGTCGGGGTAGTAGCCTACCTCAACCTTCTGGATATAGAGAACGGCACTACGCGTGTTCTCAATTCTCAGATAGCCCTCCGTAGCGTCGGGTGCACTCTGAGCCTCGACCACGACCTTAGTCCACTTACCAGGCTTGAGGGTCCACTTTCCGTCAGGACCGGTTCCGTCAACCTTTTTGCCGGAGAAGGTAATGTTGTAGGATGCTTCCTTGTCAACCTTTACCCAGAAGGTCGTGGTATATTTAGCGAGCGGATCCACATCGAAGCCTTCAATGATGCGCACTTGGCCTGGTGTCGGAGTGGCACTGATCTGAAGAACATTCTGATCATCATACTTGACGATAGATGCCTTACCCTTGTCTACAGTACCAGGAAATTCTCCTACAGGCATATCATTGTAGTTAACCTTCTTTCCTTCTACGAAATCAACCTGGATTTCAATGGGAGCCGTGAGCATGTTGAGCCAGTCGTCAGCCTGATTGGCATTGGCAACAATAGGACTGCCAAACACCTCACCGCCGATATCCTCTACATGGTCGAGAAGGTCCTTCATGTCGAGGAAGTTCATGATACCCTTGGCATTGACGATGTTTCCCGACATGAGCGTGGTGCCGAAAGCAAGGTTGTCGAAGTTGGTGACGGCTGCGGCATGCGCCAGTTCCTGCTTGTTGAAGTCAGTCACTTTGAGCGTGGCACCAAGAGACATGTTGGCATATTTGCTTCTGTCGATGTACGACTTGATAGGAGCCAGGTCCTTGTACGGCTCTACGAAAGTGGGATCGGGCTGAGCGACAAAGTCGTCAGTCTCGTTATAGTCGGCACAGGACACAGCGAGTGCGCCTGCAGCCAACATATAAAGACCGTTTCTTAAAATTCTGTTCATATTCTTTGCCTCCTATTATTATTTTACGTATTTGGGTGAGAAGAATACTTTCTGGTTAGACTCACGGGTCTGAACAACGAGGGTGTCGGTGGTTGACACCTGGATGTCGCTGTTCTTGAAGTTCACTTCGTAAGCCAGACGGAGGATGTCGCGCGATACGGGCTTGCCGTTCATGCTTCCCCACTGGTAGTCCTTGTATTCTGCCCTATCCGTTCCGTTGACGATGAATTCGCCGGAACCAGTGGCGGTCACGTTCTCATCGTCGGTGGACACTGTGCACTGATTGCCATTGAACGTAAGGATGAGGTTGCAGGAAATGGAGGCGGAGTTGCCGGCACGCTTAAAGGAAACCGGGAAGATGGCCTGCGACATGTTCTTTGTGGTGATGCCGCAAATCTCGTCGTTCTGGTTAACCGGGTTCTCCTTGTAATGATCGAGGTCGGAATTCACCAACGTGAAGTCCTTGCGGACTACCTTGATGGTATTGCCTTTCTCCGTCACATTGTCGACACCGCGGCGGATATACTTGCCCTGCCAGGGGTTCATGTACCTCACGCAGTAGAGCACATAGTCCTTGGCCAGAACATCCCAGTCCTCGGTATTCGTGCGCGACGGCGACAGGCCTTCACGCGGTGTGCCGGTGAGGATGTGGTCGATGCCTCTGACGCTTTTCATCACCAGAGGAATGACGTATGTGTTCTTCGTGGCATTGGGGTCGCTGAAGAAAGCGTCGGTGAACTGCACTTCCACATAGCCGCGAGGGTCACCCTTGTAAGGAATGACATTGGACGAAAGCTGATAGTAGGCCGATGGCATGGGCAGCACGGGCTCTGATGCGTTTCCACCATCGTCGACAAACCAGAGGTTGTCGCAGAGAGTGGGATCGACAGCTATTTCCACGTATGCGTCACGTCCACCGTAGGCACCGCCCATGGTCGACCAGATACGGCACTTGTGCTCGTTGTCGAGTGTATTGTCGTAGATGTCGTTGCCAAGCACGAGTGTACGCACTGGGAACTGATAGGCGAAGTAGGCGGTTGTGCCTCCTTCATAGTCGGGGAACTCGTTCTCATCATTATAGCAAGATGCACAGGTGAGAGAGAGTGCTCCCAAGGCTATTCCGTATATAACTTTATTGAGGTTCATCATAATGATAAATATTTAATGTATTATTACCAACCCTTGTTCTGCTTAAGATTACTCCATTTGAGTACTTCACTCTTCGGTATCGGACCGTAACACTGGTAAGAGTTGTCGTAAGTGCGAGGCTCAACGTCGATGAGGGTATAGGTGAGCACACCTGTCTCATCGTTGCGCGTAATCTTCATGCCCCTGACCGTTTCGTTGAGCGGCAGCATCCAGCGACGGAGGTCCCAGAAGCGCTTGTTCTCGAAGCAGAGCTCAATGCGGCGCTCGTTGCGGATGAGGTTTGTCATCTTTGCCTGGTCAGTAGCGCACTCCTCAAGATAGACATCGCCTTCAGGAAGTGCAACGCCGATTTCGTTTGTGGCAAGACCGGCACGAGTGCGGATGGCCTTGATGACGTCGTAGGCAGTGAAGCCAACGCCTGTTGGATCGGCCTTGGGTCCCCATGCGTCGTTGGCGGCTTCTGCGTAAGCAAGGAAGAGCTCGGTGTAGCGGATGCGGGGATAGATGTGCTGCTGCTCAATAAGCGAGCTGGTCTGAGGGCTGACGTCGTCGCGCATGAGTTTCAGCAGATAATAGCCTGTACGTGTTGAGGCGGCGATACTGTTGAGGTTGTCATCGGTCTCCTTCTTATCGTTCGGATACAGACCAGTGATGATAACAGTTCTCCTTAATGTCATGCCGTTGTAGAGGACATCGTCGGAAAGACGCGGGTCACGGTTCACATAAGGATTATTGGGGTCATAGCCCGAATTAGGATCCGTGATAGGACGACCGTTGCGCATGGGGAATGCATCGACGAGGTTCTGTGAGGGATTCACTCGTCCGTTTCCGAACAATGTCGGCGGGAAGTTCGTTCTCTCCTGGTCTGCATTCTTATGACGGTCTTCACGCCAGATGATCTCAGGAATGTCTGCATTGCTTTCGATAACGGTCTTAAACGAAGACTTGTACCAGTCCTTGTCGCCAGACTTGTCGAAGCCGTCCATTCCACCAATGCGCTTGAGGACATTGGCGCAGAGCGCTGCTGCCTCGGCGGAGGTGACGCCACTCTGTTCGCGGAATGCTGGACTTGCAGCAAGAAGGGCAATCTGAGCCTTAATGGCCTCGGCTATCTTACCCGACAGGAGACCTTTGGCCTTTTGGCCGAACACGAGGTTGAAGCCAGAAACATTTGCGCCGAGAGCCTGATACTTTGCAGGAATAAGGTCGCCTTCGTTGATTCCCAGGTCTTTATAGTCTGCAGGAAGAAGCGCCATGGCACTGTCGCAGTCAGCAAAGCACTGCTTCACGCAATCGGCGAAAGTGGCGCGTGGCTGGTTATAGTCGGAACTACCGTCTTCGGGAGTGGTCAGCAAGGGAACTCCGTAGAGCACGCCGTCGTCGGCATAGCCACCATGAGCCTGAAGCAGGTAATAATAGAAGAGAGCACGCAGGCCAAAAGCCTCGCCTTTCAGACGGTCGATGAACATCTGCTGCTTTGAGCGGGCACTCGGTGCCCACTTCACTTTGTCCACGATGGTGAAGAAAAGATTCACATACTGAATGCCCTCCTTACATTTGTCCCACTGAGACATGGGGTTGTAGTCAGAAGCCCACGAGCCCGTAGCCATATTCACGAGATTCGTGCCCGTCTGGTTGGAGACGGCATCATCCGTGGCAATGTCGGTCTGTGTGGTCGTAATATAAGGAAGACATTCGTAGCCGTGCATCAGCAGACCATGTGCATACATAGACTCCTCTGTCATGTCTTCTACCTGTCGCTGATTCTCTTTTGCCGGTTCGAACATGTCGTCGCAAGAGCAAAGCAGACCCCCGACAACACCCCCGAGGGGGAGAGCCGTTGCCAGGTACAGGCCATATTTAACAATACTTTTTCTCATAATTATCTATTTTTCCTTTTTTTTCTTTAGAGAGTTACCTTAACACCAAGATTATAGAAACGAGTCTGTGGTGCATAGCCAACGCTTGTCTCCATCATCTTGCGATGCTTGGAAATCGTGAGAAGATCGTTTCCGTTCAGATAGACCGAGAGAGCCTTCACCCACTTTCCTTCAAAGATATCCTTGGGGAAATCGTAGGTAAGCTGAATCTTGCGAAGATTGAAGCGGTCGGTGCTGTAGAGCCAGAAGGTAGAGCCAGCGGCATTGTTTGCCGAGCTCAGCGAAGTCAGACGAGGATGCGTTGCCACATCGGCTGTCTCCGGTGTCCAACGGCCACGAGCATTAACAGAGTACTTGGCTTCTCCACTCATATAGAAGTAACCGCCGTTCATCATTCCCTTACCACCGTACTGGCCATTGCCGAGCATGAAGAGCGTGAAGTTCTTATACTTCAGCGTGAGGTTCAGTCCGATGTGCCAAGGAGTGCCGATATTGCCAAAGCCTGTATTGTCGCCGAGGTTGTTTACCTGACCGGACCTGCCAAGGACAATCTGGTCTAAGTTAGTGATGACACCGTCACCATTTACGTCCTCGTACTTCAGGTCACCAGGCTGGATGGCGCCGCCGAGCTGCGACCTAGGCACTCCGTCCTTCAGAGCATACACCGTCTTACCATCGGCTGTGGTCGAGATGTTGAAGTCATCGGCTGTATAGAAGCCAAGGCAATTGTAGCCCCAAAGAGCGTCAAGCCACTGTCCCTCTGAGTATTTGTGAGGCGCATTCGGATCGAGGGTCTCATCGATTTTCTTCCACTTGGTTGTGACATAGGTACCGACGACACCGAGCTGTGCGTGAACCTGACCGAACTGCTTCTGAGCCGTTACGCTGAAGTCGAAGCCTTTGCGGTTCTGGATATCGTTGTTGAGGGCGGGCTTGAATGAACTGCCATTGAGACCACTCTGCAAGTGAGAGGGAATGATTGACGGGGTCTGAGGAATGAATCCATCCATATCTGTATTAAAGAATGTAAGGTCGGTGGTGATGAGCTTGTTGAAGAACGAACCACGGAGACTTACAGAGAACTCCTTGCGATGTACGAAGTCAAGAGCCGGGTTGGAACCCGTCTTGGAGAAAGTATAGTCTGTGCTGACTCCTTCATTCCAGGAGAAGCTGCCGCCGATTTTATCCCACAGGGCATCATAGATGTAGAAACTATCGTCGCCCATATACACATCGGCGTCCTCGTTCAGGTCGCTATAGGATGCACTGAGCATCAGGTCATCGATGAAGCTTCCGCTCAGGAAGTTCTCCTTGGCAATGTTCCAACCAAGTGTGAACGACGGTGAAATGGCTTCGCGATTGCCTTTGGGAAGACGTGCGGAATGAACACCGGCGAACGAAGCGTCGGCAAAGTAGCGACCCATATAGTCATAACCAACCTGCAAACCTAAGTTGACGTTTGCATAACGATGGTATGCGCGGCTGGCTGTCGTGGTGTACATGTTGCCCAGGAACATTCCCGTTACATGATGCTTGCCACCGAATGTGTGGTCGTAGTCGAAATGACCGTTCCAGCTGATTGTCTGACGGTACTTGGTATCCGACATAGACATGTGACCTGTCACAAGTTCGTCGTTCTGCTGAGTAATACCAACGATAATGTCCTGAGAGTTATAGTTACTCCAAGTCGGGATAAACACAGCATACTTGTTGTTGTACGACAGGCTGTAGTTGGCAGCATAGTCGATGGAGAACATCGTCTTGAACGACAGACCTCTCACGAACTTATCCAAATCGTAGATAATACCTGCGTCGAACTGGAACTGACGGCTCACAGCTCTGGTCTTTCCACCGAAATAGCAATCGGCGATGGCATTGGTCTGGGTATTCTTCGTACCACCGGGGAAATACTTTCCGTCGAGAAGGTTCAGAGACTTGCCAAGGATGGCGAGAGCCTTTGAAGCATTCGGGTCGACCATGTCAATAGAAATCAGCGGAGCTGCGTTTTCCGGGAAGTTCGGACGCATGGATGCTGCGTCGCTCCAGAAGTTGCCTTTGTTCTGGTTGGCATTGTAGAACGTGGCACTCACATTGGCAAAACCCTTGACGAGCTTGTTGACGACGAGGTCCACATTACCACGCACGCTGAAACGGTCAGTGTAGTTATCCTTTGCCGGACCGAAGTTGATCAGGTCTTCGAAGCGATAGTAATTGATGTTCGTGTAGAAGTGAGCACGTGTGCCACCACCCTGAATCTCCAATGTTGCTTCAGAACGGTTGTAAACCTTGCGGATATACTCATCTGAATAGTAGTTGACATTGGGATAACGATAGGGATTCACACCTGCGGCGTGGTTGTAGATGGCCTGCTGTGAATACTCGGGCTTAGGTCCAAGTCCATCGTTGATACGGGCTTCGTTGTAAAGTGTCATATACTCTGCGGAACCCAAATACTCAGGAAATTCCTTGGCCACATGGAACCCAGTATTGGCGTTTGCCGTAATCTGGAGTCCGTCCACCTTTCCGCGCTTGGTAGTGATAAGGATAGCGCCCTTGGCACCTTTAGGACCGTAGAGCACCACAGCCTGTGCACCCTTGAGGAAAGTGACCTGCTCGATTTCTGAAGGCAGCACGTTGTTTGACGGGCGCTTCACGCCGTCGATGATAACAATCGGAAGGTTGGCATTGTCGTTGTTGTCAAGCCGCTCATTGTCCATACCCCAAAGGTTGTTGCCGTTCCATCCGCCGACAAGTGCATACATGTCTTCAAGGCTACCCATGGTATAGTCCTTCTTCTGCAGCTCTTCCATGTCGACATAGGAAATGCCTCCGAGAAGATGGTCGGGATCCTTGTCGCGGAAAGCAACATGGACTTTCTTTTGTACCACGACAGAATCAGCCTCGTCCTCGACCTGTGCATTGACCGTCAGTGGCGACACCGCAAGCATGGCAAAGAGAATTATGTTTGTTTTTATCTTTTCCATAAAATTGTCCATTTTCAGATTTTCAATTTTCAATTCTTAATTGTCTTTACCATCCTGGATTTTGAGCGAATCCTTCGTAAAGATAGATATCCTTGTCAGGAAGCGGGAACCAGTAGTGCTTTGATTCCAGACGACGGGTAATCAGCTCCTGCTTGTGGAAGTTACCGATGCGTGCGTCCTTCGGATCGTGGTCCTTAAACCAAGCGGCTGTTTCCAAACGCTCGAACTCGTGAGAGTACTTCACCGTGTAGGGAGGTTCAGTCAGGAGAAGCCAGCGCTGCAGGTCGCACCAGCGGAAGCCTTCGAAGGAAAGCTCCACAGCGCGCTCACGGCGTACTTCATCGATGAAATGCTCTCTGGTGTCACGGAGATTAGCTGCAACGTGTTCCATAGGATAATCGGCAGAGTTGACGCGGTCGCGGAGCGCGTTGATGGCATCAACAGCCGACAGCTGCGGGCAATAGAGAGGCCTTTCGGTCAGCTGGCTGGCACCCGTTGCGATTGCGGCTCTTGCCTCGGCATACATCAGATAGATGTCAGCAAGGCGCATGTAGGGAAGATAGCTCTGGAAGCTGTAATCCCAATCGTACCATTTGTCGCCCTGGTTACACTGGTGAGGAATGAGCTTCTGAATGAAATAGCCCGTGCTGCTGCCATGGTCGATGTCGCGCATGGCGCCACCGGTGAAGAGGTCGCAGTACTCAAGCTTTTTCTGGTTTTCATTCAAGGCATCTGTACTCAGTACGTAGTGGAATCCGTCGAACACGATATCATGATAGAATCGTGGGTCGCGGTCTTTGTAAGGATGCTCGGGGTCCCATCCAGAAGCAGGATTCAGCACATATTCACCGTTCCGCACCAGATAGATGGGCTGTCCGTTAGCCATTCCGTACTGGTCTATGAGGTTGGCTGTGGGATGGTGGATGATGTTGTCGTGGTCTACGAGACCTGCCACCTTCGGGCCAAAGATCTTAGCGCAGTTCCAGTTGGCAGAGTTTGCACCGGGATAGACACCGCGGAAGATAGCCTCACAAGAGCCAGGCATCTTCCAGCTGTCCTTCACTGTGTAGAAGATGTCTGAATAGTTGGTCTCTGCATTGTCATCACGCACATGGTCGTAGATGTTAGAGTACCTGTACTCAGCGAGTTTGTATTTCACACTTCCCTTGACGACCAGGTCGAGAGCCCTACCGAGTGTCTCAGCTGCCTTCTGGCAGTACTCCACATCGTAATCGTATGTCTTGCCGTTTGAGCTTGCGCCCAGCAGCTGAGGAGAGCCGCCGTTCTTGGCCTTCTCCATCTCCTTCATGAGCGGAGAACCTGCCCAGAGGTAGCACTTGCCAAGATAGCAGAGCGCCATGAACTTGTTGACGCGCAGTTCGTTCTTTCCTGAGGTCTGCATACCAGCAAGTGTCTCGTCCCAGTCCAGGGGAAGGAGATTGTAGGCTCTTTCGAAGTCTTCAGCACAGCGGTCGGCGCACTCCTGGAAACTGAGTCGTGGGAGCTCGGGGATGCTTGTTGCCTCGAAAGTCTGGTCAATGTAAGGCAGACCACCGAAGTAGCACATCAGCTCGAAATGCCACCATGCGCGGAAGAAATACATCTGCCCGAGCAACAGGTCGCGCTCCTCGTCACTTCCGACGAGCGACTTGATCTGCTCAATACCCATATTACACTTACGGATGCAGTACCAAGAGTTTCTCCAGAGTGAGCTTCTGTCACCATTGAGCCAGCACTGAGTGTTGTTGTACCAGTCACGATAGTTGCCGAGGTCGACCTGATGGTCCATGTGAGCATAGCCTTCAGGGTTGTGTACGGCATCGTCGCCAAAATTCCATGCAGTACAATAATTGACCTTCTGCTTGTCAGGAATCAGGTTATAGATTTCCTCTATATATCCCTGGAAGTTGCGGTAGTTCTTGAATGCCTCATCCTCAGCCACGATAGACTCTGGGTCCTTGTCGAGCCAATCGGTGCAAGAAGTGAAGGAAGCACCGCCAGCCAGGACAAGCAGCGAACCGCACAGAAGGGATTTGATATTATTATTATATTTCATAATAGGTATAGCGATTAAATGTAAAGCTTAAATCCGAAGTTATAACGTCTCACTGTGGGGTAAGCACCGCCACCGCCACTGAAGTTCATACCATTACCTGTCACATTACCCTCACGGTCGTCGGGCATCTTTGTAATCAGGAAGAGGTTATTACCGTTCACATATATCTTCAGGCTGGTGAAGCCAAGCTTCTTAATCCAGCCCTTTGTCCAGGTGTAAGCCACCTCCACATTCTTGAGTCGGAAGTAAGAACCGTCGAAGAGATACTGTGTACCGTCGTTGTAGGCAACCTGAGAGGTGAAGCGAGGAACGACAACCTCACCTGTTCCGTCCACAGGATTCCACCATGTACCATTGTCATAAGCCGTAAGCAGCTTATTGTTGAACGAAGGCAGACCCACGTCACGGGTAACGCCTGTCACACCGTAGAGCTGTGCAAACATGCTAAAGCCTTTCCACTCCCAGCCGATAGTGGCATTGTAGGTGTGTTCCGGGTTTCCGGTGTAACCGTAAGGAGCCTGGTCGTTGGTCTGGTCGACAACGCCGTCACCGTTGAAGTCCACGATATAGTGGTCGCCAATCAGCACTTGCTCGTCGCTGGTCTGACGTTCCGGTGAACTATAGAGCTCGTCGTATGTCGAGATGAAGCCGTTGTCGATAAACGAATGGAACTGTCCCTGGGAATAGCCCTGAGCCTTGCGGTAGGACGGGAACAATGCGGGGTCATCCTTCAGCTTGATCACGTTGTGGGCGTATGTGTAGTTGGCGTTTGTCCAGAAACGCATGCCGTTCTTCAGAACCTTATTGAAGCGAACTTCAACCTCGAAACCAGAATTCTTCATCTTACCCTTGTTGATGTCAGGCGTTCTTGCTGCACCGTAGTATGACGGAACGGAACGCTCGCCACCTGAGATGAAGATATCGTAGCGGTCGTCGCGGAACCAGTCGAAAGTACCTGCGAACATGCCGCCGAGGAATGAGTAGTCGAAACCGATGTTCTTCTTCGACACCGTGGCCCAGCGCAGGTCAGGCATGGCAATCGTTGCCTCCTTGTATCCTACGAAGGGACTGTCAGAACCGTCGATGGACATTTTGTAGCCATTTCCGTTGTTGGTGACCTCCCAACCTGTCATGTATGCGAAACGTGCACCAGAACTGTCATCACCAATTTCACCGATAGATCCACGGATCTTCAGCATATCGATGATTCGCTTGTCCTTCAGCGGTTTCATGAACTTCTCTTCCGAGATCATCCATCCGGCAGCTCCCGAGCAGAAGAATGCGAAACGATTGTCGGGAGAGAACCTCTGCGAACCGTTGTAGGCACCGTTGAACTCAGCGAAATAGCGGCTGTTATAGTCGTAAGTGGTACGGAACACCCAGTCCTCGCGACGATTCTCGAGTTCGCTATTAAAAGCATCAATACGACGCTTCCAGTTACCCATTGCTGTTATATTGTGCTTGCCGAACTCGCGTCCCCAGAAGAGCTGGAGCGACATTTCCGTTGCACGGAATGTCCTGCTGACATTACCATATTCATCTCTCCAGTCGCGGCTTTCGTAGAAGTCGAAACCCGTCTTGGCGTTAATCTCGTCAGCCCAGAGCATCTGTCCGTCTTCAGGAAGGATGTAGGCCTGTTTCTTGGTGTGAGTGTCAGAAATACCGCGGTCAGCCTCGTCGAACTGGTTGTCCCAAGAGATGGTGCCTCGTGCGACAAGACCCTTTGTAACGAAGTCGAGCTTCTGCTCAACGGCAAAGTCGGTGAACACACGCGTGATGGTTTTCAGCTCATAACCCGATGTTGCCACGTTGGCAGGAGAGTTGGCGATGTTAGACACCAGCTTCGAGTAACCCCATGAACCGTCAGAGAACTGAACGGGGAAGAGGTTAGGAGCCATACCGTAGGCACCGGCCCAGTTCTGCTGCTGGAAGAACTCGCCATTATTACCATAATAATAACGCGGGGTCTTCTGCTGGGCGTTAGAACCAGCCAGGTTAACACGGAACTCTGTGGTCTTCGTAATCTGGAAGTCAAGGTTTGAACGCACGTTCAGACGATTGTAAGTATAACCGCCCTCATAGCCCTGGTGGTTGTCCCAGATCTTGGTCATGTCACCTTCGTTCTGGAAGTCGAACGACACGAAATACTTCACAAGTTTCGTACCACCAGAAATATTAAGGTTTGTATTATACGACAATGCCGTGCTCTTGAACATCTCGTCCTGCCAGTCAATGTTCGGATAGCGCTCAGCCTGACTGTAGTCGCCGAGGTAGATACCGTCGGCAGAATAGTTAGGCTTCACGGTGTAGTCCTGATTGCGGAAGTTGTCGATGAATGTCTGCGGACGGTAGTAAGCCCAGGATGCAGCGCCGCCCGTGGGCAGAGCAAGCTCGTGCTCAATGGCCTGGTTGCGCAGCATGTAGGCGTCGTATGAGTCGTACTTGCGCGGAAGTTTCGACACAGCCTTCAGCGTAGCATTGAAGCCGACGTCGATTCTTGCCTTACCTTCCTGACCACGCTTGGTGGTGATAAGGATAACGCCGTTAGCACCTTCCACACCATAGACGGCCGTGGCAGATGCGTCCTTCAGCACTGAAATGGTTGCGATTGACGTGATGTCTACCGACTTGATTTCACGCTTCACGCCGTCTACGAGGATCAGCGGCTGGGCGTCAGTGTTCCAGGCTGCTGCACCACGGATGTAGATACGTGGGTCTTCATCACCAGGCTGTCCGGTAGAAGCGATGGTCGCAATACCAGGAAGGTTACCGGTGAGGGCGGCACCCACACTACCGATACCGGCTGCGCGTTCAAGCACTTCACCCGTTGTCTGCGTGATGGCACCTACCACAGAAGCTTTCTTCTGCTGGCCATAGCCGACAACAACCACTTCTTCAAGCTGGGTATCGTCATCTTCAAGCGTCACTCTGTTCTCTCTGTCAGATGTGACTCTCACTTCTTTCTCTTTCAGACCAACGTAAGTCACGATAACAGTACCCTTACCACCTGGCATTTTTAACGAGAAGTTTCCGTCGATGTCGGTAATAGTTGCATTCCTTCGGTTGTCCTTCTGAACAACACTTGCACCAATAACCGGCTCGCCGCTGCTGTCAATGACGACACCCTTGACTAGGCCCTGAGCAAATGATGGCAATGCAAAAACCATCATAAGCAGAGCTAGAACCGATGTCTTTGACGATGTCTTGCGCATGACAAGATTCATCATCACTTTCAGTTTTTTTGTCATTTAGGTTTCAGTTAATATTTTATGAAAATTTATAAGCTAATCGATAACGGTTGCTAATTTCTTGCGGTAGATATATAAGGGCTACTAATACTCAAATAATTGATAACGTTTGCAAAAGTAATGAATTTTTTAATATAAACAAGGTTTTAAAACGCTTTTTTTTTGCCGAAACAAGATTTTGAAACAACGTAAATACTTATTGAAACAAATTATATATAAAGAAACATTAAAAAATAGTTCGTTTTTCCTTCGTTACATGAAACAATGCTGGATGCAGCACCCAGAGTGAATCGTCAGATGCGTCGAGGTGCACAAAACGAACGTACAGGAACACATTTCGACAAGGCACAGGCGCAGGGAAACGGCTGTGGGCGCCATCTTGGCGAGGGAGGACGCTTTCGGGCCGTCTGATGTCATTCCCACTGCAATAAGTGACTCATGGAACGCAGTCGAAACATCCTGCTACATTTGACAACAACGATATGAAAGGAAATGACTAACTTTGCAGCAGAATACAAAATACGACGAACAACACCCGCCAGAATGCCTGAAGGCACCCATGCCGACGGCTTGCAGCATAGACAAACCCAAACCTTGCCCTTCAGGCTTCCCTTCAGAAGCAGGGCGGACAAGGCTACCTTAATAATTTAAACATGATATAGTTAGTGCATGATAGTAGGAACTGTAAAAAGCAGTTCTTTTGAGAGGTCACATCGGGAGGTGCGGCCTCTTTTCTTTTTCCTGCCGCCAGCAATACCTTGGGAAAGGCCTGAGAGACGCCACAAATGGGAAAAATGCATCTTCAAAGGGAGACAAACGCTACTTTTCGCTTTTATTTCTTTGAAACATGAGAAAAACTTATTGAAACAAATCTATAGGTATATATAATTAATAATGTGTACCTTTGCATCGAAAATCTTACAACTATTCAAATCTTATTTTCTAACCCAAGGAGTCGCTTCTAGTGGCTCGCAAAATCAAAAAGACATGACAGGATATTTGAAAAGAGTGCTCATGGCAGCACTGATGCTTCTGCCGCTGGCCCGTGTGTCGGCAGCCGTAGACCCTAATTTCTACATTTTCCTCTGTTTCGGACAGTCGAACATGGAAGGCGCCGCGCGTCCCGAGGCGCAGGACCTGGCCAGTCCCGGCCCGCGTTTTCTGCTGATGCCCGCCGTCGACTTCCCAGAACAGGGTCGCAAAATGGGCGAATGGTGCGAGGCATCGGCTCCCCTTTGCCGTCCTAACACCGGTTTGACACCTGCCGACTGGTTCGGCCGCACCCTCGTGGCCTCACTGCCCAACAACATAAAGATTGGCGTCATCCACGTAGCCATTGGCGGCATCGACATCAAGGGATTCCTCCCCGACAGCATCCCATCCTACATCAAGAAGGCACCAAACTGGATGAAAGGCATGCTGGAAGCCTACAACAACAACCCCTACGAGCGCCTGGTCACACTGGCAAAGAAGGCACAGAAGGACGGCGTCATCAAGGGAATACTGATGCACCAGGGCGAGACAAACACAGGCGACCCGAAGTGGGCCGGCATGGTGAAGCAGGTGTACGAGAACCTCTGCGGCGACCTGAAACTGAAGCCCGAGGAGGTGAACCTCTATGTTGGAAACATCGTTCAGGCCAATGGCCAGGGCGTCTGCATCGGCTGCAAGAAGCAGATTGACGAGCTGCCGCAGACCATCCACACCTGCCAGGTCATCTCTTCCGACGACTGCACCAACGCTCCCGACCGTCTGCACTTCGACGCTGACGGCTATCGCGAGCTGGGTTGCCGCTACGGCGAGGCCGTGGCACGCCAGCTGGGTTTTGAGCCCAAGCGCCCGAAAATGGCGGTTTCCAAGAAGATAGAGGTGCCTGCCGACGCCTTCACCGCCGAGACCACCGTACCAGGAAACGAATTCCCCAAGGTGGACAAAGAGCGCCGCGCCTACTTCCGCATCAATGCACCGCAGGCAAACAAGATCATCGTCGACATCTGCAATAAGAAATACACCATGCAACCGGTAGGCAACGGCGACTTCATGGCCGTCACCGACCCGCTGCCCGTGGGCTTCCACTACTACTTTATGAACATCGACGGCGTCAACTTCGTTGATCCCGCCACCGAGACCTTCTTCGGCTGCAACCGCGAATCGGGCGGCATCGAGATTCCTGAAGGCCCCGAAGGCGACTACTACCGTCCACAGCTGGGCGTTCCCGCCGGCAGCGTGCGCATCATCTTCTACTACAGCAAGGAGCAGAGCAAGTGGCGCCACGCCATGGTCTACACTCCCGCAGAGTACGACCTGAAGAAGAACATCAAGAAGCGCTATCCGGTGCTCTACCTGCAGCACGGCATGGGCGAAGGCGAGACCAGCTGGAGCAACCAGGGACACATGCAGCACATCATGGACAATGCCATTGCCAGCGGCGAGGCCGTGCCGATGATTGTGGTCATGGAGAGCGGCGACATCAAGGCTCCCATGCAGCGCGGACAGACCATGGGCGACTACGGAGCCTCGTTCTATCCGGTGCTCCTCAACGACCTCATTCCGTACATCGACCAGAACTTCCGCACAAAGACCGACCGCGACAACCGCGCCATGGCCGGACTCTCGTGGGGTGGACACCAGACGTTCGACATCGTTTTCAACAACCTCGACAAGTTCGCCTGGCTGGGAACCTTCAGCGGTGCCATCTTCGGCCTTGACGTGAAGACAGCCTACAACGGCGTGTTCACCAATGCCGACGAGTTCAACAAGAAGATTCACTACATGTACATGAACTGGGGTTCCGACGACTTCATCAAGAGCGGCGACCTGGTGCGCCAGCTGCGCGAAATGGGCATCAAGGTCGACGCCAACGAGTCGGCAGGCACCGCCCACGAATTCCTCACCTGGCGCCGTGGACTCCATGAATTCATTCCCCATCTGTTCAAATAGGCAGGAAGGCACATTGCCCTCTCCCACCCCATAACAATAGTGGCCGTTTCCGCATCAATCGGAAGCGGCCACTGTCGTTTTCTCTGCTTTCAGTAGCTATGGAATTGCAGGAGTTCAGGAGCAACAAACATTTCAAACGTCAGTATGCCAGCGCTTAAAGTATTGTCAGTAACTCCTGCCACTCCTGAATTCCAGCAACTCCCGTACAGATTGCGCCCTTTCATGCTTCACCTCCTTTCTGCGGCTGTGGCGGTTGCTGGTCAGACGGAGAAGCGTCTGACACGGCGGCCCTCATTCTTTAATTCTCTAATTCGTGATAAAGAAAGGAGCTCAACTTGTTTGTCACGAATTTGAGAATTAGAGATTCTGGGGCTGGATATGATTCTTTAATTCTCTAATTCGTGATAAAGAAAAGAGCACAACTTGTTTGTCACGAATTTGAGAATTGGAGATTCTGGGGCTGGATATAATTCTTTAATTCTCTAATTCGTGATATAGAAAGGAGCACAAGATAAAATCGTGAAAGGAGAATGGTGGCTATCAAGAAGAAGATAACACCTAACAAGACCAGGAATCAGGGCTGTATATCCAGTCTCCCCGCTACATTCTCTCTTATCTGATGGAGGAATTGCAATAGCCAAAACTGGCGATTGCGCCCTGCTTTCTTGACAATACTGACGGGCAAAAGCGCCAGTCTTGCAGAGCTATTCCAATGGAATCGTTGAACAAAACCATTGGAATCGTTCAACAAAATCAATGGAATCGTTGAACGAAATCAATGGATTTGTTTCAGCAAACTGCCGTTTTTCTTTCGTTTTTCCGCCATTTAAACCGCATTTAATTGGCAGTTTCGGCAGCCGAAACGGCCTGATGCCCGACAGCAAGAGTCTAAAACCGGAAACGCAGAGTGTCAGACAACCGTTCTTCGTCTGATGCACATAACGGCAGATGATGGAGGACAGACATAGAAACGAAAGAAAAGAAGAGATTCGTGTTACAATTGATAACAAATATGATACAACGTTGTTATGGATTGTCAGTGGCTTTTCGTACCTTTGCAACCACAATCATAAGAAAACTTCATGAGCACACTGAAAGACTCGTTGCTGGGTGGCCTGTTCGTAGCGATGGCCATTCTGACATTCTCCACCGAGGCCCGTTCGCAGGAGTCTCGGCCGGACGCCATCACCAACCCGATGCTCTGGGCCGACGTTCCCGACCCCGACGTCATCCGCGTGGGCGACTGTTTCTACCTGGTTTCCACCACCATGCACCTGATGCCTGGTGCACCCATCATGCGGTCGCGCGACCTGAAGAACTGGGAAATCGTCAGCTATGTCTACGACCGACTGACAGATTCTCCGAAATACGACCTCAACGAGGGCACGGTGTATGGCCGCGGACAGTGGGCCACATCGCTGAAGTTCCACCAGACGGCCGCCGAGCGCCGCGCCGGCAAGCCCGGTCGCTTCTACGTGCTCTTCGCGCCCAACGAGGCGGGAAGCATGGGCGACACCTACATCTATTCGGCAGAGAAGGCCGAGGGTCCGTGGACACTGGTGTCGCGCATGCGTCATTTCCACGACTGCTCGCTGTTCTTCGACGATGACGACCGCGTCTATGTGGTCTTCGGCACGGGCGAGATGATGGAGCTGAAGTCAGACCTCTCGGACGTCGTCGAGGGCTCCTATCGCAAGATTTTCGAGCGCGAGGAGGACGAGACCGGACTGCTGGAGGGCAGCCGCATGATCAAGCACCGCGGACGCTACTACCTGCTGATGATTTCCCACGTGTGGGCACCGGGGCGCCATCGCCGCGAGGTGTGCTACCGCACGAAGGACCTTCGCTCGTCGTGGGAGAAGAAGACCATCCTGGAGAGCGACTTCGGAGGCTTCCCCCATGTGGGACAAGGCACCATCGTCGACACGGAAGACGGCGACTGGTATGGCATCATCTTCCAGGACCGTGGCGGCGTTGGCCGCGTGCTCACGCTGATGCCCTGCCGATGGATTGACGGCTGGCCCATGCTGGGCGACGAGGAAGGACGCATTCCGCTCCATGTACGCCCGCTGGTGAGCGGCGAACCCACCCGTAGCATTGTGACGAGCGACGACTTCGACACTACTACGCTCAACGTCTGCTGGCAGTGGAACCACAACCCCATCGACGCCGCCTGGTCGCTGACCGAACGTCCTGGCTGGCTGCGGCTGCATACAAATCGCGTGGTGGAGAACCTCTATCTGGCGCCCAACACGCTGTCGCAGCGCATGACAGGTCCCACGTGCAGCGCCACAGTGGAGCTCGACCTGAGCCATCTGAAAGACGGCGACTGCGCCGGCTTTGCCGCCTTCAACGGGCAGTCGGGCGTGTTGTGCGTCAGCAAGCAAGGCCGGCAGCTGCGTCTCGACATGCAGGAGCAGGAGGTCAGCCTCACCGAGCGGGAGAAGGCCGTGAAGAGTGTCGACGTAAAGACCATTGAGAGCGCCGCCCTGCGCCAGAGCCACCTGTGGCTGCGCATCGACGGAGACTTCATGCCCGGCCGCGACATCGCCACCTTCTTCTACAGCCTCGACGGCGAACAGTGGACGAAGATTGGCAGCGACTACAAGATGCGTTTCGACTACCGCCGCCTGTTCATGGGCACCCGCTACGCCCTGTTCTGCTACGCCACCAAGCGCACCGGCGGCTATGCCGATGTGGCAAGCTTCCGCCTCGGTCCCACACAGCAGTAGCCGCAATCATTCTGGAAAAATTATTAAAACCATTAAAACCATAACTCATTATGCTCAATTATTCATTATCCAATTTCAACAAGGTGCTCAGCCATCGGCGGGCATCGATGCTATTTATTCTATTTTCACTATTCGTAGGCAACGCATCGGCACAGAGCGGTCTGAAGGATGTCTACAAGAACTACTTCATGATTGGCGTGGCCCTGAACCAGCGCAACGTGACCGACCCGGCGCAGATGGCACTCATCCAGCGCGAGTTCAACAGCGTCACCTGCGAGAACGACATGAAGCCCGAGCCCACCGAGCCCAAGGAAGGTGAGTTCAACTGGGAGAATGCCGACCGCATTGCCAACTTCTGCCGCCAGAACGGCATCAAGCTGCGCGGCCACTGTCTGATGTGGCACTCGCAGATTGGCAAGTGGATGACCGATGACAACCCCACCAAGGAAGTGTTCTACGAGCGCATGCGCAAGCACATCCATGCCGTGGTGAGCCGCTACAAGGACGTGGTCTACTGCTGGGACGTAGTGAACGAGGCCATGACCGACGACAAGAACGCCGTCGACCCCTATCGCCAGAGCCCGATGTACAAGCTCTGCGGCGACGAGTTCATTGCCAAGGCATTCCAGTTTGCCCGCGAGGCCGACCCGAAGGCCCTGCTCTTCTACAACGACTACAACGAGTGCGACCCCGTGAAGAGCCAGCGCATCTTCAACATGGTGAAGACCATGAAACAGGCAGGTGTGCCCATCGACGGTATCGGCATGCAGGGCCACTACAACATCTACGGCCCCACGGAAGAGGAGATTGACAACGCCCTGAAGCTCTATAAGAAGATTGTGAAGCACATCCACGTGACCGAGCTCGACATCCGCGTGAACGAGGAGATGGGCGGACAGCTGCGCTTCAGCCGCGACGGTGCCGCCGTGACCGATTCTGTGAAGCAGCACCTGGCCGACCAGTATGCCCGCGTGTTCAACATCTTCCGCAAGCACAAGGACGTCATCGACTGCGTCACCTTCTGGAACCTCGGCGACCGCGACTCATGGCTCGGTGCCGCCAACTATCCCCTGCCCTTCGACAGCGACTACCAGCCTAAGCTGGCCTACACCTATATCCACGACATGAAGCCCGCCCTGTGGCCAGTGCCCACAAAGCCCGCTCGCAGCGCTCGTCCGCAGCGCCAGCAGCGCCCGCCGTTCAATGCTGCCTTCGCCTTCCCCAAGAAGGACGGCGTCAACGACGACTTCAAGCCCTCCACGAAGAACCAGCCCGGCCAGGAGTATCCGCAGGTCAACTCCCAGGGCTACGTTCGTTTCCGCGTGATGGCTCCCGATGCCAAGGACGTCACCGTGAGCCTTGGACTGGGCGGAAGCGGCGGCACCAAGCTCCGCAAGTTCTTCGATGGCTCATGGATTGGACAGACCGAGGGCCCGATGGATGAAGGTTTCCACTACTATCACATGACGGTCGACGGCGGCACGCTCAACGACCCGGGTGCACTCAACTACTACGGTTCATGCCGCTGGGAGAGCGGAATAGAGATTCCCGCCCACGACCAGGACTTCTACGCCATGCGAATGGACGTGCCCCATGGCAACGTTCAGCAGGTGCTCTTCCCATCAGCCAGCACCAACAGTGTGCGCCGCGCCTTCGTCTATACTCCTCCCACCTACGGCAAGAACAAGAAGGAGCGCTTCCCCGTTCTCTACCTGCAGCATGGCTGGGGTGAGGACGAGACCGCCTGGAGCAACCAGGGACACGCCAACCTCATCATGGACAACCTCATCGCCGACGGAAAGATCAAGCCCTTCATCATCGTGATGACCTACGGCATGACCAACGAAATCAAGTTCGGAGGCCTCAACGAGTTCACCGCCGAAGAGTTTGAAAAGGTGCTCGTCGACGAGCTCGTGCCCTACATCGACGCCAACTTCCTGACCAAGGCCGACAAGAAGAACCGCGCCATGGCCGGACTCTCGATGGGTGGCTTTGAGACGAAGCTCATCACGCTGCGTCGTCCCGAGGTGTTCGGTGCCTACGGTCTGCTCAGCGGCGGCCAGTATGAGCCCTCCGACATCAAGGACAAGAAGCAGGTAGACCTCATCTTCCAGAGCTGCGGCAGCAAGGAGCGTCCCGACGCCATCCGCCAGAGCACCGAGCGTCTGCAGCAGGCTGGCTTCAACGCCCACAGCTTCATCTCTGAGGGTACGGCCCACGAGTTCCTCACC
The DNA here is from genome assembly GCA_017509155.1 of Prevotella sp. GTDB lineage: Bacteria > Bacteroidota > Bacteroidia > Bacteroidales > Bacteroidaceae > Prevotella. The sequence goes on from JAFWQE010000177.1 coordinate 35,536, forward strand.
TGGCGCCGCAGTCTCTATCACATGGCTCAACTGCTGTTCAAATGAAAAAACTGATTCTCATCGCCACATTATTATATATGTGTGCCTCTGCGAACGCCGCGTCTCGGGCTCCCTGGACCAAAGGGGCCTTCGAGACCCGGCAATACCGCAACCTGTTTGCCGAGATGGGGTATGCGCAGAAAGACATCGACCAGAAGGTCAGCGAGGTGTTCAACGACGTCTTCTTCGGGCCCAACAAGGTCTATTTCGAGGTAGGCGACACGATGGGCTATGTGTCCGATGTCAAGAACCACGACGTGCGCACCGAGGGCATGAGCTACGGACTGATGGTGGCTGTGCAGTTCAACCGCAAGGACATCTTCGACCGTCTGTGGCGCTGGAGCCGTCGCTACATGCAGCATCAGGAAGGACCGCGCGAGGGCTACTTCGCCTGGAGCTGCAAGACCGACGGAACACGCAATGCTGAAGGTGCCGCCAGCGACGGCGAGCTCTACTTCATCACCGCCCTCATCTTTGCCTCCAACCAATGGGGAAACGACACCGGCATCAACTATAAAGCCGAGGCTCAGCGCATTCTCAACTGCACCATGCCGCGCGAACTTCCCGCTTCTGCTGGCGGAGGACAGATGGGCGGTGGGCCTTTCGGCGGACAACAGGGACCGCGCCGCAGCTTCCTCATCGACCCGGAGACTAAGCTCATCACCTTCACGCCCGACGGTTTCGGCCAGCGTTTCACCGACCCCAGCTACCACATCCCCGCCTTCTACGAGGTGTGGGCACGATGGGCCGACGACGGCAGGGCCGACCTCTGGAACGAATGTGCTCGTCGCAGCCGTGAGTATCTACACAAGGCATGCAACGAGCAGACCGGTCTGAACCCCGACATGAGCAACTACGACGGCACGCCGATGCCCGGATGGGGCGGACGCCGCAACGGAGGCGCCAACTTCCGCTACGACTCCTGGCGCGTGCCCATGAACATCGCCCTCGACTACGAGTGGAGCTGCGCCGACGGCGAATGGCAGCGGCAGTATGGCGAGAAGATACAGAACTTCTTCTACAGCAAGGGCATCAACGACTTCGTAGACCAGTATCGCACCGACGGTACCCTGCCCGAGGGCGACGAGATACTGCCTGCCGGCGGCTCTGCTCCCAAGCTTCGCCACAGCATCGGCCTCGTGGCCACCACGGCAGCCGCTTCCGTCTTGTGCAGCCACGACAAGAGCAAGGAGTTCGTCGACGCACTCTGGAATGCGCGCCACGAGCCCTTCGACGACGGATACTTCGATGCCTACTACGATGGTCTGCTGCGTCTCTTCGCCTTCATGCACCTCAGCGGTCGCTACCGCATCATCTTCCCTGCAGGAGAATAGCACATACGAAGGGAGAAACGACATTCCCATCACAATCAACATAAAAGAGTCTGGTAAGTGTCACGGCCATCGGCCCGCACTACCAGACTCTTTTCATTTAGGCAGGCAGGCCGCCCGCATAGGAGTACATCATTTCTTTGGCAATAATATCGCAGATGGCACTATATATTAGCCGACATATATACTCGTGATTCGTTTGCATTTTTCTGGCGCAGCCACTCCACTCCCATCTCAGAGAAGGAGCAGAGGTGGGGTGTAAGTCTTTCGTGAGCAAAGGACACGTTCACCCCACCCCTGCACCCCTCCCCTAAAATGGGAGGGGAGTAGCTGCGCACAGATGGAAACGCACATTTGAAACAGAATGTGAATCTTCATTCTTCTCCTGGCTCCTCGGAGGTGCCAACGGCAATATTGTTTCCATTTCTTTTTGATGGAAACAAAAACGGATTAAAACAGGAGTTTTGTGTTAGTAGTATCCGAGGAAAAAGAGCGTCCGAGGCAGCCCTTGTAAGTACGTGAAAAAAAACTGCCAATTAAACTACGTTTTGACGGCAAATAAAGTGATTTTATCTGCCGTCTTTTTTTATGACTCACACTAAACACATGGCCCACGGCAAGCGACGCCCAAAAGTGGGCGCATTTTACGAATCGCAAAAAAAATGTTACATGGGGGAAGAGGGACGACCAGTTTTTTTTATTACCTTTGCATTCGCGTTGCTGCATGGCCGGAGAACAGACAAAAAGCACTGGTCGCCACATGCCAAAAAGGGAGAAGCAACGTGAGGGGAAGCAGAAAAAAGGCTTTTGGAACTTACCTCTGACAATTCGCACTGAAAACAAGTGAAAATAATTCTCAACGTGAACATCAGGACTACAACGCTATTCTTATGCCTCATGGCACAGCTGTGCTGCATGGGGCAAGGCCGTTTTACGGTCAGGAAAATGGGCGGCAATGCCGTCAGAATCAGGTATACACAGACCGACAGCCGGACAGGTAACCTGCCCGAATGGATCTATGTGGACAACGGCGATGGCGAAGACAACGGCCTCGAAGTGAAAGCCGACGAGGCAACAGGCATCGTGACCATCGTCGACAAAAAGCATGGCACAGCCTTCACCGCGACCAGGCACCAGACAGCAAACGGCGGCGTGGCGCTGACCATCGCGTCGCCCGAGGACGAGTGTCTGTTCGGCCTCGGACAGTTCCAGGACGGAGAGACCAACCTGCGCGGACTGTCGAGAAGGCTGACGCAGGTGAACACGCAGATATCGGTTCCCATGATGCTCTCGAGCAAGGGATGGGGTCTGCTGTGGAACAACTACGGACTGACGGAGTTGAACCCGGGCAAGGACAGCGTGAGACTGGAACGGCAGGCGGGCAGCGGCGAGACGGAAGTGGTGGACGTGACTTCGACGGAAGGTGGAAAGAAGGAGGTGCGCCAGCGCAACATCTTCGCCGCCACCATCGACATTGCCGAGGAAGGCGACTATGCCCTGCTGCTCGACGTGGGACAGAAGATGGCGCGCCGTCATAACCTCTGCGTGGACGGTGAGACGGTGGTGGAGATGCAGAACCTGTGGCTGCCGCCCACGGCCTCGGCCACGGTACACCTGAAGGCAGGAAGCCACACGCTGACGGCCGAGCTGGCCGACGGCGACCATCCGGTGGTATTCTACGGAAAGACGGGGAACACGACCGTGCTACGCTCGCCCGTCGGCGAGGCCGTGGACTACACGGTGTTCATGGGAACGCCCGATGAAATCATGGCCACCTACAGAAAACTGACGGGCAAGGCGCCGCTCATGCCGCAATGGGCACTGGGATACATCCATTGCCGCGAGCGCTTCCACTCGCAAGACGAGATACTGGCCACGGCACAGCGCTTCAGACAGGAACGGCTGCCCATCGACGTCATCGTGCAGGACTGGCAATACTGGGGTCGCCACGGATGGAACTCCATGAAGTTCGACGAGGCCAACTACCCTACTCCACGCCTGCTCACCGACAGTCTCCACAAGATGAACATCCGACTGATGCTCAGCGTTTGGTCGAAGATAGACAAGAACTCGGAGGTGGGGCGCGAGATGGAGCGACAGGGTTTCTACATCCCACAGACGGACTGGATAGACTTCTTCAACCCCAAGGCTGCCGAGGCCTACTGGCAGAACTTCAGCCAGCGGCTGCTGCCACTGGGCATCGACGCATGGTGGCAGGATGCCACGGAGCCGGAGAACGACGACCTGGCTGGCAGACGCGTGGCCAACGGACAGATAGACGGCAACCGCGTGCGCAACATCTACCCGCTGCTGGTGTGCAAGACGGTGTATGAGGGACTGCGCAAGGACAAGCCGCAACAGCGGCCCATGATACTGACGCGCTGCGGATTCCCGGGCATTCAGCGCTATGGCGCTGCACTGTGGTCGGGCGACGTGGGCAACGACTGGGAGACCTTCCGCCGACAGATCACGGCAGGACTGGGACTGCAGGCTGCCGGCATTCCCTGGTGGACCTATGATGCCGGCGGGTTCTTCCGACCCAGAGACCAATACCACGACAAGGACTACATAGAGAGGATGCTGCGATGGATAGAGACCAGTGTGTATCTCCCCCTGATGCGTGTGCACGGCTACATGAGCGACACGGAGCCCTGGAACTACGGCGACGAGGCGAAACACCACATCGGCCGGTGCCTGGAGGAACGCTACAGTCTGCTGCCCTACATCTACTCGAACGCCGCTGCCGTGGCCTTCGAGGGGAGTACGCTGATGCGCCCGCTCATCTTCGACTTCTGCAACGATGAGGAGGCACTGCGCCAAAAACACAACTATATGTTCGGACGGGCACTGCTCGTCAGTCCGGTAACGGAGCCTCACGCCAGCTCATGGCAGACCTACATGCCGAAGAACGCTGCAGGATGGTATGACTACCGCACTGGCAAGCACCTGGACGGTGGACAGACGGTGACGGCCACGGCGATGGCTGACGGCATGCTCGCCATGCCCGTCTATGCCAAAGGCGGCAGCATCGTCACCACAACCACGCCCGCACAGCATGCCATCGGCCAGCATTCGCCCATCACCATCCACATCTATCCCGGAGCCGACGCACGGTTCACGCTCTATGAGGACGACGGCACAACCAACGAGTACGAGCAAGGACAGTGCAGCCGCATCATGATGGAATGGAACGAACAGAAGAGGGAGCTGACCATCCATCAGCGTGAAGGATCGTTCCCCGAAATGGAAGGAAAAAGGCAGTTCACCATCGTGCTGCCCAACGGATGGCAGAAGACCATCAGCTACAAAGGAAAGAAAATACGGATGAAAGTCTCAGGAAATTGATTGAGGAGTATAGAAGTTGCAGAAGATACAGAGGTTAGTTTAGTCAGCTCCATTTAAAAGACTATAGCGCCAAAAGTATCGTCTGCCGCTCGACCTTGGTCGCTCTGCTTGCAGAGAACTCCTGCAACTCCTGTAACTCCTGCAACTCCTGTAACTCCTGAACTCCTCACAACCACTAGAAAAGAAAATTATCCTATAAAAACCTAAAAAGAAATGACAAGAACCCTTCACTTCTGCACACTGCTGTTGCTGCTGCCAGCCATCGTCATGGCACAGACCAGCACCACGGCGAAGAGCCCTAACGGCCGCATCGCACTGGAACTGACTCTCGACAACGGAACGCCCAGCTACAGCGTCAGCTATGACGGACAGCAGGCCATCGGGAAGTCCGCACTCGGCATCGTAACCAACATGGGCGACTACAGTAACAACCTCAGCCTGAAAGGCACCGAAACACGCGACATCAACAAGCAGTACTCGCTGACGAACATCAAGCAAAGCCACGTGAACTACGCCGCGACAGAACTGGTGGCCCACTACGAGCAAGACGGACGGCAGGTGCTCGACATCATCTTCCGCATCAGCAACCGCGACGTGGCCTTCCGCTACAAGGTGCTTCCCAAGCGCGACACCAGGGTGTGCGTGGTCAAGGAGGAACAGAGTTTCTTCAGCCTACCTGAACAGTCCACGTCGTTCCTCTGTCCGCAGTCGAAGCCCATGGGCGGCTTTGCCCGCACCTCGCCCAGCTATGAGACACCCTACACACTGGACGAGCCCGTGGGAAAGAACGGCTGGGGCGAAGGCTACACATTCCCTTGTCTGTTCAAGGTTGGGCCACAAAACATTTGGGTGCTCATCAGCGAGACGGGCACCGACGGCGACTATGTGGGCTGTCGTCTGCTAAACAAGCAGGGAGGCAGCTACTGCATCGGGTTCCCACAGAGCGGCGAGCTGAACGGCGCGGGCTCCACGACGCCGTCGATGGCCCTGCCCGGCGAGACACCCTGGCGCACCATCACCATCGGAACACTGGCCGACATCGTGGAGACCACGGTGCCCTTCGACCTCGTGAAGCTGAAGTATGAAGCCTCACAAGACTACTCTTCCATATATGGAAAGGGTTCTTGGAGCTGGATTATCGGCATGGACCCCTCATGCAATTTCGACGAGCAGAAACGCTACATCGACTTCTCGGCAGCCATGGGCTATCAGAGCGTACTCATCGACGCCTTCTGGGACAAGCAGATAGGCTACGAGGGCATTGCACAGCTCGCACGCTACGGAAAGGAAAAAGGCGTGGGACTCTTCCTATGGTACAATTCCAACGGTTCGTGGAATGATGCGCCACAGACGCCCATCGGCAAGATGAACAACTCGCGCATCCGTCGCGAGGAGATGCGATGGATGCTGCAAAACGGCATCCGCGGCATCAAGGTGGACTTCTTCGGCGGCGACAAGCAGCCGATGATGCAACTCTATGAGGACATTCTGAGCGACGCCAACGACTACGGACTGCTGGTCATCTTCCACGGCTGCACACTGCCCCGCGGCTGGGAGCGCATGTATCCCAACTACGCAGCCAGCGAGGCTGTGCTCGCTTCTGAGAACCTGCACTTCGGACAGGGGGCCTGCGATGCAGAGGCGCGCAATGCCTGCATCCATCCCTTCATCAGGAACACGGTGGGAGCCATGGACTTCGGCGGCTCTACGCTCAACAAGTACTATGGAGCCGACAACCAGCACGGAACGGTGCGCCGCACCAGCGACGTGTTTGCCTTGGCCACCGCGGTGCTCTTCCAGAGTCCGGTGCAACATTTCGCACTGGCACCCAACAACCTCACCGACGCTCCCGCCTGGGCCATCGACTTCATGAAGCAGGTGCCAACGACATGGGATGAGGTGCGTTTCATCGACGGTTACCCAGGACAGTACATCATCTTGGCGCGCCGCCACGGCGACAAGTGGTTTGTTGTCGGGGCGAATGCCGAGAAAGAACCGCTGAAGAAAACCATCACCCTGCCCATGTTCGAGAAAGGCACCGCATTGAAGGTCTACAGCGACAACGCACAGCTTGAAGGCAGCGTGAAGAGTATCAAACAAACCAAAAAGCAACAGGTCAGCATCGTCATTCCCTGCAATGGCGGACTTGTTATCACCAACGAATAACGCATCCTATGAAGAAAGCCATTCTCTCCGTCGTATTCCTGCTGACCACGTTCTCTGCGATGGCACAGCAACACCGACTTTGGTACAGTCAGCCGGCGTCACACTGGCTGGAGGCTCTTCCCGTTGGCAACTCCCATCTGGGCGCCATGGTGTTTGGCGGTACGGAAAGCGAGACCATTCAGCTGAACGAAGAGACCTTCTGGTCGGGCTCGCCCCACGACAACAACTCGCCAGAGGCCAAGGCGCACCTTCAGGAAGTGAGAGACCTGATATTCCAAGGGAAAGAAGAAGAGGCTCATAAAATCATTGACCAGTATTTCTTCAAGGGTCCCCACGGCATGCGTTTCCTGCCTTTGGGCAACCTGAAAATGACGTTCGGCCACAAGGACGCAACCAACTATGAACGGGCACTGAACCTGGGCGACGCGACTACAACCACCTCTTATGTATGTAATGGGGTGAAATTCGAGCGCACTGTGTTCGCCTCACAAACCGATAATGTCATCGTGGTCCATATCAAGGCCAACAAGAAGAAGGCCTTGTCGTTCAAAGTTGATTTCGACAGTCCGTTGGAGACGTCCAAGACAGCATATCTGTCTTCACCCCTCACATCTGCATCCAAAGCGCTGAAAGCTGCAGACAAATCCGTTCATCACCTGACGGCAACCGTCAAGAATGTGGAACATGAAGGTATCAAGGGAAATCTGTATGCTGATTGTCATGCGGTGGTCAAGGCAGACGGAAAGACGACGGAGCAGGATAACGTCATCGTTGTCTCGAACGCCACGGAGGCTTTCATCTTCATCACTGCTGCCACAAACTTCGTGAACTACCACGACACGAGTGCCAATCCCAGTGCCAAGAACGTGGAGACGCTGCGGGGAATAGACCAGTTCAACTACAACCAGCTCCTGAACCGCCACCTCCAGAAATACCAGGAACAGTACAATCGCGTGTCGCTGATGCTGCCGAAGTCGGAGAATTCCGGCCTGCAGACCGACCAGCGTCTTGCTGCTTTTGCGGGTGGGAAAGACCTCGACATGGTGTCGCTGATGATGCAGTATGGGCGCTATCTCCTCATCTCGTCGTCGCAGCCCGGCGGACAGGCTGCCAACCTGCAAGGAGTGTGGAACGACAAGGTGAACGCTCCATGGGACTCGAAATACACCATCAACATCAATGCGGAGATGAACTACTGGCCCGCCCTCGTCGGCAATCTGGCAGAGACGCAGGAACCGTTGTTCAGCATGATTGACGACCTGAGCCACACGGGCACCATCACCGCGCAGCAGATGTATGGCTGCCGCGGATGGGTGGCCCACCACAACACCGACATCTGGCGCATTGCAGGACCGGTGGACGGCACCACCTGGGGCATGTTCCCCACGGGAGGCGCCTGGCTCACCACACATCTCTGGCAGCACTATCTCTTCACTGGCGACAAGGACTTCCTGGCCCGCCACTGGCCCGCCATGAAGGGCGCTGCCGACTTTCTCATCGACTATATGCAGGTACATCCCGAATACGGATGGCTCGTCACCGCACCCACCGTGTCGCCTGAGCATGGTCCCGTGGGTAAGAAGACCACTGTCACAGCAGGCTCAACCATGGACAACCAGATAGTGTTCGACGTGCTGAGCCAGACACTCCAGGCCGCCGACGTGTTAGGCATCAGCGACGCGTCGCTCACCTCACTTCGCACTGCGCTCGACAAACTGCCGCCCATGCAGATTGGCCGCTACGGACAGCTGCAGGAATGGCTCATCGACGGCGACGATCCTAACGACCAGCACCGCCATGTTTCGCATCTCTATGGACTCTATCCCTCCAATCAGATTTCTCCTTACACCCATCCCGAACTATTCCAGGCTGCCAAGACGACGCTGCAGCAACGCGGCGACATGGCCACAGGATGGAGTCTTGGCTGGAAAATCAATTTCTGGGCTCGACTGCTTGACGGCAACCACGCCTACCAGATTGTGAAGAACATGCTCCACCTGCTGCCCGACGACAGAAAGATGAGAGAATATCCCGACGGCCGCACCTATCCCAACCTCTTCGATGCTCACCCGCCTTTCCAGATAGACGGGAACTTCGGCTTCTCCGCCGGCATCTGCGAGATGCTGTTGCAGAGCCACGACGGCGCAGTACACCTGTTGCCGGCACTGCCCGGTGAATGGGCCAATGGACAGGTGAAGGGCCTGCGTGCCCGTGGTGGCTTCACGGTCGACATCGAATGGAAAGACGGCGCACCCACACAGGTCACCGTTCATTCTTCCATCGGTGGAACACTTCGTCTGCGTTCCTACTGGCCATTGAAGGGCAAAGGGCTCCGTCAGGCAAGCGGCACCTGCAACAACCCACTGCTGCAGTCGGCCCACATCAGACAGCCACTGGTCCACGTCACTTCTGCCGATGTCTCGCCGGCTCAAAAAGTCTATGAATACGACATCGAGACAGCTCCAGGAGTTTCATACAGTTTTACGAAATAACAATCACATATTATATGAAAAAGATATTTCTTTCCCTGATGGCGTGCATAGCCACACTGAACTGCATTGCGCAGAATCCTTTTGTACAAACCTGGTGCACCAGCGACCCGGCACCTATGGTGCACAATGGCAGACTCTATGTCTATACCGGACACGATGAAGACGGCGCTGACTTCTTCTGGATGCAGGAATGGCGCGTCTACAGTACTGCCGACATGGTGAACTGGACCGACCACGGCTCACCTTTGGCATTGGAGAGTTTCTCTTGGGCCGACGACCGCGCATGGGCAAGCCAGTGCATCGAGCGCGACGGAAAGTTCTACTGGTACATCTGCGCCCACTCCAGAATCTCCAAGGGCATGGCCATCGGCGTTGCCGTTGGCGACTCGCCCACGGGTCCTTTCCACGATCCGCTGGGCAAGCCGCTTTTCGAGAACGGCTCGTGGGACCACATCGACCCCACCGTCATGATTGATGACGACGGACAAGCCTGGCTCATGTGGGGCAATCCGCAGGTGTATTACCTGAAGCTCAACCGCGACATGATTTCCTACGAAGGCGAGGTGGGCCAGCTGCCTATGACAGAACAGGCCTTCGGCAGTCCGCGCATGGACCAACGTGAGAAGGGAAAGACCTATAAAGACAGCTACGTGGAAGGTCCCTGGCTGATGAAGGCTCCACAAGGAGTGGCAAAGAACAATGCCTACTACCTTCTTTATGCCGCTGGCGGCGTGCCTGAGCATATCGCCTACAGTACGGCGCCGTCGCCCACAGGTCCCTGGACCTACGCCGGGCAGGTCATGCCGCTCTGCGACACCAACTCGTTTACCAACCACTGCGGTGTGGCCGACTTCATGGGCCACCACTACTTCTTCTACCATACGGGCCATCTGCCGCAGGGCGGTGGTTTCGGCCGCAGTGTGGCCGTGGAGGAGTTCCAGTACAACAAAGACGGCTCCTTCCCCACCATCATGCCCACCAACGAGGGCGTGAAGCCTGTGGCAACGTTCTCGCCCTACCAACGCGTGGAGGCCGAGACCATGGCATTCTCGCGTGGCGTAAAGACGGAGCAGAACAACGAGGTGGGCGTCTACGTCACCGACATTCACAACGGCGACTACATCAAGCTGCAGAACGTGGACTTCGCCAACCGCATCCCGCGCACCTTCTCCGCACGAGTAGCCAGCGGACTGCGAGGCGGACAGATAGAGCTGCGACTCGACAGCGTCCAGGGCCAGCGTATCGGAACGCTACAGGTGCCTGCCACCGGAGGATGGGAGCAGTGGCAGACCATCACCATCGACCTGCCGCCCGTGGCACAGCTGCCCACGAAAGTGTGTTCACTCTACCTCGTCTTCACCGGACGAAAGGGACCCAAACTCTTCAACTTCGACTGGTGGGAGATGCGTGGCCTCGAGCAGGTCAACATGCCGCTCTTCCAGACGAAGTTCACAGCCGACCCGTCACCGCTTGTGGTGGGCGACACCATCTTCCTCTACACGTCGCACGACTCCTCACCCGAATATATCGCCGACGAGAACGAACGGAGTTCGGCCGGTTTCTTCATGTACGACTGGCTGCTGTGGAGCACCACCGACATGGTGAACTGGACTGAGCACGGCGCTGTGGCCTCGCTCAAGGACTTCTCATGGCGCAGCCGCGACAACGGAGGCTGGGCTATCCAGACCGTAGAGCGCAACGGCAAATACTACCTCTATGCCCCACTCCACGGCCACGGCATCGGCGTGCTGGTGGCCGACTCGCCCTATGGTCCTTTCCACGACCCACTGGGCAAGCCGCTTGTATGGCAACAGGAACACTGGGACGACATCGACCCAACGGTCTACATCGACGACGACGGACAGGCCTACATGTACTGGGGCAACCCCAATACCTACTATGCCCTGCTCAACGACGACATGATATCGCTGAAGAGCGACATCGTGAAGCTCGACTACCACATCGAACACTATCAGGAAGGTCCGTGGCTCTACAAGAAGAACATCAACGGAGCCACTCACTACTACCTCTCCTACGCTTCTACCTGCTGCCCCGAAGCCTTGGGCTATGCCATGAGCGACAAGCCCACAGGTCCGTGGACATCGAAAGGCTACATCATGAGGCCCACAGAGCGCGACCGCGGCAACCATCCGGGCATCTGCGACTTCAAGGGACATTCATACGTGTTCGGACAGAACTACGACCTCATGCACCTTGAGACTTACATTCATCATGAGCGTCGCTCTGTGTCGGCCACGGAAATGCACTACAACGCCGACGGCACCATCCAGGAGGTGCCCTACTGGCTCGACCAGCAGCCCCTGCAACAGCTGCACTGGCTGAATCCCTACCAGCGTGTGGAGGCAGAGACCATGAACTGGGGCTTCGGACTGAAGTCGGCTAAGATGGGCTTTGAGAACACGGGCATCGTGGAACGTATGCTGCCCTCGGCAGGCCGCTGCAACATGTATCTCTACGACATCAACGACGGCGAATACATCCGCCTGCGCGGCGTCGACTTCTCGGCAGACCAGAACACCAAGGGCGCCGGCAAGTTCAGCATCAGTGCCGCCGCCACAGGGCGTTGCACGGTCACACTGAGACTCGACAGCACCGACGGTCCCGTCATTGCCACAGCCGTCATCAACGCCACCACCAAACAGCTTGAGCCAGCCTCAGCGTCCGTCAACCAGAACCTCTTCCGCCTGTTTAATGCAAAGGTGAAGCAGGCAACAGGTGTCCACGACCTCTACATCTGTTTCTCAGAGGTACAGGGAGACGTCTGCCTCGACTGGTGGCAGTTCAAACGATAAACCTCTGCAACCGTACCGTGCTCTTCCCCGCACGGTACAACAGCCTTTTACAAGCAGACAGCCCAGGGCGTGAACCCTGGGCTGTCTTTTATTATTATTCAACTTTCGCAGACTCTGCTTGTCTTTTGGAGTGTAGGAGTTTAGGAGTTTGGGAGTTTGGACGATAGTGTTGACGTGCTCGTTAGCAAAAGCCTAATGCAAGAACTATTGTCTAAACTCTTAGTCTGGCGAAACTTGTTTCTCTGGGCGCAAGCGCCGCAAGCATCACTGCACCACGTACTTCTCTCCGCCAACGACGTAGATACCACGCGGCAGGTTCTTCAGAGCCTGACGTCCCTGCACATTCTGGCGAACCAGCTGTCCGCTCATGTCATAGACATCAACGACGCCTTCGAAAGCCCTCACCGAGCCAATGCCCGTCACTTCCGACAGACTGCTGATGTGTCTGATTTCAAGATTGGTAGCGCCAGCGGCCTGCTCTTCCCATACGAAGCCACAGCGCGTCGGCAGGAAGGTCTTGTCGGCCTCGGTGCGCACCAGCACACTCTGCAGCGGCTTCACATCCTGCTGGGCAGGAATGCCGTAACGACCAACCTCAGCAATGCCTTTCCAGCTGCTGCAGAAAGTAACCTTGTTGCCCTGACCATCATTCATCGTCACAGGCATGAGATTGGTCCTCACACCCATCGTCTCAGCAGCCTTGATGCGGATGACCTGCGTGGTGGGCGAACAAACCAGATAGGGCACACCGGCCGTGATGCCTTCATTGGTGCAGTCCATGAAATACATGCAGAGGGTGCTGCCCTCCTGCTGGATGGCCACCAGGCGCTCCAGCTTCAGCCCTTTGGCCACGCGGTCCATCTGGTCTGCGCTGACCGTCATGGGCAGGCAAAGGGTGTTATAGCCGGCAAACAGATAACGGCTCAGCTGAACGTTCTGCTCGCTCTGCTGCAATTCATTCACGTTGAGCACCTCTGTATCGGCCGAAACAGTCTTCATACGAACCTCACCCGTAGAACGCTGTGCAGCGGCTGTGGTGCAAAGGGTGGCAGCGGCCACCATCATAAGTAAAGCTTTCTTCATAGGATTCTGTATTTTATTTGGTGAAACATTTTTATCATGCCTAAGCATTATCCACCGCAAAGATAGCGTTTCTCTACGAACTATGCAAATCTTTGGCAAGTTTTTTTTGCACAGAACGCCTTGTGGTCTGAAGTATGTATGATGAATATTAATGTACTCAACTTTCGCAAGTTGATGGAGTTCAGGAGTTACAGGAGTTACAGGAGTTCAGACAATACTTCCAACCCCTGTAAACTGACGCTAAGAGAGCCTTCAGCACTATCGTCTGTAACTCCTGTAACTCCTGAACTCCAAGAAGTTGAGCGAATGCGAAACTTGAATTAATGTAGTTCAAGTTCCGCATGTTTGGGGAGTTTAGGAGTTTGGGAGTTCTCTGCAAGCAGAGAACTCCCAAACTCCCAGACTCCCAAACTCCATCAGTAATATAGGCTAAACTCCGTTGGCAACACGCATGAAGTCACGGCCACTGAGCTCCCTCCCTTGGGGCTACTCTTTATACACATCTGGAATAATCGGCCTGGAAGGCCAGCAGCAACCAGCCCAGGGCAACGCCCTGGGTACTATGGTCGTGTGTTGCTAACGCCCTACAGGGGCAAAAGCATTTTCCCGGATGAAGATGATCAATTCTTTTGCCCCTGTGGGGCGTACATAGGCCATCATATTATACCCAGGGCGCTGCCCTGGGCTGGTTGCTGTTTGCCTTCCAGGCCGTCTTCTCCGCTAACCATTGAAAGCGTAGCATTCGTTGCCAATTGTATTGCCTATACAAATGTGTATAAAGAGTAGCCCTTGGGGAGGGTCGGGGTGGGTTTCTTATTGCTTTGCGCTGCAAGCGTACAGCCCGATGCAGGCTCCGATGAAACCGCCCGACCGCGAGGTACTCAGGTTCACTGCGTCCACGCCTGTGGCCAGCGTATGCCACTCTCCGTCGGTTGCATAGTAGAACGAGTAATAGCGCCCGTCGCCCTCTATCTTCAGCCTCAGCGGCGCGTTCAGCTCCACGGGAGCCGAGCCCACCACGACCTTGTCGCGCTCAGCACGCGTCAGCACCACCCTGGCGCGTCCGCCCACCAGCGTCTTTCCCAGCACGAAGTTGTAGTGCTCGTTCTGCAACAATGCCAGACCTGCCACGTCGTTCTCCGACTTAGGCACAAAGCGCACCTCTGTTTCAGCCGTGAACGTGGTGTGCTGCTGACGACAGAAGAGTGCCGACAGCGACTCCAGCTGACTGATGTCGGCTGCCGACGCACGGATGGTCAGCTTGCCGTCGCCCCAGTGGTAGCGGTCCATCTCCGGGTTGCGCAGGAAGAGCCAGCGCGGGTTCAGATCAGGACTGTCAAACTGTTCCGTATAGCTGAAATTGCCCGTCAGCCGTTCCTTCGCTGTCGTGGGGATGCGGTCCAGTCCCGGCTTGCTCACCACCGTAGGCAGTGCCTTGCCCTTCTCCAGGATCTCGGGCCAGCCGTCCTTCCACGTCACCGGCAGCATATACGTGTCGCGTCCCGTGTTGTAGAACGGACCTTCGTAAGCGCGGCAGCCCAGGAACACGGCCCACCACTGCCCTTGCTTGTCCTGCACCAGGTCAGCATGTCCCGTGCTCGTCACGATGTCCTGTCGGTTCGGATCCACGCCGGTGCGCTGCGTCAGTATCGGGTTGTTGGGACATTCCTCCCACGAGGCCGGGTCCATCGGGTCGCTTTTCACCGACGCCCGCAGTATCACCTCCGAGTGCCAGTCGCCCGTGCCGCCTTCAGCACACATCAGGTAGTAGTATTTGCCGATGCGATACAGATGGGGACCTTCTATCCAGATGGGCTTCGCCTCCACATGCGTTCCGCCGCGCACGATCTGCCGGTAGGTGCCCACGATGCTGTCGCCCTTCGTGTCGAACTTGAAGATGCGGATGGCCCGCTGGCCCTCATAGTCGGCGCCGCCGTCCACAGGCCCGTTGTGCACGATATAGCCCTGACCGTTCTTGTCGAAGAAGAACGACGGGTCGATGCCGTCAATCTGCGGCAGCAGGACAGGCTCGCTCCACCCCTTCCGCGGGTCCTTGGTCTTCACGAAGAAGTTGCCCATGCCCACGTTCGTCGTAATCATGTAGAACGTCTTGTTCTTCTCGTTGTAGGTGATGGCAGGAGCAAAGATGCCGCCGCTCACATGCTGGCGAGCCAGTGGCAACTGCGACGGACGGTCGAGCACGTGGCCCAGCTGTCGCCAGTTCACCAGGTCGTCGCTCTCAAAGATAGGCACGCCCGGATAGAACGAGAACGACGAGTTCACCAGATAGAACTTGTCGCCTGCGCGGCACACCGACGGGTCAGGATAGAAGCCCGCCAGGATAGGATTCAGATACTCATTGCGCTCATCGATGGTTTTGTTGAACCGCGCATCGTTGCCCGCATACTTGAAATAGGAGAATGAGGCCTCCTGAGCCGCAGCCGTCAGCGCCGCCAGCGCCACAGCCGTAGAAAGGAATAACTTCTTCATGAAATAACCGTTTGTTCTTTTTGCTTCTATATAACTAATTTAAGTTTCGCGAGTTTCTCATTGCTCACTTTAGAGGTGAGAGGTAAGTGGTGAGAGGTAAGAGAATACCTCTTCCGCTTCAAGACCCTCCCCAACCCTCCCTGTTTAGGGAGGGAGAGGTAAGAGAATACCTCTTCCGCTTCATTTTTCTAGTTTTCTATTCTGGGCTTGCCCGCATTCCTCTCACCTCTTACCTCTCACCACTCACCTCTAAAACTGAAGCAAGCAGAGCTTGCGAAAGTTGAATAACTAAGTTGCAGACCCCACCCCTTACCCATCCCCTTGAAGGGAGGGGAGTGCCCTTCGGCTTGCTTTCGGCGGTAGCCGTTCCCC
>JAFWQE010000178.1 GCA_017509155.1 Prevotella sp.
GGAGTTGCAGGAGTTCACGAGTTCAGGACTTACAGACGATACTCTAAGCGATTGAATCCTGCGATAGGAGCTGAAAAAACTATCGTCTGTAACTCCTGAACTCCTGCGCTCGGCCAAGGGCATTAGGCCTTGGACGCTCTGCTTGCAGAGAACTCCTGCAACTCCTGAACCCTGCAACTCCTGAAACTCCTTACCTCCCCTGCAACTCCTCAAACGAAGCGTAAGCAAAACAATAAAGGATAATGATGAAGGAAATGAAGGGCTGTCTGCTGTTTGTCCTGACCGTGGCAATGGTCGTGGGCTGCAGCGATGAGGCCTCCACACAGCAAGAGCAGAACCTGGCGCAGCCGAAGACGGTGTGCATGGTGAGGACAACCCCTGTGAAAGACCAGGGGCGCAGCGACTTTTGCTGGATCTATGCCATGCTGGCCACCATCGAGAGCGAGCACCTGCTGGTGGACGACTCGGTGAACCTGTCGGCCCATTTCCTTGCCCGTGAGCTGCTGGAAGAGCAGGCCGAGCGCGTCTATCTGTCGGACGGGCGCCAGAAGATACGCACCCGCGGCATGGCACAAGACTGCATCGACCTGATGATGCGTGTGGGTCTCACCCATTACGACGCCTTCCGCTCGGAAGCCAACTACCGCGTGGTGGCGCGCAAGGTGGAGCAGGCGGCGCGTCAGGGTGTGGCACGGCGCTGCGGACTCGCGCAGATGAACAAAGAGGTGGCGCACCTTCTCGACGACGCCGTGCACCCTTCGCTGAAGTCGGTCTTCTGGCTTGGTGCCGAATATGCGCCGCTGGAGTTCGCCCACAGTGTGTGCATGCCCGACGAATATGTCGCCCTGACCAGCTTCAGCCACCATCCCTTCGGCCAGAAGTTCGCCCTCGAGGTGGCCGACAATGTGAGTGGCCATGCCTTCCGCAACCTTCCGCTCGACTCGTTGATGCATGTCATAGACAATGCCCTCAGCACAGGACATCCCGTATGTTGGGAAGGTGACATCAGCGAACCGGGATTCCAGCAAGCCAAAGGCTTCGCCCATCTTGAGAATGAAGACCAGACAGTGACGCAGGAAATGCGACAACAGCAGTTTGACAAGCTGCAGACCACCGACGACCACTGCATGGAAATCGTGGGTCTGGCCACCGGTTCCAATGGCCGCCGCTACTACATCTGCAAGAACTCATGGGGAAAAGACAACCGCTTCGGCGGCCTGATGTACCTCAGCGAGAACTATGTCAGGGCAAAGACGCTGGGTGTGTGGATGAGCTGGAAAGCCCTTTCGGTAAACTGAGAACAGAGAGGATGTCTAACTGAGAACTGAAAACTGAGAACTGAGAGGTGAGGCTTGCCATCCATCACACCTTCATCTTTCATCCATCGCCCTTCATCTTTCTCCCCATCACCCTTTCATCCTTCATCCATCATCTTTCATCCTTCTCCCCATCACACCTTCATCTTTCATCCATCATCTTTCATCCAATCTCAAATGAATTACAAAGCCGTAATCCTCGATTTCGACGGAACCATGGGCGACACGCAGCAGCTCATCGTCAAGACCATGCAGCAGACCATCGACGCACTCGGTCTGGAGAAGCGCACGAAAGAGCAGTGCCAGGCCATGATTGGGCTGCCGCTGAAGCAGACCTTCACCGACCTCATCGCCATGACCGACGAGATGGGCGACCGCTGTGTGGAGGTCTACCGCCGGCTGTTCGACGAAAACAACCACCCCGACGCCGTTCCCATGTTCCCGCATGTGGAGGAAACCATCCGGCGGCTGCACGAACAGGGCTTCGTTCTCACCATTGCCTCCAGCCGTTCGCGAAAGACGCTCGAGGAGTTTCTTGAGCGCATGAAGCTCCAGACATACATTACCTATATAATAAGTGCGACAGACATCGACAACGCGAAGCCCGCTCCCGACATGGTGCTGCGCACGATGGCCGACCTCCATTTGCAGCCCTGTGACTGCGTAGTTGTGGGCGATACGTGGTACGACATACGGATGGCCCACGGTGCAGGCGTCGATGCCGTCGGCGTGACCTACGGCAACGGCACGCGCCAGGAGATGGAAACCGAGCACGCAGAATACATCATCGACGACTTCGGTCAGCTCATCGATGTGTGTTGCAATTCCGTTTCGTTCTGTTGCAACGACAAGGGCGTTGACTGAACGAAACGGTTTTTTCATGGATTTTTTTTGACCGCTCAGCCTCTATTTGCTACCTTTGCACCGTCAAAACCAAGTATTCACCGCATGGAAGAACTCATTACAGCCTTTCGGCCCATCACTCTTGAGGAGATGAGTGGTGTGAAACTGATGAACCGCATCGACACGAAGTTCATCACCACACGTCCCATCTTGCAGCGCCTTCTGACGATGGCGCAGGCCGAATATATGCTGCAGGAAATCGACGGCGAGCGCAACATGCTCTACCATACGACCTATTTCGACACCCCCGACTGCGTTATGTTCAACGTACATCAGCATGGCAACGCCAACCGTCAGAAGATCCGCTTCCGCACATACGTCAGCAGCGACCAGCATTTTCTGGAGATCAAGACCAAGAACAACCACGGCCGCACCAAGAAGAAGCGCATTGCGGTGACCGACATGGACCTTTCCGACGCTGCGAAGTGCCAGTTTGTGGGCAAGCATCTGCGCTACGACATCGATACGCTCAGTCCGGCGCTCACCAACAGTTTCCGCCGTCTGACGCTTGTGAACACAGCTCGCACCGAGCGCGTCACCATCGACACCGAGCTGAGCTTCCACAATGAGCGCAGCCAGGCAGACCGCCAGATGGGCGCACTTGTGGTCATCGAGGTGAAGCGCGACGGCCTTTGTCCCTCGCCCATGCTCGGCATCCTGCACCAGCTGCGCATACAGCCCCACGGATTCAGCAAGTACTGCATGGGGTCGGCACTGACCAATCCCGCCCTGCGCATCAACCGCTTCAAGCCGAAGCTGCACGACGTGGAACGGCTGCTGGGGGGCAACGGGGGGTAGACTGCGGCACTGCCGCAGTTTACACAACAGCACTGCCGCAGTTTACACAACAGCAAGCCGCAGTCTGCTCAACAGAACAGTGCAGGAGACATTACAACGATAATCATCAAGAAAAGATATGTTTGATCTAACTATTTCCTCAGACTTCGCCCACATGTTGGTGCGTTTCTTCATCAGTGTTGTTTTCAGCTGGGTCATCATCGACCGCCTCTACTTCCGCAAGAGCCAGCGCCGTGAGTTCTATTTCACGTTCATGCTCATCTCCATCGCCATCTTCTTCCTGGTGTTCTTCATGATCTTCGTGCTTGAAGACATGAAAGGCAAGACCGGCATTGGCATCGGCATCGGCCTGTTCGGCATATTCAGCATCATGCGCTACCGCACCGACACGATGCCCGTTCGCGAGATGACCTATCTCTTCGTGCTCATCTCGCTGAGCGTGGTCAACGCCCTGGCATCCACCATGAGCCTTGCCGAGCTGGTGGCCACGAACACCATCATCCTGCTTGCCGTGTGGGTGTGCGAGCGCAACCTGAAGTTCCAGTCAGCCAAACTGGTGCAGTACGACCGCATAGAGCTCATCAAGCCCGAGTGCCGTCAGCAGCTCATCGAAGACCTGGAACAGCGTCTGGGCGTGAAAATCGTCAAGGTGGAGGTGGGAGCCGTGGACATGCTGCGCGACATGACCGTCATCAAGGTGTTCTACGACTCCGACGAAGACCTCCACAACAGCGTGGACCAGATAGCCAAGCTGCCCAAGATGTAGTCACACTAACAACAATAAGCAATGAGAAAGAACCAAAACCAGACATCCCCCTCGGGAGGTGCTTCCCTCCGTCTTCAGTCGGACATCTCCCTCGGGGGCTTGGGGTACTTCCCTCTGCGTGCCCTCTTCCGCGGCCTGCTCTGTATGCTGGCCCTCAGTTCCCTGCCGCTGCATGCCCAGGACTCTTCCGAGACTGGCCTCTGGATGAGCGCCGAGGCGCAGAAGAAGCTGAGCAAACAGTGGAGCGTGAGCGGCGAAGCCGAATACCGACTGCGTGAGAATCTGGGCAGCACCGACCGCTGGACGGTGGCGCTGTCTGCCGCCTACAAGCCCGTAGGCTGGCTCAAGTTCGACGCCGGATACAAGTTCATGCGCGTGCTCAACGACGATGAGAGCTCCTTCCGCGACGACGGCACGCTGAAAAAGTTCACTCCTTCATGGTGGTGCACGAAGCATCGCTTCTTTGCATCGGCCACCGGAACGCTCTCTGCAGGCCGTCTCGACCTCTCGCTCCGTGAGCGTTGGCAGTACACATACCGCCCGGAGACCACCGTCGACCGCTACGACAACATCGAGGAGGAATGGGAAGACAAGACCAAGGACGGCAAGGCCAGCCACGTGCTGCGCTCGCGCCTGCAGGCCGAATACAACATTCCCTCGTGCAAGGTAGACCCCTTTGCCAGCGTGGAGCTCTACAACCAGAGCGGCGGACTGCAGAAAGTGCGCTACACCATTGGCGCCGACTGGAAGGTCAGCAAGAAGCATCAGCTGAGCCTTTTCTACCGCTTTGTGGACGAAAAGAACAGCGACGACCCCGACCGCCATGTGATTGGCCTGGGCTACAAGGTGAAGCTCTGACTTCAGTGCCGCTCTCTTAGCCCACCAAGACCGTCAGGTTCATTGCCCTCATTGGCCAGCGCAGAAGTCCAAGCCTGCCAGATGAGGAGGTTGATATATTGAACACAGAGACACAGAGACGCAGAGTCTTTCCTTTTTGCAAAAGACCTCTGCGTCTCTGTGTCTCTGTGTTCAGTTTATTATATAAGTAGATTTTGATTCGTTACCTACATGTTTATCTCGTGCATATTCATGTGGCACCGCAGGCAAGCCAAAGACTTTGCCCTTGTTTTCTGCTGTTTTTGAGTCGTCTGTCTGCCAGTTTCAGCAAGCAAAACCGCCAGTTTTTGTAAACGAATCCATTGGATTCGTCCAACGATTCCATTGATTTCGTTCAACGATTTCAATGGATTCGTTTGGCAATTCCAATGGATTTGTTCCGCCATTCTGCCGCTTTTGCTGCTCCAGTCCGTCGTCTTCGCCGCTCGATTTCGGCAGGTCTGGCCTCGCTGTCCGTAGCTTCATAGCTTGCGAAACCTGAATTATCCTTCTTCAGGGCTGCGTTTTCCTATTTCACGATTGACGTGATGGGGTTGCGAATTCCCTTCATACTTGTGAGGAACGCCTTGGCCGACCCGAAGCGCAGGAACATGTCGAGTCGCACGGGAATGTGGTTCTGGTCGTCGGTCACATAGAAGCGCACTATCTCTTTGTATTTCCCGTTCTCTTTCTCCATGTAGCTGAGTTCGAGGCAACGGTATTTCTTTCCGTTGTCGGCCTTCACGGTGCCCTTGCCGCGGTAGCGCAGCTGTGCCTTGTCGATGCCGTTTCCGTCGGCGATGGGTATCTGCAAAATGTATCCTTTCTTCCATCCTGTGGGGTTGAAGCTGCGTGCACGGAGGAAGATGTTGAGCATGTCGAAGACGCACTCCTGCGAGGTGTTCTGGATGGTCTTGCGGGTTCCGTCCTTGCGCAGACGCCTTTGTGTGAGGTTGACGCGCGACCCTCCGGGATAGCTGTACCAAACCTCGTCGACGGTGTATCGCTTTCCCTCGCGTGCACCTTTGCGGAAGTAGAGGGGCGCCATGTCGAGCGAGGAGTAGCAGAGCAGCGTGTCGCGAAGGACAAACATCTCGTCTACCTTGTTGTTTCCGCGCGTGATGAGGCTGGCGCGATACGCATCCTTGCCTTTATAGTGGCTCTGCACGGTGGACATGCTGGCTGAACCAGCCTTCACCCACACAAACTGCCAGTTGTAGTAGAGGTTGTAGGACAAGAACTCGCCGCTGCTGAACGCGGTGTTCTTGTATGTGCACTGGGCGCCGACAGGCAAGGTCAGCGCGAGCAATGCTGCCATGATGGTGTTCTTCAGTTTCATTTTCTTCTTTTCTTTTGTCAGTGTATCACTGTCTATAAGATGTTTTTCCTGTGAGAATGTTTAAATCCGACAGATGGAAGCCCCCCAAGCCCCCGAGGGGGATGTCCGACGAAGGAAGGTCTATGCTGTTAATAAGGTATGTTCTCCTTGACGTAGTCGATGCCCAGTTGCCTTGCGCGCTCGTAGTTGCGTCGCTTGATGGTCTTCTGCTTCTCTCCCTTCTGCTTGGTGATGGCTTCGGGTTTCTGCTGTGCGGCATTGAGCAATGCGGGCTGCCATGTGGGGAGCGTGAGGTCCCAGTTGGCCTTGCACTCTATCTTTTCGGGGTAATAGTAGACGGGTTCAGCCTGCAGGTCGAGGTCGTAGTTGCCCGTGTCCCAGCGTCCGTTGCCGTTCAGGTCTTCGTAGAGTCTGAGGTAGTAGGTGCCCGGCATCACGTAGAAGAACTCGACGGTGGCGCGGTCGGAGTGCGCTGTCTTGACCAGCTGGTCGTTGCCGTTGAGCAGTTCGGCCACGAGATTGTCCGACTGCAGTCCGCTCACGGTGAAGAGAATGGTGGCGAACTGGTCGTTGTTGGCCACCTGGAATCCTGCCTTCGAGGCCTTAGTGGCAAGGCCGTAGATGTCGACGAACGCCGCCGAGTCGGTTTCCAGACTGTATTTCACGCCTGGTCGCCACTCACCCATCAGCTCGTAGGTTCGCGGTAGGGTGGGGTGAGGTCTGAGCAACATGGGCGACCTGAACCACAGCGTGTCCTGCTGCGAATAGAGGTGTATGCGCGACGTGTCTGCCACTTCGATGGGGGTATCGAAGGCGATGAGGGGGTTCTGGTCTGGCGCCATGGCCTGTGCCGTGCTGAGCTTCATCTCCAGCGGTTTGGTGGGCATCTGGTCCTGCACGGGGTCTCCGCGCTTGCGGGCCTTCTCCTGTTTCTTCTCCCACTCCTTCATCTCCTTCTCGCGCTGCTTCATTCGCTTCTCGTAAGGCTCCTTTGAGAGCAAGGTCAGCGTGTCGGTGGTGAGCTGTAGCTTTCCCACAGAGTCGGTCTTGAAATAGGTAGCCTCCACGCTGAGCGTGTCCTGATTGATGAGCAGAGAGTCGCGCAGCCAGTAGGTGATGGTGTCGCACCGCAGGCTGGGCTCTACCACCCATGCGGCACTGTCGTTGAAGTTGAGGCCGCGCAGACGGGGCAGCGTGTCGCCGCCGAAGCTGAAGAAGAGGGTGAAGCGGTTGGCGTTCTTGCGCTCCTGCTTGAGCAGGTAGCGGTCGGTCTGTTCCTCCTTGAAGGCGCGAAGGATGATGTCGTCGGGCAGGAAATGGGTGTAGGGCACCCGCACGATGGAGTCTATGTGGAGCGAGTCGCGCCAGATGGTGTCTTGCCTGACGTCGGGTTTCCACGACGGCTTCACCGTCTCGTGGCTGAAGGCGATGCGCTCGCTCTTCTGGTTGAACACGAAGTTGCGGTCGGCATCTTCCAGTGCGTAGATGCGGTATTCACCGTCGGCCACGCCCTTGATGACGAAGTGGCCTCGGCTGTCGGTGCGGCTCACGCGCAGCATGGGCTCTTTGCGGAAGATGGTGTCGGAGAGGTTGCTGTAGAGTCCCACCAGCATGCCCTTGATGGGCTCCAGGTTGCTGGCGTCGAGCACGTAGCCCGACACCTCGAGCGTGTCAATATGGTCGCCCGTGGAAAACGAGTAGGTGTAGTTGCCCAGGGGGTTTCCCTCGTTGTTGTCGCTGATGGCGTCGCTGAAGTCTATCGTGTAGGTGGTGTTGGGTTTCAGCGAGTCGAGCAGGTGGATCTTGATTTGGCGGCCGGCGCTTTCTATCTCGGGCAGTTCCAGCTGTGGCGGCGACACCACGACCTTCTCCAGTGGGTTGTCGAGTTTGATGTATTCGTCGAACACGATGGTCATGCGCTGCGCCGTGACGTCTGTTCCCCGGTCGGCGGGTGTGGAGCCCATCACCCTCGGGGGTGTCTCATCATACCATCCTCCGTCGGGGTTTCCCATGCGTGCACACGACACCATGAGCGCCATGATGCACAGCGCCAGCATCAGAAAAGTGCAGTTTCTTGCTTTCACTTTTTTTCTCTTTGTTTTGTTCGTCTTCTCACTTCTCACATCCCCCTCGGGGGCTTGGGGGGCTTTCCCCTACAGTTGTCCGCTCTCTACCATGCGCACCACGCGCTCCGTCAGGCGGTCGGTCTTCTCGGGATCGTATTTCTTTGTGAGGCTGGCGCCGAAAGCCCAGGCAAAGGCCTGGTAGAATCCGGCGCGCACAGGTCCCAGAAAGGCCTGGATGAGCTCGTAGCCCGACGAGTTGCACTCGCGGTAGACCAGCTTGATGAGCAGTTTTCCTTGGGCATAGCTGAGCTTTTTCATGCGGGGTCCGTATTCCTTTTTCAGGCTGGCCTCCACGCGCTTCATGTGCTCTTCGCGGCTCTTCTTGTCGGGCAGAGTCTCCAGATAGTCGTAGGTTTCAATGATGACATGGTTCACCTCCTTGGCAATGGGCAGCACCTTCTTCACGTTGTACACCAGTCGCAGGTAGGCCTGCTTCTGCTTGTCGCTCTTGAATTCGGGCTGCGGATACACGTAGACGCGGTTCAGCTCTACGTATTGAAGGCTGTCGGCACCCTGTTTCACCTTGCTCACTTTCAGCATGGGCACAAAGGTGGGATTGTCCATGTCCACCTCGCGGTCTTCTGGATTCACGTGCTGCGCCCACACACCCATGGCGAGCGTGCACAGCAGGGCGAAAACGCACATGCGCCGTCTATTCATGGCGCAAAAGTAAGTCTTTATTTTCGATTTCTCGGCCAACAGGCGCTTTATTTAAAAACTTTTATATATATTTGCACTCAAAAAAGGAGAAATCACGGCGCCACCGTGTCAGGATCACGGCGCCACCGTGTCAGGCGCATCAGCGCCTTGATATAATATATGCACTAAAAAAAGGAGAAATCATGGCAGGATATGACGTCAGGAAGCTGCAGCTGCGGCTACTCGACATACTGGTAGACTTCGACCGTGTCTGCCGCGACCACGGGCTACGCTACTACATGACCTACGGCACGATGCTGGGAGCAGTGCGGCATAAAGGATTTATTCCGTGGGACGATGACGTGGACCTGGGCATGCCGCGCCCCGACTACGAGCGGCTCATTGAGCACTGTCGCGAATGGCTGCCGCCGCACCTGGAGTTCATCTGCGCCGAAAACGACCCCACCTATCCGATAGCCTTCGGCAAAGTGCAGGACGCGCGCACCACGCTCATCGAGCGGAAACACTACTATTATCTTGGAGGCATCTACCTCGACATCATGCCCATCGACGGCATCTGCCGTCAGCCTTTGCGCCGCTGGTTCCACCGACAGCACTACCATTTCTACTTCCGTGCGCTCTACTTGACGCACCGCGACCCCTACCGACATGGCCACGGCGTGTCGTCGTGGTTGCCGCGGCTCTGCCGCAAAGTGTTCACCGTGGAAGGCATTCAGGCCAAGATACGCCAGATATTGCTCCGTTATCCCTACGACGAGAAAGGACTTACCTGTCTCTACGACGACAAGCAGGCCATCTTTCCCATGAGCGTTTTTGGCACGCCCACGCCCATTGAGTTCGAAGGTCATCGTTTCTTCGGGCCTGAGCAGGTGGTGCCCTATCTGCTGGCAGTTTTCGGCGACACCTACATGCAGTTGCCGCCCGAAGACAAGCGACATGTGCACAACTTCTACTATCTTGACTTCGACCACAGCTACCACGACTATCATGGTCAGGCCGAACAACCCTAAACACCCATCGAAATGAAAATAGAGATAGCCGACAGCTACCGGCCTGTGACCCGTTTTCTGGAGTCCGTGCCTATGTTGTTTGACAAGGGCGAGGGCGAATTGCTCTACCATGAGCGCAACGAAGTGCGACGGCTGGAGCACAAAGGACTGGTGTTCATCGCCAAGCGCTACAAACACGTCAATCTGGCGCAGAGCATAGCATACACTTTTTTCCGTCCTACCAAGGCTGCACGCGCCTATCGCTATGCCAGCGAGTTCCGAAAGCGCGGTGTGCAGACGCCGCGCGAGATTGCCTACATCGAGACGCATGAGCTGGGACTCTTCACCGTTGGCTATTTCATATCAGAGGAATGTCATGGCCGCGAAACGCATCTCGATCTCCGTGAGGTGGAGAACTACGACCCAGAACTGGCGCATGCCGTGGCGCGGCAGATGGTGTTCATGCACAGCCGCGGCATCTTGCACGGCGACACCAACCTGACCAACTTCCTCTATGAGCGGCAGGGCGATACCATTACGTTCAATATGATCGACATCAACCGCTCGCACTTCACCGATGGTTGGCCCACCGACGAACAGTGTCTGCAAAACCTCGTCAGGCTGACCCATCGCCGCGACCTCTACGAATTCCTGGTGCGCAGCTATGCCCGCCTCAGGGGATGGGACGAAAATGACACCGCCCAGCAAGCCCTTCAGCTGCTGGACCGCTTTGAGAACAAACGATTCAGACTATAAATATACCATTTAATTTATCATGACTATCAAGATCAGCGACAATTCAAATAGAAAAAACTCATCCTTCACCCTTCTTCCTTCATCCTTCATTGATGAACATGGTTTCATTCGTCATCCTCAATTACAATAGCAGTTGTCTGACGCTATAGTGTGTAGAGTCGGTTGTTCGTCATGTGCCTGAAGCGCGACGAGAGATTATTGTCGTGGACAACGGGAGCAGTGCCGACGACTGCCAGCAGTTGGAGCATTCGCTCCTGGCGCAACACTTTCGGTTGGTGAAGAGCAGAAAGAACACGGGCTTTGGGGCAGGAAATATGTTGGGAGCCAATGTGGCCGCGTGTCGGTACTTGTGTTTCTTGAACAATGACGTAGTATTGCTCGATGACTGTGTGACACCGCTGTGCGATTATCTGGACGGACACCCTGACGTGGGCTGCATCACGCCGTGCAGCTGAACAAGCAGCTGCGGCAGACGCATATGTTTAAGCACAACCAGGGCATACGGCATGAGCTGTTTGGCGACAGCCTGTTCGAGCGTTTCTGTCCCAAGCGCTTTCCGCGCCGTGACGCAAAAATAGAAGGTGATCCATTGGAGGTGATGCAGTTGAACGGGTGCTTCATGCTGTTTCCTGCCGCCAAGTTCAGGCCTCACAAGTGGTATCTGCTGAAGGTGGCCATGTGTGGCGATGTTCTTAGCCTCTCCATGCGACACCGTGTGGCGTGAATGACGGTCAACGACTGATGCCCAGCAGTCGGCAGTACAGCTGAACATATTGTTTTGTGTAGCGGTCATAGTTGAACTGCAGCGAGTGTTCGCGTGCGGCAGCGGCCTGTGCCGACTGCCGGTCCCATCCGTTGATGGCCTTTCTGACTACGTCGGCCATGTGTTCGGGGTCGCTGCTGCTCCAGTAGGCGGCATGGCAGGCGCACACTTCGGGCAGACAGGTGTGGCGCGACGACACCACGCGGGCACCGAAGCGCATGGCCTCGAGCACAGGAATGCCGAAGCCTTCGAGCGTGCTCGGGAAGAGGAAGGCATCGCAATGGGCATAGAGCCACAGCTTCTCCTCGTCGCTGATCATGCCTGTGAGCACGATGCGGTCGCGGTCTTCGGGGGCGATGAGCGCACGAATCTCGTCGGCATAGGGCCAGTGGTTGTCGCCGCAGATGAAGAGACGATGATGGGGAAAGTGTTTCATCATGGGGACAAGCGTGTGGAAATTCTTCTTGCGACGCACTTGTCCGATGGTGAAGAAAAAGGGCTGGAAGTCGGAAGAAGACTGAGACGCTGTCTCGGTGTTCGCAACGTTTGAGCCACTGTCTATGAATGACGGGCGGCGCTGAGGCTTGTCGCTGAGGTCGGCAATGCCGTTGTAGATGACCAGAGGCTCCTTGTTGAGCAGGGGAATATGGCGCTCTATCTCGGTCTTCACGTGGTTCGAGATGGTCGTAATGAAGTCAGAGCGCCGGATAAGCCACGGCATCTCCAGCTGGTGTCGCCAGAGATGGATGCCTTTTTTCTCGTACAGATAGTTCAGGTCGTGCACGGTGAGCAGCTGCAAGGTGCCGCGGGCGTGGCGCCGATAGCGGAACTGCTGGTCGGTGGCGTGCCAGAGGTCGATGGCGTTGGGGTAGGCCTTGAGCTGCCGGCGCAGCTGATGGCGGTCGAGATAGTCGATATGCGGGCCGAAGCGTCCGATGCAGTCGGTGGGCACGACGAACACGAAATGGAGGCCGGGCTCGTGGGTGGCTGCCAGACGGGGAGCGAAGTTGCGGGCGATTTCTCCAAAGCCGCACAGGTCGTTCAGGCTAGAGAAGTCAACGAGTATGGTTTTCATGGGTGGTGGGTGATGGGTGTTGGGTGGTGGGTGATGGTGGGGTGGTGGGGAGTGCTGACAGCGTTTGGGCGATGAAGGGCTGCAGACGCTGCCACACGCGGTCGGTGGTGAGCAGGTCGTATTGCTGTTCGGCGGTCATGTCGGATAGCTGCTCGCGGGTGGCGAAGTCGATGGGCGCGATGGCATCGGTGGGCACATCGGTGTCGGTGGGAATCCACACAGCCTTGGGAGCGCTGGGAGAGCAGATGGAGAAACTGGGCTTCTCCATGGCGTGAACGATGTGGCGGGCACCGCCCTCGTTGCCGAAGTAGAGCGTGATGTTGGCTGCCATGGCCGCCAGCTGGCGCGCCGAACGGGCCTGCAGGTTGATGAAGATGGAGGCCGGGTCGCCCAGTTGCTGGCAGATGTCGCGGGCAGTGAGCTCCTCCTGTCCCGGTGCATAGTTGAAGATGAGCTGCAGCTGTGGGAAGTGCTTCATGACAAGCGCCACCAGCTCCGCCATGTTTTGCGTGGGCCAGGTCTTGTCGGCCAGCTTCGACGTGACGGCCACCAGCGCCACGGGCCTTGCAAAGTCGATGCCCTGCTCCTGCATGTACTGCCGGAACGAACTGATTTCCTCGGGCTGTATGCCCAGCGAGAGACGGTTGCTATAGTGGATGGTTGCCAGCGCTTCCAGAGGGCGAAGCGTCTGCTGCATGTGGTGAACCATGCTCTCGTCTTGTCGGCAGGGGGTCACCAGGTGGTTGAACACCAGGCCTGTGTATGATTTCCGCTGGCCGATGCGCCACGGCGTGCGGCGCGAGAAAAGGGCAAAGGGCAGCGTGTTGGGTGTCGAACGCTTGTCGATGATAATGTCGTAGCGCTTCTGGTGAACCACACGCCACACCTTGCGCAGATAGCGCAGTGGGCTGTGTTTCTCTTCCTCGCTGAAGGTGATGATTTGGTCGATGCTGGGGTGATGACGGAAAAGTGGGGCGATGCGCTCGTTGAGAACGAAGTCGATGTGCGCCTCGGGAAACGACTGGCGCAACGAGTTGAGCAGCACCGTAGTCATGACGGCGTCGCCCATTTGCCGGAATCTGATGACGAGAATATTCATGTTTAGGCGGCACGGCATGCCTGAATGAAAGATGATAAATGACAGATAACGAAGAGTCGGGTGGGGCTCAGAGTCCCGGAACCAGCTGTCGGTAGACGTCGAGCATCTGGGATGCCACGTCATTGCCTTCAAACCGCTGGATGTATTTCTGGGCCCGTGCCACGCGCAGGTCGCGACCCTCGGTGCCCTTGAGCACAGAGGCCACGGCCTCAGCCATGCCCACCACGTCGTCGGGATCCACATAGATTGAGTCGTTGCCGCCCGCTTCTTCCAGACAGCTTCCCTTGCAAGCCACCACGGGCAGTCCGCTCTGGATGGCCTCGATGACGGGAATGCCGAAGCCTTCGTAGCGCGACGGGTAGACGCAGGCCTCGGCCATCTGGTAGATGGACGGCAGGTCGGCGTTGGGAACGTTGTGGAGCATGAGCACGCGGTCGCCCAGACGGTTCTCCTCGACGTAGTGTTTCACGTAGTCGGTGTAGGGCGTTGGGCGGCCCACGATGACCAGCGACAGGTCGGCAGGCAGCCGATGGAGCGCCTTCACAGCCAGCAGAATGTTCTTGCGTTCCTCAATGGTGCCCACGCTGACAATGTAGCGCGCCGGCAACATGTAGCGGGCGTTGACGTCCTGCAGCTTGTCCTCGCTCTCGCGCAGCTTGAAAAAAGTGCTGCACGACTGGTAGATGAGGTCGATCTTCTCGGCGGGAACACTGCCCAGAAGCATGATGTCGCGCTTGGTGCACTCGCTGATGGCCACAATGCGGTCGGCCTCCTGTATGGTCTTGCGGAACTTCCATTCGTAGACTTTTCTGTCGAACCATTTGTAGTATTCTGGATGGCGCAGGAAGATGAGGTCGTGGATGGTCACCACGCTCTTGATGCCCGATCGGCCGATGCCTACGGGCAGTTCGCCTGACAGTCCGTGGAACAGCTGTATGCGGTCGCGTTTCAGGTCGTCCACAATCTGCTTGCTGCGCCAGTACCATTTGGGCGTGCTGCCCTGCGGATAGCAGAAACGGATGGAAGGTCGTGGCGTCACCTGACGGCGAAGCTGCTCCAGGCCTTCGTCGGGCGCATAGAGGCAGAGCCGCGTGTCTGGCGGAACAATCTCCGCCAGGTCGTTGACCAGGGTGCGGCCGTAGCTGCCCAGACCTGTGTTGTTGCGCACAATGCGCTTTGCGTCAAAACCGATGTTCATGGATGCGGCAGTGCATGAATGATGAATGAAAAACGATGAATCTCCAACCTCGCATCAGTGCGCCTTCAGCTTTCCCTCAGCGATGAGCTGGTTGTAGGCCTCATGGGTGCGTTTCCAGCGGTCGTGGGTCCACAGATAGAACTCAGGGGCGCGGCGGATGTCGGCTTCGAGCATCTCGAAGTAACGGCGCGTCAGCTCGTTTTCGGCTAACGACAGCGGCTGGTCGGTCATCATCTCAAACGTGCACACATACTTTCCGCGGCAGGGACGTTCCATGCGCATGTAGAACACAACGTTCTGCATCTTCCTGATAATGCGCTCGGCTCCCGTGAACACGGGTGTGTCGTGATTGAGGAAAGGCAGCCACAGGTGGATGTTTTCCCATTTCGGACTTTGGTCAAGAATATAGCCGAAGTAGCTCAGACGCTGTTCTTTCTTCAGCTCGACAAGCTTGCGCAGGATGTCTTTCTTTGGGACACATGTGCCATGATTATGCTCGCGGATGTCGATGAAGAGGCGGTCGAAAGCTTTGTTGCTCAGCGGATGGTAGATGAGTCCTAAGAAAAACTTCCCCTTCCAGCGCTTCATGGGCAGCGACATCGACGTCAGATATTCCCAGTTGCAATAGTGTCCGAGCATGGCAGCGCACGACTTTCCGCGGTCGAAATACGCTTCCACCTGGTCAAGGTTTCTGAACTCTATGTGTCGCAAAAGCGTCTCGGGCTTGACCGACAGCAGCTTCATGGTCTCGAAGAAATAGTCGCAGAGCCAGTGGTAGAAGCGTTTCTCGGTGCGACGGTTGTCTCCATTGGGAAAGGCCGAGGCGAGATTGCGGGCCACCACTTTGCGCCGATAGCGAATGACATGGTAGACCAGCAGGAACGTCAGGTCAGAGAGCACGTAGAGCGCTTTGTATGGCAGCAGAGACACCAGATAGGTGACTCCGTAGAGTAAGCGGTAAGTGATATCTGAGCAAAGTTTCTTCATGATTGCATGTCGTGAAGTTTCTTGTAGTAGCCATCGTGCGCAAGCAGCCCGTCATGTGTGCCGCGTTCCACGATGCGTCCTTCATGTAATACACAGATTTCGTCTGCATTCTTGATGGTTGAGAGCCGGTGGGCGATGGCCACGGTGGTGCGCGTCTTCATGAGTCGCTCCAAGGCATCCTGCACCAGTCGCTCGCTTTCGGTGTCGAGGGCCGACGTGGCCTCGTCGAGAATCAGTATGGGCGGGTTCTTCAGAATGGCGCGGGCAATGCTGATGCGCTGCCGCTGGCCGCCCGAGAGGCGCCCGCCGCGGTCGCCGATGCTGGTGTCGTAGCCTTGCTCCGAGGCCATGATGAAGTCGTGGGCATTGGCAATGCGGGCTGCGTTCTCCACGTCCTCGAGCGTGGCGTTCTCCACACCGAAGGAGATGTTGTTGAAGAACGTGTCGTTGAACAGGATGGCCTCCTGGTTCACGTTTCCTATGAGCTTGCGCAGGTCGTGCACGCCAAGGTCCTTCACATTGATGCCGTCGATGAGCACTTCGCCCTGCTGCACGTCGTAATAGCGGGGAATAAGGTCGACAAGTGTCGACTTTCCGCTGCCGCTTTGTCCCACCAGCGCGATGGTCTTTCCCTTTTCTATGGTGAGGTTGATGTCGCGAAGCACCCACTGTTCGCCGTACTTGAACGACACGTTGCGGAACTCTATCTGGTGCTCAAAGCTATCGATATGCTTCGGGTTTTCCGGGTCCTTGATGTTGTTTTCGGCCAGCAGAATCTTGTCCACGCGCTCCATCGAGGCCAGGCCCTTGGGAATGTTGTAGCTGGCCTTCGAGAATTCCTTCAGCGGATTGATGATGCTGTAGAGCATGACAAGATAGTAAATGAACGTCGGACCCGACAGTGCCATGTCGTTGAGAACCAGTGTTCCGCCGAACCAGAGGACAATCACGATCATCACCGTGCCCAGAAACTCGCTCATGGGGTGGGCCATTGACTGACGGATGTTGACGCGCATGATGTCGTTCCTGTAGGCAGAATTGACCTCGTCGAAGCGGTGATTCATCTTCTCTTCCGCATTGAAGGCCTTAATGATGCGCAGTCCGCCCAGCGTCTCCTCGACCTGGCTCATGGTGTCGCTCCACAATCCCTGGGCCTTGATGCTCTTCTGCTTGAGCTTTCTTCCCACAACGCCCATGAACCAGCCGAAGATGGGAACGAAGACAATAGTGAAGAGCGTGAGCTGCCAGGAGATAATCAGCAGCGTGGTGAAGTAGGCGATGATGAGGATTGGATTCTTGAACAGCATGTCGAGGCTCGACATGATGCTCGACTCAATCTCCTGCACGTCGCCGCTCATGCGCGCAATGATGTCGCCCTTGCGCTCCTCGCTGAAGAAGCCGAGAGGCAAGGCGGTGATCTTCTGATAGAGCTGGTTGCGGATGTCGCGCACCACTCCCGTGCGGATGGGAATGATGGTTGCCGACGACAGGAAGTAGGCACCGGTCTTCAGGAACGTCATGAAGGCCAGGAACAGACCGATGATGAGCAGCGTGCTGGTGGCTCCCCAGTCGCGCACCAGGTCCAGGACAAAGTAGTTCACATTGTTGCTCACCACCTCGGTGCAGTTGTTCATCGTCAGCTCGTTCCAGGGAATGAAGTCGGTTTCGCGCATGCCGTCGCTCGTCTGGAAAAGGATGTTCAGGATGGGAATGATGGCGGCAAACGAGAAAATGTTGAGGATGGCCGACAGGATATTGAACACCACCGTCAGCATCAGGTATTTCTTGTAGGGCGGCACAAACCGCCTGAGCACTTTCATGAACTCTCTCATTGGCTGGTTCCTCCCTCTGTTGGTTCGGCTTGGTTGTCTGCATCAGCGTCTACGGCCTTGCCGATGAGCGTGGCCGATGTGCTGCCGGTGATGCGCACGCGCACCGTCTGGCCGATGTGGTGGCCCTGACGGTCGAACACCACCATCTTGTTCTGCTCGTTGCGGCCGCACAGCTGCTCGCGCGAGCGCTTGGAGAATCCTTCCACCAGCACGTCAAACTCGCGGCCCACGTCCTCGGCGTTGCGCTCCGCCGATATCTGCGTCTGCAGGGCGATGAGCTGGTTCAGACGGTCTATCTTCACCGCTTCGGGCACGTCGTCGGCCAGATGCTTGGCGGCATAGGTGCCCGGGCGCTCGCTGTACTTGAACATGAAGGCCGAGTCGAAGCGCACCTCGCGCACCAGGGAGAGCGTCTGCTGGAAGTCCTCCTCGCTCTCCTGGCAGTAGCCAACGAAGATATCCGTTGACAGGCCGCAGCCCGGAATGATGCGGCGGATGGCCTCCACCTTCTGCAAATAGTCCTCGCGCGTGTACTTGCGGTTCATCAGTCGCAGCGTGTGGTTGCTGCCGCTCTGCGCCGGGAAGTGTATGTGGCGGCAGAGATTGGGCTCTTCGGCGATGGCGTGGAGAATGTCCTCGCTCATGTCCTCCGGGTTGCTGGTGGTGAAGCGCACGCGCATCTGCGGCACCTCGCGCGCCACCAGCCGCAGCAGCTGTGCAAAGCTGGTGCCGCCTTCCACGGGCTTTCCCGCCGGCGAAAGGCCATAGCTGTTGACGTTCTGCCCCAGCAGTGTCACCTCCTTGAAGCCGCGCTGCTGAAGGTCGCGCACCTCGCGCAGGATGCTTTCCACGTCGCGGCTCCGCTCGCGGCCGCGGGTATAGGGCACGATGCAGTAGTGACAGAAGTTGTTGCAGCCACGCATGATGCTCACGTAGCCGCCAATCTTGTGGCCCACGCCGATACGCTGCGGAATGACGTCGCGATAGGTCTCGGTCGTGGAGAGTTCAATGTTGATGGCCTTGTGGCCTGCCTCGCACTGCGCAATCAGGTCGGGCAGCGAGAGATAGGCGTCGGGACCGGCCACGAGGTCGGCATGATGATGGTCGATGAGGTCCTGTCTGACGCGCTCGGCCATGCAGCCCAGCACGCCCACGATGAGCCCTCTGCTGCCCTCCGACTGGCGGGCGCGGCTCTTGCGCATGGCGTTGAGCACCTCCAGCCGGTGCAGAATCTTCTGCTCGGCATTGTCGCGCACGGAGCACGTATTCAGGAATACGGCATCCGCCTCCTCGACAGATGGGCACAGCTCGTAGCCCGCCATCTGCATCACCGAAGCGACAACCTCAGAGTCGGCAACATTCATCTGGCAGCCGTAGGTCTCGATATATAGTTTTTTCATGAAGCTCATTAGTGGCTATTTGGGTGCAAAGTTAAGCAAAATAGCTGAATAAACCATCCTATTTAAAAAGATTATTCATTTTTCACCATTCGCCCCCCTTCTTTTCCCGTTTTGGCGCTTTTCTTCCCCCTTATTTGCAGTCTTTCGCCCCTAATCCGCCAGTTTTCGGAAACAATCCCATTGATTTTGTTCAACGATTCCATTGATTTCGTTCAACAATATCAATGGATTTGTTCAACAATTCCATTGGATTTGTTCCGCCAATCTGCCGCTTTTCCTTCTTTTTTCCGTCAGTTTTACCATCTGTTTCTATCGGTTTTGGCCGACCGGCCGAGCGTATTAAAGCCTGCGGCGCTACACGAATGTGCGTGAATAACCATGGAATGAATCAATCATTTTCTAAAATCACTAATATTTCAGGAGTTCAGGAGTTCAGGAGTTACAGGAGTTGCAGACGTTAGTTTTATAAGCTCCAATTAACGACTCGCGCAAAAAGTATTGTCTGTAACTCCTGTAACTCCTGAACTCCTGAACTCCACAACTTCAAAAAATGATGATTCCTTCGTGGTCATTCAC
>JAFWQE010000179.1 GCA_017509155.1 Prevotella sp.
TAAGTTGAAGAGGGAGTGTAGCGGGCTACACGACTGATGAGCCTTACTGAATGGAACAAAAAGAGCCGGAAAAATGACAAAAGGTTAACAACCCCCAGCAATGTCAAACTTAACCGTGGGAATTAATAGAACCCACCTAAAAAGAGTTTTCCCATTTTAGGGGAGAGGTGCAGGGGTGGGCTACCAATCTTTATTGCGCAAGGCTACGCTTACCCCACCCCTACCCCTCCCCTAAAATGGGAGGGGAGTGGCTGCGCCAGATGGAAAACACATTTGAAACGGAATACTAATCTTCATTCTTGTCGCGACTCTGCGGGAGTTTGTGAGTCTGGGAGTTTTCTGCAAGCAGAGCGTCCAAGGCCTAATGACCTTTGCCGAGCGTAGGAGTTTGGACGATTGTCTTCCGCGTTTCTTTTCTTTCTGCGGAGGTGCCAACGACTATATTGACACCATATTCTGGCACGACACTTCTTTGTTTTACGTCTCGCTGCAACGCGCTTTTCGGCCCATTGTTTCAAAAAAACATGAAAAAAAACGGGATTGTTGCAGATATGTCGCGCCAATTCGCTATCTTTGCAGAAACATCGTTGAAAAGACGACAGTGGCACCTTGTGCCGACGATTCGAGCCCGTGCCGCGGGAGAAGACGGCGTAACAAACGAAAGAAAACAATTGACAAGGAAAGACAAGACATGATGAAGAAGACGCGAATTCTGGCACTGCTCCTGCTGCTGGCCAGCCTTTCGGCCACGGCAGCGCGGCAGAAAGGCAACCCCATACGTGTGTGCGACCTGCGCACCGAGCACATGACCAACCCCATGAGCCTCAACACGGCGACGCCGCGGCTGGGATGGCGCATCGAGGCCGACGTGAACGAGGTGATGCAAACCGGCGTCCACATCATCGTGGCCTCCACACGCGAGAAGGCCGAGGCGCTGGAAGGTGACCTCTGGGACGCCACGCTCCAGACAGACAAGTCGCAGTGGCTACCCTACGAGGGCAGCAAACTGCGCAGCGACACCCGCTGCTACTGGCGCGTGAAGGTGGCGACGACAAAGGGCGACACCGACTGGAGCGAGGTGGCCATGTGGAACGTGGGGCTGCTCACCGAGGCCGACTGGGCGGGCCGCTGGATAGGACTGGAGCGCGCCATGCCGTGGGACGTGGAGGAAGAACACAGCCGGCTGTCGGCACGATACGTCAGACACCAGTTCCAGCTGGACAAGACCGTGAGGCGCGCCACGCTCTACATCTGCGGACTGGGCATGTATGAGGCCTTCATCAACGGACAGCGCGTGGGCAACGGTCAGGTGCTGGCCCCCGCACCCACCGACTACCGCAAGACCGTGCTCTACAACGCCTACGACGTGACCTCGCTGCTCGGGGCCGACAACGCCATCGGCGTGGTGCTGGGCAACGGGCGCTTCTACACCATGCAGCAGCACAAGAAGCCCTACAAGATTACGAACTTCGGCTACCCCACCCTGCGCCTGAACCTCATCATTGAGTATGCCGACGGCACAAAAAAGACCATTTCATCGGACGAGAAGTGGCGCCTGACACCCGACGGTCCCATCCGTTCGAACAACGAATACGACGGCGAAATCTACGACGCGCGCCGCGATCTGGGCGACTGGACGATGCCCGGCTACGACGACAGCGCATGGATGACGGCCGAGCGAACCAGCATTCCGCAGGGCACACTGCGCGGCGCCATGGCCGAGAACATGAAGGTGGTGGAACAGGTGAAGCCCGTGGCGGTGAGCAGGAAGGGCGACCGCGTCATCGTGGACATGGGACAGAACATGGCGGGCTGGCTGCGCCTGCGACTCGGACAGCTTGCCAAGGGCGACTCCGTGGTCATCCGCTTTGCCGAAAAGCTGGACTCTGCGGGCAACATCTGGGTGGAGAACCTGCGCCATGCCCAGAGTACCGACCGCTACTATGCCAGCGGCCGCGAGGAACTGGCGGCAGACGGCACATGGTGGCACCCCACTTTCGTCTACCACGGCTTCCGCTATGTCGAGGTGACGGGACTGAAAGACGCGAAAACCGACGATTTCATCGGCGATGTGATTGCCGACGAGATGCAGCAGACAGGCTCGTTCCGCAGCAGCAACGACGTGCTGAACCGCGTGTTCAACAACGCCCGCTGGGGCATATTGAGCAACTACAAGGGCCTGCCCGTGGACTGTCCGCAGCGCGACGAGCGCCAGCCATGGCTCGGCGACCGCACAGCCGGCTGCCTGGGCGAAGCCTACATGTTTGACAACCACAACCTCTACGCCAAATGGATGCGCGACATCTGCGAGGCACAGCGCGAGGACGGCTGCATTCCCGACGTGGCACCTGCCTACTGGAACTACTACAGCGACAACGTAACCTGGCCGGCAGCCCTGCTCAACGGCATCATCATGCTGGCGCATCAGTATGGCGACGACGCGCCCATGCAGCAGTGGTATCCCAACGTGAAAAGATGGCTGCACCATCTGAAGGACCAATACCAACGCGACGGCATCATCGAAACAGACAAATACGGCGACTGGTGCGTGCCGCCAGAGGACGAGAAGCTCATACACAGTCAGGACCCTGCGCGCCAGACCGACGGCGCCCTCATCTCCACCGCCTATTATTACAAGGCGTGCCACGCGATGAAGTTCTGGGCCGAGCGTTTCGGCTATCGCGACGACCAGCACTGGTTTGAGCAGGAGGCCGAGCTCTCGAAGAGTGCCTTCAACCGTCGGTTCCTCGTTCGGAACGAAGGAACAACCCAGGTGGCGGGGCACTGGCTCTATCCCGACAGCACCTTCTACGGGAACAACACCGTGACGGCTAACCTGCTGCCTTACTATTTCGGCATGATAGACGACGACTATGTGAAGGGGGAAGTAGAAAAGAACATCATCAAGAACATCATCACCGACAACGGAGGTCATGTGTCGTGTGGTGTCATCGGCATCAGCTGGTTGATGCACGCTCTCAGCCGCATGGGCCGCACCGACGTGGCGTGGCTGCTGGCCACCAACAAGACCTATCCGTCGTGGGGCTACATGGCCGAGCACGGTGCCACCACCATCTGGGAGCTGTGGAACGGCGACACCGCCTCGCCGAAGATGAACTCCGGTAACCACGTCATGCTGCTCGGCGACCTGCTGTCGTGGCTCTTTGAGCATGTGGCAGGCATCATGCCGGAGCGGCGAGGCTTCAGAACCGTCTTCATGCATCCCGACTTTACGGTCGATGAAATCGACGATATTGACGCTTCCTACGAGAGCATCTACGGCCGCATCGTGAGCCGGTGGAAGAAGGAGAACGGCGTGCTGAAGTGGCACATCGAGATTCCTGCCAACACCAAGGCCGTGGTGAAGCTCGACGAAAAGACGGTGAAGGAACTCGGTTCGGGCGTCTACGACCTGACGCACCGACTGATCAAGGACGAAAGCTCGGTGGTCGTCGACGAGTTCCTCTACACCAACGCGCCGTTCCCGCAGTGCCATTCGGCCAGTATCGTGGAGACCAAGAAAGGTGATTTAGTCGCGACCTACTTCGGCGGAACGAAGGAACGCAATCCCGACGTGTGCATCTGGGTGAGCCGCAAGCCCAAGGGCAGCGACCATTGGACGGCACCTCAGATGGTGGCCGACGGCGTTGAACCGCGCAGTCTGACACCCAATCCAGACAGCAAGCAGAGCCTGGTGGAAGCCAGCACAAAGCCTTTCTTCGGCGGAACGTTTACTCCGCTGCCCCAGTGGACAGGCAACCGCGGCGAGGCAGCCATCGGCGACAAGTATCGCGAAGCGTGCTGGAACCCCGTTCTCTTTGAGACCCCCAGCGGCGAGCTGCAGCTTTATTTCAAGATCGGTCCGAACGTGGCGGGCTGGAAAGGCTGGCGCGTGACGTCGAAAGACGGCGGCAAGACCTGGAGCAAGCGAGAACCACTGCCCGACGGCCTGTATGGTCCGGTGAAGAACAAGCCTCTGCTGCTGCCACCGTCGCGCTTCACCAATAGCGCCAACAGCCTGGCTGCGAAAAACGGTCGCATCCTCGCCCCGACAAGCGACGAGCGCGACGGCTGGAAGATATACTTCGAATACAGCGACGACATGGGAAAGACATGGCAGCGCACCGACTTTGTCAAGGCTCCCGAGGGCGTGAAGGCCATACAGCCGGCCATCCTGCTGCTGAAGGACGGGAGGCTGGAAGCGCTCTGCCGCACGCGCAGCCGCCACATCGGCATCACCTACAGCAGCGACAACGGTCTGACGTGGACTCCGATGGAGCTCATCGACATGCCCAACAACAACAGCGGCATCGACGCCGTGACACTGGCTGACGGCCGCCACGCGCTCATCTGCAACGACTGGCCCATCGAACCCACGAAGGAAAAGGGCGCACGAACTCCGCTCTCCGTGCTGCTTTCCGAAGACGGACGGACGTGGCATCACTTCCAGACACTGGAGGACAGCCCCATCTCGCAGTATTCCTATCCGTCGATTATACAATCGCGCGACGGTCATCTGCACGCCATCTACACCTGGCGGCGTCAACGCATCAAGCACGTCGAGCTGGTGCCGTTTCGCGCTCCTGTCATCAAACAATAAAAAAGCAAGTCTCGGAAGTCTTGGAGTTGCAGGAGTTACAGGAGTTACAGGAGTTGCAGGAGTTGCAGGAGTGCAGACGTTACCTTCATTAGCTCCATTTAAAGAACCGCAGAGAACACCCGAACTCCTAAACACCTGAATGTCAAGTAAAAAAGACAACCTTTGAAAAAAGCAAGGAATGAATCGAAAGCATAACAATATGAAGAAAACTGTTCTATGCCTGATGATGACACTCATCGGGATGGTTGCCAACGCGCAGGAAACGTCGGTAGCCGGATTCTATCCGCTGAACGGAAGCGGTCGCATTGTCTACAACTTCAACCCCGGCTGGCGCTTCCATCTGGGCGACGTGGCCCATGGTGAGGCCACCACGCTCGACGACTCCCGATGGGAGGTGGTGAGCGCCCCACACACCTCGCGACTGGAACCCGCCGAGGTGAGCGGAAGCCGCAACTATCAGGGCATCAGCTGGTACAGAAAGACCTTCACAATGCCCGATGAAATGGGCGAAAAACAGGTAGAACTGCACTTCGAGGCCATCATGGGCAAGCAGCAGGTCTACGTGAACGGACGGCTGGTGACCGAGAACAAAGGCGGCTACCTGCCCATCATCGTCAACCTGACCGAGCAGGGCGTGAAGGCCGGCGACACCTGTCTGATAGCCGTGAAAGCCGACAACAGCGACGACAAGGACTATCCTCCCGGAAAGAAACAGACGCAGCTCGACTTCTCCTACCACGGTGGCATGTACCGCGATGTGTGGCTCATCGGCAAGTCGGGCATCAGCATCACCGACGCCTTGCAGCGCAACCAGGTGGCCGGCGGTGGCGTCTTCATCCACTACAGCGACATCACCGACCAGCGGGCACAGATGTTTGTAAACGTGGAGATTGGCAATGCCGACGGACGAAAGAGCAAGCCCGTGGTGGTGGTGCGGGTGAAAGACGCTGACGGAAAAATCGTGAAGACGCTGCGTCAGACGGTAAGCCTGCCCGCCGCGAAAGACGCCTTTGCCACCGCCATGCTGCAGACCACCATCGCACGGCCGCACCTCTGGTCGCCCGAAGACCCTTATTTATATAAGGTGGAAGTGCAGGTCATGGACGGCAAGCACAGTCTGGACGGCGGCGTCATCCGCACGGGCATACGCCGCGCAGAGTTCCGTGGCAAGGACGGTCTGTGGCTCAACGGACGGCCCTACCACCAGCTCATCGGCGGCAATCGTCACCAGGACTTTGCCTACGTAGGCAATGCGCTGCCCAACAGCCAGCAGTGGCGCGACGCCAAACGACTGAAGGACGCGGGCATGGACATCATCCGCGCCGCCCACTATCCGCAGGACCCGTCGTTCATGGATGCCTGCGACGAACTCGGACTCTTCATCATCGTGCCTACACCCGGATGGCAGTACTGGAACAAAGATCCGCAGTGGGCCGAGATGGTTCACCAGAACACGCGCCAGATCATCCGTCGTGACCGCAACCATCCGTCGGTGCTGATGTGGGAACCCATTCTCAACGAGACGCGCTATCCCGAGGACTTCGCCCTGAAGGCTCTGCAGATAACCCGCGAGGAGTATCCTTTTGAAGGACGTCCCGTGGCCGCTGCCGACCTGAACTCGGCGGGCGTGAAGGACAACTACGACGTGCTCTACGACTGGGCCGACAACATCGGGACAGGGAAATACGACACCGACAAGTGCATCTTCACCC
This sequence comes from Prevotella sp., assembly GCA_017509155.1. GTDB lineage: Bacteria > Bacteroidota > Bacteroidia > Bacteroidales > Bacteroidaceae > Prevotella. The sequence continues at coordinate 6,313 of JAFWQE010000179.1, forward strand.
GTGAGTGGGGCGAATATGTGGACGACTGGTATGCCCACAACGCCATCAACCGCGCCGCCCGCCCGTGGGGTGAGCACGCCATGCTGGAGGCCGCGCTGTCGCTGGCCGACACCTACGGCATGATGTATCGCGGACAGCGGCAGTTCATCGGTGGCTGTCTGTGGCATCCGTTCGACCATCAGCGCGGCTATCATCCCGATGCCTACCTGGGCGGCATCTACGATGCGTTCCGCCAGAAGAAATATGCCGCAGAGATGTTTATGTCGCAAATCCCCATCTCTTCCACAACGTCGACATCAAAAGAAGTCTCCTCGAGGGCCGTAAGGGGGGCTGATGCCTTCCTCTTCATCGCCCACGAAATGACGCAGTTCTCGCCCGAGGACGTGACAATCTTCACCAACTGCGACAGCGTGCGCCTCACATCGCTGGGCGGCTGGAAGCAGCAGACCCTGCCCGTGGTGCACAATCCCGAGGGCACACCCAACGCGCCGGTGGTGTTCAAAGGTTTCTGGGATTTCTGGAAAGCGCGCGAACAAAGCTACACCAAGCGCAACTGGCAGGGCGTGACACTGGTGGCCGAGGGACTGAAGGACGGCAAAGTGGTATGCACGGAGACGAAGATGCCGTCGCGCCGCAGCACGAAACTGCGCCTCTACGCCGATGAAATGGGCAAAAAGCTTGTGGCAGACGGTTCCGACTTCATCGTCGTGGTGGCTGAGGTGACCGACGACAATGGCAACGTACGCCGACTGGCCCGCGAGAGCGTGTTCTTCACCGTAGAGGGCGAAGGCGAGCTGATGGGCGGACCAGAGATACAGGCCAACCCGAGGCTCGTGGAATGGGGCAGCGCGCCGGCTCTGGTGCGCAGCACACACAAGGCAGGGCCGATCCGCATCATTGCCCGTCCACTCTATCAGGGCACCCACGCCCCTCAGGCCGACACGCTCTACATAGAGAGCATTCCGTATGATGAATTCCGGCAGATTGGCCTCAGCCGCAAGTCTGCTACCGTCTCTACAACACAGGCCCCCGCAGCGTCAGGCCAGCACCTCTCGCCCGCCATCAGCGACGAGGAACGCCGCAAGATGCTCGAGGAGGTGGAGCAGCAACAGCAGGACTTCGGCATACAATAAAGAGACTTTCTGTTTATCACGAATTTTAGAATTAGAGATTCTTTATTTCGTTGATATTCAGAATTGTTTTGAATGAGAGACTAAATCGGGAGCCATTCAAAGAATGATGCCTTAGGGGGAATCCGATTGCAAAGTTACAAAATTTAATCGCGATTTGCAAGTATTTAAGCAGAGTTTTTCCTAATAATCATCACTTATTCCGTTATTGCCTACTTTGCGCCCTTCCTGCGGTTGCATTCCCGGCAGAGCATCTGACAGTTCTCTACGACGGTGCGGCCGTGGTCGCGCCATGGGGTGATGTGGTCGCCCTCCATGAACTCGAAGTCGAACTCCTTGCCGCAGATTTTGCATCGGTGTTTCTGCTTCTCCCAGACGGCGAGCTTGATGTCCTCGGGGAAAGCGCGCAGGTCAAGGTAGTGCTCGTCGCCCGTCAGCACGTAGGGTATGATGCCCTGCAGCCGCTGGATTTCGCTGTCACGCATTAGTTCTGAGATGCGTCTGCCCATAGCAGCGGTGTCGAGTGTTTCGGTGTGATATTTGTCGTAGAAGAGTGCCCAGTCGAGGCCTTTCATGATCTTCTTGAACCGCTTCATGTCGAAGTTCGTGACGGCCCAGTTGAGTACGTTCTGGAAGTACGTCCACAGGTTGTTGGCGTTAGGGTCGTGCTGGTGTGCGGCCATGTATCCTACAGGAGTCTGCTGGTGGCCCTCGCGTGTCTCGTGGTCGGCCATCCACTCCAGTGCCTTCTTCAGGTAGTCCTGGCGGATGGGTGTGCCATTGACCAGGTCTTTACCTAAGCGGTAGGCGCCGCAGTTCGACTTTGAGAAGTGGCGCTTGGCATCCGAGACGAACGGTCCGGCGAAGATGGCGTTTTGTATTTCCTGTTCGTTGAGGGGCTTGCCTGCGATGTTGATGGTCTGAAACCACTCCAGTTTCTCGCTTGCATCGCCTTCGCAGACATATACCGTCAGGCGATAGTCGAGGATGCGGCGCTGGATGTCCGCAGGCTGGTTGAAGAAGTTCTTGAAATCATACGCGAACTTACCCGCTACGTACTCGCAGAGCGATAGTGTTCGCTGCTGTCCGTCCATCACCTCGTAGGGGCAGTCGGCATCCTCCGATCGCTTCACCCAGTACATCACGTTCAGCGGGTAGCCGTGGAGCACGGTCGTGATGACGGCCTGCTGTTCCTTCTCGTTGTAGATAAACTCGCGTTGATAAGGCGGGCGGATGTCCAATCGTCCGTCGTAGCCACGCACGCCTTGCTCGTCGTTGTTTACGTAGCCCTTGGTGATTTCGCCAACGGTCACTTCTATCTGTTTGATGGTCATCATAATGTTTGGGGGTGTTTGTTGCGGATAATTACTCTTGCGTATTGCCTTTTGCCGTGGACTACGCCACATCCTCCGCGGTCTTCCGGATGAGGCTTGTATTGTAGCTCTTTCAAGACGTCGGAAGGTGCTGAGGCACGCGTGTTGCCACATGCCTGCCAGATGATTTCGAATTGGTTGGGATTATATTTGTCGAGGAAAGTGATAGGTACACCCATATAGCCGCCGTAGTCGCAGGGGATGTCTGTCGTCTTGCTTACGTTGATGGCATTATAGTTGTCGTAGGTGGGATATTCTTCAGGTGAATATCGGCAGACCAAATCTATTTCCTCATGTCTTTTATTATGGTCAAGGTTGGTAAACCATCTTACACCTTTTACGCGAATGAATCTTCTTCCATCTGAATCAATACCACATCCAGAAGCATTCAGTGGATAGTCGTCAGGAACATAGAATTTCCTGTCTCCACTCGTGATGCTTGGACCTAACCACACCTTATTATCTTTTATAAGCGGAAAGACCTCCTTGTAAGTAACAACATTAATGTTACCGATTATCAGGAATTTCTTTTCGTATTCCACTAACTGACCAATGTAACCACGGAAAAGTGAAAATGGAGGATTTGTAACTACAATGTCAGCCTGCTTAAGAAGATCTATGCACTCGGGGTCTCTAAAATCTCCTGTCCTTAAAGTTGAAAGAACATTTTTGTCGTTCTGCAACAAATAACAAATATCCGACAGGTCTACGGCCCCGTCGCCGTTCAAGTCGCGAACCTCTGTTATCTCCACCTTGTAGGCAATCTTTGTCGGCTCGCTGTCGAATTCGTCGAAATGAATCAGCAGCTCATTGCCCTGCACTGGTGAGCCGTTGTAGCAGGTGCAAATCAGTTTCTTCAAGCCAAGCTGGTTGAAGCGAAGGGCGAAGTATTTGAAGAAGTTGCTCTCGTAGGGGTCGTCGCAGTTGCAGAGCACCACCTTATTGCGGAAGTGCGGCCAGTAGTGTTGCAGTTCGCGTTCGATGTCGGTTAGCTGAGTGTAGAACTCATCTTTCTTTGCCGTTTTAGCGGCGCTTAGTCCAAGTTGTGCCATGCAGATTGATAGTTTTAGGGCATCCGACTATCAATCACACTAAGACGCAAGAAAGGCATGATGCACCTTTGTTGCGCATAGCAGGAGGCAAGCCTCGCATTGGTACCCCCGTCCAGCTGTAAGAATGCACCACGCCTAAACGTGTGCATCACTATTCACAGCTGGACCAGGAAGACCCATACGAGCCATCAGTCACATATCATTTCGGTGCTTGTTATACCAATTAAAGTTTGCGAGGCTTTTTGGCTATGCGCGAAATAATAGCGAATGCAAATTTTACCAACAATGTCTGTTTGGAAACCGCAACGAGTGCGGAATCCGAGGGCAAAATTACATAAAAATGCTGACTTGCGCAAATCAGGAGGGGGAAAACTTGAGAGGCGGAGCAAAAAAAGGAGTTGCCGTTGCCTATGAACAGAGCCTCTCACTCCATGTCTTAAGGGGCATGCAGGCTTTGGGAAGTTAAATCTCTGATTCTGAAATCCGTGACCGGCAAAAGCGCTTTGTGGGGGTGATGGGAATGAAAAAACGGCCCGTTTCATCGGGAAAAAGATGAAACGGGCCGTTGGTGTTTACAGAGGCTCTGTGGCGACTACTCGTTGAAGTCGGACCATATTTCGGAGCTCTCCTTGGCGGTGCCTTCGTTCTTTCCGGGTGTGTTGTCTACGGGCACGTCGCCAGCACTGGCTATCTGCATGATGGCCTCGATGTTGATGATGCGCACGGCCACCTGCGGAGCGATATATGCTTTCTTTTCCATTCTTGATGAATTGTTGTTGATTATGTGTTTATGAATTACTTGCGAACAACCTTCTTTCCATTGATGATGTAGACGCCCTTCTGCGGCTGGCTCACCTTCTGACCGTTCAGGTTGTAGATGTCGCTGGTGCTGTTGTTGAGGAGCTCGTCGAGCGAAATGCCTGTGGTATCACCTTCGCCGACCACGATAGTGTCGGCACCGACTTTGACTTCCATCTTGGCAGAAGGAGCAACAGAAATGGCTTCGCTGCGCAGATAAGCGCGGAAAGCGTTCAGCTTGTTGCCGCCGCTGGCAGCCTTCAGGCCTGCAGCAGTGCACACATAGTCGCCACTGACGATGGTCTTGTTGTCCTCGGGCAGCGCTACGTATGTACCAACGAACGAATAGTAATCGTCAGAGATAACAGGCGTGCTGGGGCTCACCTGCTTGTCGGTGAAGTGGAGACTAGCGTCATAAACCTTCTTCATTTTCAGAAGATACGGAGTGTTGGCTTTGAGCGTAGAGGTCACTTCCTGTGAAAAGTCAACGCTAACGGTATTGTTGCTCGCGTTATAGGTGCTTCCGCCATAGGCATACACTTTGTCGCGGTCGTCGTTGCGAATGTCAGCTACTTCGTAGTCGAAAGGCAATACGAGCGTGTTGTAGCCTTCTACAAACTTGCGATCATAATAAACATCACCGAATGCTTCACGGGGTTCAGCGAGGGCATCGTCCCTGAGAATCGTTGTTGTTTTCTCCTCAATGGTGATGGTGTACTTGGCACCCTGCTTTGTGTTTGCGTCGAATTCTCTAAGGTCAAGACTCAGCTTGATGGAATGAACTTTATCTTTATCAGAAATTTTGAACTTAAAGTTATTTCCAGGCATAACGGCATCTGCCGTGACTCCACTTTCGATATTATTATCTACATCATCGCCATTTGTGGTTCCGAAGCAAGCATCCCAAGAGCCATCGACGGTGAATTTTGTTGCGCAGACGGAGCCCGATTCAGGAATGTCGGTTACAGTGACTTCCCATAAATCGTCTTCCAATTCAGTCATCTGCAGATCTTTTGCAGTCCAAGCCATTCCATTCCAATCACCTGTCATATAAACAGCGTCATAGGCTAACGAAAGGTCAATCTTATATTTCGCTCCTGTCCTGGTTGAATGATCGTAATTGCTCAGGTCCAAGTAGAGTGTGATGTCTGCAGTAAACGGAGTGTCGAAATAGATGTCACCTGCATCGAAACCTGCATCTGTCTCAACACCAAAACCTGGAAATTCTCCTCCTCCGAAGTTGTTTGTCCACTCATGGTCAAGAGCAAATTTTACAGTATAATTGCCTTTTGGCACTTTATGATAAGTAATCATCCAACAGCCGTCGCTGACTTCCTCCATGTCGTTTTCGAAAGCCCAGGTATCCCAATCCTTTCCATTCAGCCAAACGCCACCTTCTACGCCATTGCCCACAGCGGTGACAGTCGAGTATTCTAAACCTTGAGGAAACTGCACTGTGGGACCCTCAACCCTAACTACATACGCTTCAGGGTCATATATCACCCAGAAGTCGCCAGCGTCTGTCAGATTGAACGTTACGTTGTTTCCGGTTTCGTCTCCAATCCATTCCGAACCATTCTTCACGACCTTCAGCTGAATTTCACTGGCTGCCGAAGCGACATAATAAGTCTTTTTGTAGAGACCAGTGGTAGCATCCAATTCCATTTTGTTCTTCTCATTGTTACCATCCCAACCGGTACCGAAGATTTCGGCGTAGTTACCGGCCACGATGTAGGTGTCTTCGGCCATGGCCATCGATGGCATGACCGCGGCAAGGACCAGCAAGAATAGCATCCTTGCAATTGAGTAATTGTTTGTTCTCATAAGATTTCTATTTATAAATGAATTAAAGTTTGTAACGCTTCTTTTTGCTTGTGAAAGGGAAACTCGGTGCAAAAGTACATATTTTAAATGGAAGTATGATGGATTTGCATACAATTTTTGTTAAATAAACGTAAACTTTAGTTGCCGATGGCTTTCGTTATCGGCAAAAGGACTAACTTTGTGCACGTATATACATTCGCGAACTCTTAAATAACAATTTATCTAAAACCAATTCATTTTAATTTAACAGCGTATGAAGAAATTATTTACTTTCGTAGCAAGTGCGCTTGTGGCAATGAGCGCCAATGCACAGGAGGTAGGCCTGTTTGACTATAGCACGGCCTACGCCGACGGTCAGTCTATCTCGACCGACAATGCCTCGCTGACCCTTGGCAACGACATGAAGGGCTGGAAGGTGGCCGCCACGAAGGTGGCCGAGGATGGCTATCTGGCTGCCTTTGGCAAGACTGTCACGGTGTCGACCGACGATGGCGACAAGGAGCAGTTCAGCGTGATCACGGTGACGGGTTCCAACAACCCGAAGGACCAGGCCACGGCCGGCGGCGGCAGCGGTGTGAACTACAGCGACGGCAAGACGTCGGGCCGCCTGCCCCAGAATGGCACCTACTACATTCTGAAAACCGAGAAGTCGGGCAAGGTGCAGGTGGGCATCGTGCTCAACGTTGACAAAGAGTTCTATGTGGTAGACGCCACCGAGGCTACCACCGACGAAGACGGCTACATCAACATCCCGCTGCCCGAGGCCAACCTCCACAACTACGTGATCAAGGACGCTACGGGCGCCGAGGTGAGCACCACGGCTGCCTCGAAGGGCGGTGTCACCGTGGCCGACAAGGTGACGGGTGTCATCGAGTTCGACGTGGTGGCAGGCCACACCTATTATTATTTCTGCTCGGGCTCTAAGCTGGGCACCTACGGCTATGTGTTCACCCCGAGCGGCGACGACACGCCCCAGGTAGGCGACATGGAGATATGGAAGGCTGCCGACTACAACCTGGAGAACGCCACACTGGAGACGCTGACCAACGGCATCTATGAAGGCGGCACCGCCGAAGGCCCCGACACCTCGAAGCCCGGCACGCTGCTCACCTCCACGATTACTGCCAGCACGGCCAACGTGACGATGGTGGGCCTGTCTACTCCCAACGGCGACCACACGCCGACCTCGCCCGCCGAGGCATGGCAGCTGAAGGGAACCGTTGACGGCAACGACGCCCTCATCGTGGAAAACTGCGACCCGCAGTATGCCCAGTACCTGATGGGCCAGGGCAACCCCGGCTTCATCCACTGGGAGTTTGACGAGGAGACCGAGAACGGCACGTCGCACCGCGTGTACGACACCTACTGGGAGCCGGGCAACGACATGCCTGCCAAGGGTAACTACTGGAAGTTCACCACGAAGGTGGACGGCGCGCTGAAGCTGGCCATCTATGGCAACAAGAACGCGAACCCCACCTACATCGTTGACGAGAACACCCGTCAGCCGCTGGATCCCGCTACCGTTCAGGTGGGCATCTTCTACCAGAACACGGGCTTCGCCTTCGAGGGCAATGCGGAGGAAGGCACAGCCAAGTACTTCAACGAGGGCGCAATGGCTGCCGACTATGTGCTGCAGCACACCAACGGCATCACTCAGAACCGTCCGGTGCTGGGCTACATCACCTTCCAGGCCAAGGCCAACAAGAACTACTACGTGTTCAACCCGAAGAGCCAGATCGGCCTCTACGGATTCTCGTTCGTTCCCGGTTCTGAGGTAGCCATCCAGACCATGGAGGTGGCTCCCGTCTACAACGGCCGCGTGTACAACCTGCAGGGCCAGGTGGTGGGTGCCGACTATAAGGGCATCGTCATCAAGAACGGCAAGAAGTACTTGCAGAAGTAAGAAAGCACTGTTGGCCGCAAGGCTGACAACATCACTACGCGAGGCGCAAGGCGGGCAACTGCTTTGCGCCTCGTTTTTGTTGCCACGGACAAACACGGACAGACTCGGAATCCCTCTCTTTCGCAGAAAGCTACGGACAAACACACACGCTTTTTTCTTTGCCACGGACGGACACGGGCTGACTCTGTCCTTGTCTTTTTCGTAGAAAAATGCGGACAAGCACGGACTTTTTCTTCTTTGACATTTAGTCGGATTGCCAATCCGACAACCCCAAAACACCGTTCTAACTACTTGATTCTGAAAGTCTTAGACAGAGAATGCGCAGTCCGGGGAGAGGTGTTCTGGTGGAGGACTGGAGTCCCGACGGCGAAAGGACTCGAGTAGTTTGGCGGATGGACTCGAGTAGGACGGCGCGCGGACTCGAGTAGGATGGCGCGCGGACTCTGCAGGGAAGAAAATGACGGTGGAGAAATACGAAAATGGCGGTGGAGAAACACGAAAAAGGCGGTGGAGAAAGGCGACGATGCAGATGGAAGAAGGCAGTGGCGAGCACGGACGGACATTCTTTTTGCCACGGACATACACGGACAGACTCGGATTTTCTTTGGCAATAATACATCAGGTGCATCGTATAAGCCAGACGTTTGTACTCGTAAACCGTCTACCTGTTTTCTGGCGCAGCCACTCCCCTCCTATCTCACTACTCATTATACACATCTTATACACATCTGTATAAGCAATACTATCGGCGACGAAGGAAACGCTTTCAATGCTTAGCGGAGAAGACGGCCCGAAGGGCCATAAGAAGTCAGCCCAGGGCAGCGCCCTGGGTATTATATTTTGGCCAATGTACGCCCCGAAGGGGCAAAAGAATTGATCATCTTCATCTGGGAAAACGCTTTTGCCCCTGTAGGGCGTTAGTAACACACGACCATAGTACCCAGGGCGCTGCCCTGGGCTGGTTGCTGCTGGCCTTTCAGGCCGATTATTTCAGATGTGTATAAAGAGTTGTCCTATCTCAGGGGAGGGGATTGGCTGCGCACAGATGGAAAGACACATTCGGAACTGAAGACAAACCTTCATACCTCTCTATACGTTGCGGAGGTGCCGACTGCTATATTGCCACCTTTTCTTTTACCGCGGACGAACATTCTTTTGCCACGGACAAACACGGACTGACTCGGAGTGATGTATGGGATGTCAACGGACGCGAAGGGGCTTGTTGGGCCGACTGGTCCGTTGTAATGGTGGAAAAATGGGCGGGTTTTTGTGAAAATGGCAATACTTTACCGAAAATGAGAATCGACGAAACGCGGGGTTTTCCTATCTTTGCAGCAAGATTACGTCGACGGACTCGCTTCGGCTCCCACCGAAGTCGTAAGTTTGTGCTAATTGCACCAAGGTTATTGCATAAAAGTCAACAGAAACTATTATCGAAAATCCTGATTCCGCCTCCTCTTTGAGAAAAAAGGCCGCGGATTCGGGATTTTCCCTTTTCAGGCAAATCGCCATCGGTTGAATGGTTACATTTTTTATACGTGCGCGTCTGTAAGAAAAAAGAACTACTTATTTTATACATGTATAACTTAATAACCATTGTTTTATGAGAAAACAACACATTTCAAGAAGGAGCCGTTCCTTCGTGAGGTTGTGGCAAGGCGGACTGCTGCTTGGTGCAACGGCCCTGCTGATGACCGCGTGCGCCCAGGACGGCTACGACGATGACGAACGCTTTGTGAGCGACGTGTCGGGTGCAACCCTGACGTCGCCACAAGTGGATCAGATCACCATTACGCCGAGTACCGACGGCAAGACGCAGACCATTTCGTGGCCTGTGGTTCCCGGCGCCGGCGGCTACCTGTTCTCTTTCTTCGACGAGGGAAACATGGCCGAGCCCATCGTGAAGGACTCGCTCATTGACGGCTGCTCGGTGACGGTGAAGCGCGAGGAGGACATGAACTACCTGATGACGCTGCAGACCAAGGGCAAGCCCGAGGCCAACAACAGCGACGCCGCCGAGGCCACGCAGATCAGAATCTCTACGTTCACGCCGACCTACAAGACCATTCCCGCAGGCTCCGACCTGAAGGCGTGGTTCGAAGCTAACCCGCTTCCGGCCGATGCCGTTGGCGAGAACCTGAACTTCGACCTGGAGGGCGGTGCCAGCTATACGCTGTCGGGCCTGCTCGACTTCGGCGCCAACAGCGTGACGCTTCGCTCCAACAGCAAGAACGAATGGCCCACACTGACCTTCACCGACACCGACTCGGAGCTGAGCACGTCGGGCGGTCTCATCCTGAAATACCTGAACGTGGACTGCAGCGCCTCCACACAGGCCTTCATCTCGCTGAGCCGCACGCCCGCCGTTCCGGCCATCGTGGTGAACGCCTGGGGCGCCGACTACAACTTCTACCGCGTGAAGGACAACATCTCCATCATGAGCTGCAACATCAAGGGCGTCACCTCCTACTTCCTTTGGGACAATCAGGTGTCGTGCTGGTTTGCCGACAACGTGCTGGTAGACAACTGCGTGGTTGAACTGGCCACGACAGCCGACTCGAAGGTGAAGAGTGGCGGCTACTTCTGGACCAACAAGGGCGCCGGCTTCTTCCGCAACCTGACGGTGAGCAACTCTACGTTCTATGGCACGGGCGAAGGCGAGGCCAAGTACTTCGTGCAGTATGGCGGCTTCGGCAACGACCAGGTGAAGAACGACACATCCTTTGGATGGGCCGACAACACGATATCGTATCTGAACTGCACGTTCTACCATGTATGTCCCTCTGGACAGTGGGGCAACTACAACGGCACGGCCGGTAAGAAGACCTCGTACTGGAACATGAAGAACTGCATCTTCGTGGACTGCTCGTCGTCGGGTGTGGCCCGCCGCTTCCTTGCCGGTAAGCAGAACCAGGCTACCGCCGTCTTCGAGAACAACACCTACATGCATCCCGACGGCACGTTCGACAATCCCTCGGGCTACGACAACAGTGGCACGCAGATAGAACAAGACCCGCAGTTTGCCAACCCCGCCGCCGGCGACTTCCACATCAGCGGTCCCGTACAGGTGGCCCGCCGTACCGGCGACCCGCGCTGGCTGCCATAACGCAGGCACCGCACGAAAGAGAATGCGGGCTTTGCCCAAAGAATCAATAACAAATAACAAAGATATATGAAGAAATACATCATAAGCCTGTGTCTGGGACTGCTCATGGCATTGCCCTCACTGGCACAGAACAAGGTGCAGACGGGAACCGTTGTCGACGAGAACGGTGAGCCCGTGATTGGCGCTACGGTGAAGGTTGACGGCACGAAGGCCGCCACCGTGACCGACTTTGACGGAAACTACAAGCTGGAAGTTCCCAAGAACGGAAAGGTTGTCGTATCATACATCGGCTACAAAGACATGGTGACCACTGGTGGCCGCATACAACTGGAAGAAGACAACTCACAGCTCGAAGAGGTTGTGGTTGTAGGTTATGGTACACAGAAGAAGGCCCACCTGACGGGCTCGGTTGCCACCGTACCTGTGGACGAGATACAGGATCTGGCGGCCGGCGGCCTTGCCTCGACGCTGAGCGGACTGGTAAACGGTCTGGGCGTCAGTGGAGGCGACTCCCGCCCAGGTGAGAATGCCCGTCTGAGCATCCGCGACACCAACTCGCTGGGCGACGTGGGCTCAACGGCCCAGCAGCCCCTGTTTGTCATCGACGGATACATCTATCCCAACGACGTGAAGGTGGGCAACACCTACCAGAACCTCGGTGCAGAGGCCTTCAACAACCTCGACCCGTCGGAAGTGGAGAGCATCTCGGTGCTGAAAGACGCCTCGGCCGCCGTGTATGGTGCACGCGCCGCTAACGGTGTCATCCTTGTCACAACGAAGAAAGGTAAGATGGGCAAGCCGTCGATTTCCTACAGCGGACAGTTTGGTTTCACCGACGAGGTGGCCCGTCCGAAGATGCTGAGCGCCTACGACTACGGCCGTCTGTATAACGCCGTGACCGCTGCCGACCCCACCAACACCTCGCTCAACCGCACCACGGCGCTCTTCCAGGCCGACGAACTGGCCGCCATGAAGGGCCTCGACTACGACCTGCTGGACAAATACTGGGAGACCGGTGCCACAATGCGCCACTCGGTGAACGTGAGCGGAGCAAGCGACAACGTCAGCTACTTCGGCGGCATCTCCTACTTCGACCAGGACGGTAACCTCGGCAAGCTGGACTACAACCGCTGGAACTACCGCGCCGGCATCGACGTGAAGATAAGCCAGTGGCTCTCGGCCAACCTGACCGTGAGCGGCGACTACGGCAAGAAGAACAAGCCCATGCTGAAAGTGGGTGGCACCAGCGATGAGAAGGACTACAACCTGATGCTCACCCGTCCGCGCTACATTCCCGAGGAAGTGGACGGCCACTACATTCCCACCTTCGGACCGAGCAACTCTGCCGCCGTGCAGAACCAGAACTACTCGTTCCGCGTGCTGCAGGACAACGGCGACTACACACGCACCATGACCTCGAACACCAGCATCAACGCCGGCCTGAACTACGACTTCGGATGGAGCAAGATTCTGAAAGGCCTGCGCCTGAGCTTCAGCTATTCGAAGAGCATCAATACGGACAAGAACAACCAGTATGGCTCCAGCTACACGCTCTATCAGATGACGCGCCGCTACGGCAGTGGAGAACACATGTACACACCTACCGCCGGCGACGACCCGAACTTCGACTATCTGAACTACAACAACTTCAACGCGCTGACGCTGAACAACGGCGACATCCTGAGCCGCCAGATGATCCGCACGGACAACTACCAGATGAACTTCACCGCCCAGTACTCTCGCGACTTCGGCCTGCACCATGTGAGCGGCCTGTTCTCCATCGAGCGTTCGGAGGCCGAGAGCGAGCTCACCTACGCCAGCAAGACAAAGCCCCTGGAGTTTACCACTGGTCAGGACAACTCGGTGAAGGACGGCAGCGAGGAAGACGCGCAGTTCCGTCGTTCGGAGAGCGGCACGATGTCGTACATCGGACGTATCAACTACGCCTACGCCAACCGCTATCTGCTGGAGTTCCTCCTGCGTTCCGACGCCTCAACAAAGTTCTCTAAGAAATATGGATGGGGCACCTTCCCCGCCTTCTCCGCAGGTTGGGTGGTGAGCGAAGAGCCTTGGTTCCAGAACATCAACAGCCTGAAGTGGATTGACTTCCTGAAGATTCGCGCCAGCTATGGTCTGACGGGCCGCGACAACCTCGCCCCCTGGCAGTGGATGCAGGTGTATGCCACCGACGCCAACAAGGGAACCGTGTTTGGCGAAGGCCTCGGCAACGACTCGGGCAGCCGCATCACCATCAACAAGAACAACTCGGCCGTGAACGTCATGGTACACTGGGACAAGTCGTATAAGTTCAACGCCGGTTTCGACCTCCAGGTGCTTCGCAACCGCCTCACCGTTGGCTTCGACTACTACTATGAGCGCAACCGCGAGATGCTTCTGAACCTGAAGGAAGACGTTCCCGGCACCGTTGGCTCGCAGTCGGCATCGACCAACCTCGGTGAAATGGACAACTGGGGATGGGAGCTCTCGCTCACCTGGCGCGACAAGATTGGAAAGGACCTGAAGTATCGCATCGGCATCAACACCGGCATGAGCGACAACAAGGTGCTGAAGATGGACTGGCCCAGCGAGTATCTGTATCGCCAGCTCACACCCGGCAGCCGCACCGACCTCGGACTCTGGGGACTGCAGTGCATAGGAATGTTCCGCTCGTTCCAGGATATTGAGGAATACTTCCAGAAATACAACATCACCAGCTATCTGGGCATGACCAAGGACAAGGTTCGTCCCGGTATGCTTATATATAAAGATGTACGCGGTTCGCAGCAGCCCGACGGCTCTTACGCCGGCCCCGATGGCATCGTAGACCGCGACAACGACCAGGTTCAGCTGGGTAAACGAGGAAACATCTACGGCTTCACCGTGAATATGGGCGCCGACTGGAAGGGCCTTTCCATCACGGCTCAGCTGGGTGCCTCGTGGGGCGGCTACACCACCGTGCCGGCACAGGCCATTGGCGTCGCCTCCAACTCGAACCTTCAGTTCTACAACCTGCCGTCGTTCTGGAATCCCGACAACATGTACGTCTATCAGGACATCTACGACGGACAGGGCAACCTCGTGATGAGCGAGAACCGCAATGCCTACTATCCCAACCTGGCCTACCAGAGCGTGAACGCCATTGCATCGAGCTTCTGGCGCATCAGCAACGCCAGCGTGCGCCTGAGCCGCCTCACCGTGGCCTACGCACTGCCCAACAGCTGGCTGAAGAACACCGGTATCAAGGGCATCCGCATCAACGTCACGGGCCAGAACCTCATCAACTTCTACAACCCATATCCCGATCACTTCACCAACCCCATGGCAGGTGCGTTCGGTTCCTACCCGAATCTGCGCAAGTGGACGGTCGGCGTCAACCTGAGCTTCTAAATACCATACATACGTGTAACAATAAAGACAACAGAACTTATGAATAGCAAGATAAAATTCATAGCATTGGGACTGCTGACCACCTTTGGCCTCGCCTCCTGTAGCGACGACTTTCTCTGGGAGAAGAAGAACTACGACAACGTGAGCGCCGACGCCTATAACTTCCTCAGCGGTTGCAACCTGCGCGTCAACGACGTGTACAGCTGGTGCCTGCCGGTTCCCAGCGACATCAGCTGGAAGTATCCTTCGATGGGCAACGCCGACATAGCCGGCAAGAGCACCGAGGAGTATTCTGGCTTCAGCGATTTCGTGAATCCCGAGATTGAACTCTCGTCGGGCAGCACCAACAACAGCGTTCCCGACTTCTTCCTGGCCTCCAACAACAACATCCAGGAGGCCGTTTACGGACGCATCCGCAACATCAACGACGCCATCAAGGGCATCTCTGGCAGCACCATCGATGAAGAACAGAAGAACATCTTCCTCGGACAGTGCTACTTCTTCCGCGCCTGGTGCTACTACAACCTGGTGAAGTGGTATGGCGGTGTGCCCATCCTGACGGAGGTGCTCGAGCCCGTTGCCGACTCGTTCACACCGCGCTCGTCGGCCAAGGCCTGCATCGACTTCATCCTTGAAGACCTGAACCGCTCGGCCGAGATGCTGCGCGCCCACACCACCAACGGCGGATGGAGCGGCAGCGACTATGGCCGCGTGACCAGCGGCACGGCACTCGCACTGAAGGGCCGCGTGCTCCTCATGTGGGCCAGCCCGCTGTTCAACCGCGCCAACGATCCCGCCCGCTGGACTGACGCCTACACGCAGATGACCGCCGACCTGAGCACCATCAACGCCTGTGGCTACGGACTCTACAAGGCCGGCAACAACATCAACGGCAGCGACTTCGCACGCCAGTTCCTCACCAGCGGCAAGAACCCCGAGGCCGTCTTCGTGACGCTCCACAACAATGTGGCCAGCGACGACGGTCTGGACAACCAGAAGAACAACCGCTGGGAGCGCGACATCCGTCCGGCCAATACAGGTGGCGGTGGCAAGTCTGCCGGTCTGATGCTCATCCAGATGTTCCCCATGGCCGACGGAAAGATTCCCGCTGGCTTGGGAACCTACACCAAGCTGGAGACCTCTGACTACAGCTACGAGGCCGAATATCCCTTCATGAACCGCGACCCGCGCTTCTATCGCACCTTCACCTTCCCAGGTTTCCGCTGGGCCTACAATGGCGACCCCACCAAGAGAGACAGCCATAACCCGTCGTACAACAGTGGTAAGGACTACGTGCTTTGGAACTATGTGTGGTACACTGACCTGAATGACCAGGGCAACCCCGAAAGCGGCAACTCCTATGCTGCCGACAACCTGCTGACCAGCAAGAGCGGCGTCTACGTGCGCAAGAAGAGCGACGACCTCGATGTCAACCCCTCTTCGCTCTATGTCTACGAGCCTCTGGGCAGCAAGGGTGCAGGTCCGTTCTTCTCGGCCGCCCCGCTCATCGAGCTTCGCTACGCCGAGGTGCTGCTCAACCTGGCCGAAGTGGCCTGCGGTGCCGGTCACATGGACGAGGCCGTACGCTACCTTCAGCAGATTCGCGAGCGCGCTGGCTACACGTCGGCCAACAACTACGGTCTGCAGGCCAACCTTGCCGGCGACCAGGCCACGTGTATGAGCGCCATCCTCTATGAGCGCCAGATAGAATTTGCCTACGAAGGCAAGCGCTTCGACGACATGCGTCGCTGGATGCTTTTCGACGGAGGTGCACAGACCGTGAGCGGCGCTCCCGCATCGTGGAAGCTGACCGGATGGGGCGGAAACACCTGCACCTGGCTCGGTTTCAAGCCTTTCAACGGACAGCGTCGTGAGAACATCGAGTTCCGCGTTGCCGACCAGTACGGCGTAGGTGGCACGCAGTGGGACAGCGACCCGCTGGTGAAGGCCGGAACAGAACGCCCCGCTGGTGTGGACCTCCGTCAGGAGCTCGCACCGCAGCTGGAATCGCTCAAGGAGTGGTATAAGACCAACCTCGTGGTGAAAGAGCGCAAGGGCGACGGCCGCGACTCACAGCACAACGACCTCTACATCAACTTCCGTCCGAAGTACTACTTCCTCGGCTTCTCCACTGGTGCGCAGAACTCCAACAAGGGCCTCGCACAGACCATCGGCTGGGAAGACTATAACAACGGCAACGCACCGGGCACCTTCGACCCGTTCGCCGAATAAGGCAGCTTGCCGCAACGAAAAAGGGGCACCATCCGTTTGGGTGGCGCCCCTTTTTCATGGGTTGTTCCTGAAATGATTGCCCTGCTTATTTCAGGAACATCATGTCTCCAAACTTATAGAACGGTTTGCTCTTGTCATTAAAGATGTTCTCCATCAGGTGTTTATTGCTGCCAAACATACACTACTAACAAGTTTATTACTAACAAACTTGTTACTTTTAACGTTTTACACCTATGACTTGTATAAAGCAATCAGGTTCCTAAGTCGGCAGAGCTGGATAAGATTGACCGAGTAATCATAATATGTGAAGATAAGCGGGGAGCACTCCCTACATCAGGGAGTACGCTTTTCCGGGCTCTGTCTCTAAGTCGTAGAGGTAGGTTTTGGGCAGACGGGGGGTCTCGGCCTTCTGCGAAGCACTACGCAAGGGAGCGGGTGTCTCGGGCACGATGAAGAAAGGATTGGACTGATTGCCACGCGCTTTCTTCAGGCCCTTGCCCTTGAGCGGCACGAGCGAGCGCAACCGGCAAACGCCACCTTGCTGCGACCGCACCACCGCATGGACGAGTCGTCCGTCCTTCCACTCCAGGTCAAACTCGAAGCCGCCGCGCGCCTTCAGCCCCTTCACGGCGCCATTGGGCCACGCCGATGGCAAGGCCGGCAGCAGGAACACGAAACCGTCGTGACTCTGCAACAGCATCTCGGCGATGCCTGCCGTACAGCCGAAGTTGCCGTCTATCTGGAATGGCGGATGGGCGTCAAACAGATTGGGATAGGTGCCTCCACGCTGCTTCTGCGTGCCGAAGATGAGGAAGGTGTCGGCCGTGAGCGTCAGCTGGTCCTGAATGAGCTTATAGGCATGGTCGCCGTCGAGGAAACGGGCCCACGCACACACCTTCCAGCCCATCGACCATCCGGTGGAGACGTCGCCGCGAGCCGTCAACGAGGTGCGGGCGGCACAGAACAGTTCGGGCGTGCGATAGGGAGAAATCTGACTCGACGGATACAATCCGAAGAGGTGGGAAAAGTGTCTGTGGTTGTCCTGCGGGTCATCTACGTCGTCGAGCCACTCCTGCAACTGTCCCCAACTTCCTATCTGCATGGGGGGCAGACGGTGCAGCTGCTCGGCAATGGTGGTGAGCAGCGGGTCGTGGTCGTCAAGGATGCGTGCCGCCGTGAGCACTTCGTTGTAGAGTTCGAAGAGAATCTGGTTGTCCATGGTGACACCGGCGTCGAGCGGCGACGGTCTGCCCTTGCCGCCATGTTCGGGCGATTCGCCGGGACACACCACGAGATAGGGCTTGCCATTGGTCGTGGCCAGATGGCTGGCATACGTAGCGGGCAGCTCGGTAAGGGTCTGTGTGTAGAAGCGCGCTGCCTCCAGCATGACGGGATAGGCGCGGCGCAGGAAGGCCTCGTCGCCAGTGTAGAGATAGTGTTCCCACAGATGGCGGCATATCCAGCCCGACCCCGTGCTCCACAGTCCGCTCGATGCGTGGTCGATGGGCCCCGTCACGCGCCATTGGTCGGTGTTGTGGTGGAGCACCCATCCGTCGGCGCCATACATACGAGCTGCCGTCTCGCGCCCTGTCTTGCTGATTTCCCGGATGAGCCGGAAAAGGGGTTCGTTCATCTCTGTCAGGTTGGTCACCTCCGACGGCCAGTAGTTCATCTCGAGGTTGATGTTGGTGGTGTATTTCGAATCCCACGAGGGCAGCATCTTCTCGTTCCAGATGCCCTGCAGATTGGCGGGATTGAGGTTGTCGGGCTGCGATGAACAGATGAGCAGATAGCGCCCAAACTGGAAGTAGGTGGCTACGAGATGGCTGTCGTTGTTCGTGCGGAAACGGTCTACGCGCTGGTCGGTGGGCACCTGTGGAAAGAGGTCTTCGCCCAGGTCGAGCGCCACGCGGTCGTAGTAGCTGTGATAGATCTGCTCATGGCGTGCCTTCAGCTGTCCGTAGCCCAGTGCCATGGCCTCGTGAAGCCGCTGCCGACTCTGCTCCTGCTCGTTGCCGCTGATGTCGTCGTAGGCCTTCACATTGGTGCCGATGGCTATGTAGAGCGTGGCCTCGTCGGCGCCCGTCACGGCCAGTTGGCCGTCGTTCTGCGCCACGCTGCCGCCTACTGTCTGCGCGGCCATGCGGCCTTCGAAGCGCACCTTTCCCTTCAGGTTCTCGTGCTTGGCTGACACACCTAGCAGCGTGGCCTCCAGCCCTTCGCCGCCGATGAGCACATCGTTGTGGGGCGTGGAAAACGAGGCCGTGAAGGTGATGCGCCCGGGTTGCGAGGCGGTCAGGTGGACAATGATGACCTTACTGCCCAGCGGTGCGATGGTCTCGCGCTCATACTGCACGCCGCCAACGCTGTAGCGCACCACCGAACGCGCATTGTCGAGGTCGAGCAGACGCTCATATCCGGTGTAGGCAGCGTGTCCTGGCATGGCCAGATAGACATCGCCGAAGGGCTGATAGGGCATGCCCATGTTCTGGTTGTCGCCCACCGGCATCACCTTTTCGTTGGCCAGCCGCTCAGCTTCCTTGTATTTGCCTTCGAAAATCAGCTGCCTCACCTTGGGCAGGTTCTCGCGCGCCGCGGGATGACACACGCTGTTGGGCTGTCCGGCCCAGATGGTTTCCTCGTTCAGCTGTATGCGTTCCACGGCGGGCGTTCCAAACACCATGCCGCCCAGCGTGCCGTTGCCGATGGGGAGGGCCTGCGTCCAGGTGCGGGCAGGACGGTCATACCAGAGCCGATGGGCGCCAGTTGCACCGGCACGCTGCACAAACAGGGCCGACAGGAAGATAAGGACGACGAGCACGGTCTGCCACCATGTGGGGCGCTCGGTGAAGAGGTCAGCGAAGGGGGTTGGTTTCTTCATGGGTCATGTCTATGGTTTGGGGGCGAAACGCAGGGTGTTTTCGTCCTCGATGGTTACTTTTTCCTCGTTCAGCTTGCTGCGGTCCAGACGGAACACGTCGACAAAGAAGTCGTAGACGGCCTGCCGCTTGTTGGGGCCGAAGTCGTGGCGCTCACTGGGCAGATGCACGTTTCTCACCTTCTCGCTCTGGCCGTAGAAGCCGTAGATGCGCTGCAGATAGGGGAACTCCAGCTGCGGCGTGGTGATGGTCCAGTCGCCGCCGTCGCTCACCACCATCATGGGCTTGGGGGCGAACATCGCCGCCAGTTCGGCGTTGCAGGTGCCGCCGCCGCTCAGCTGGATGGGCATGCCGCTCTCGCAGGGACAGCCGCCGTCGAACCACGACGACATGCTCACCACGGGACAGGAGGCCGTGAAGCGGTCGTCGATGAGCGAGAGCAGCACCGTCTGTGTGCCGCCGCCCGAGCCGCCGTTCACGCCGATGCGCTGCGGGTCTATGTCCTTGTGGGCGGCCAGCAGGTCGAGAATGCGCAGGCCGTTCAGCGCCTGCATCACGTGGGCCTCACTGGTGTGGTGGGCCTCAGCGCCCACCTCGTCCTCGCTCTCGCCCCATCCCCACAGGTCGTAGCTGACGCACACGGCGCCCATGCGGGCCAGTGTGGCGTAGCGCTTCTGCAGGTCGGCGTTGTAGCGTCCGCCGTTGAAATGGCCGTTGGGACACACAATGAGCGGATATTTGCCGCTGGTGTGCTCGGGTTTCATGCTGCCTTTCTTCCACGACAGCGGCGCAGGCGAATAGACGGTGCCGCAGACGGTGTGCCCATTCACGGTGGACAGGCGGAAGTTCTGCACCACATAGCCGTCGTGGCGACGCACGCGTCCGAACTCGGTGTTGAGCCTTACGCAGCGGTCCAGCAGCGGCATGATGCCGAGGCGCTGTATCACTTCGCGGCGCAGGGTGTCGCGACGTGCCTCCCACTCCGCCTTGTTGTTGTACAAAGACGTGAGCCAGCCCATGAGCTTCTCGCCGTCGGCGGGCTGCCGTCGCGGATATTCATAGCGCTTCACCTTCCACAGGTTGCCCTGCTGATAGACGGGTTTAAAGTCGAAGGGCGACAGCAGGTTCGTGAGCGTCTCCTCCAACGAATAGGGCCGGATGCGGAAGTCGGCATAGGCAATCTTCAGCCCGGTGGTGTCCATGTCGTATTTCAGGCGGATGCCGAAACGGGTTTGCACGTCGGCCATCACGTCGTGGAGCGACCGCGTGAAACGGTTTTCAAACGTCTGTGCGCCAGCTCCGGCCGGCCAGAGCATCAGCAGGGCCACCAGCCACTTCAGCCTTGGGCTGGTGGAGGCTTTGTCTTTTCGCTTGCTGTGTGTCATCTTTTTTCTTTCTTTTTTGTCGTTGCGTGTCTTTGTTCCGTCGTCAGGGCCGTTCAACGGTGAGTTTTCCCAAGTCGTTTCTCTTCGCTGCCAGTCGCCCGTCGATGAAGATCATGAGGCCCGTTCCCTGATGATAGCGCTGCCCGTCCTGGTCCCAAACGATGGTGAGCGCATGGCCTCGGTAGGTCACGCCATCCAGACAGAAGTAGCGCCACTGGTCTTTTGGCACCAGCGGATTGACCACGATGGAGCCGTCGGCCTGCGGGCGCAGTCCCACCAGCCCGCTGATCATCAGGTCGTTGAAGGTGGAGTGGTTGTAGTAGCGCGACCGTTCGCGGTCGCCCATCAGCCACGCGCCGTTCTTCTCGTCGAGATATTCGCCAATGTAGGGCCGTCCGCGGTGGTGCTGGCTTTCCACGTATCGCTCCATCTGGCGGAAGAAAACGGTGTCGGCAACCACGTGGGGAGCGGGATAGTCGTTCAGGTAATTGGCCAGGGCGGTGAGCGTCTGCGACGTGGCGAAGGGCCAGATGGCGCCGTCCCATTCGCAGCGGCCCACGCCGTGGGAGCGGAATTCGGGGTGACGGCGCTCGGCGGTTGTCAGGCCGTAGGGAGCATAGAACCCCTCTTCATCGGTTATCTGGCGCCAGGCTTCGTCGTAGCTGCGGTCACTGAGTGGGGGCAGATGGAAGTACCAAGGTATGAATCCGATGGCCTCACGCACTTGTGCCGACGTGTCGCCGCGTAGCGTTTCAAAGAACCGATGCTCCCTGTTCCACAGTTTGTCGTGGATGAGCGCCCGCAGCGAGTCGCCCTCGGCGGTGTAGCGGCGTGCCTTCTCGGCGTCGCCGGTCAGACGGTTGAGCGCGGCTAGGGCGTAGGCATTGCCGCACATATATGAGTTGATGGTGGGCCGGGCATACTGCTTCTTGCGGCCGCCGCTGATGCTCTCCTCCATGCCGTCCTGCACGTCGCCCTGCCAATAGAGGCCGCTGGGCAGCCGGTTGGTGCTTTTCCAGCGGGCGTATTCTTCCTCCAGACGGGGCTTCAGGCCAACGACAAACGCCGTGTCGCCCAGCACTTTCCAGGCCTCCACCACGGCCGATGGGTTCCACGATGAGAACTTGTTCATCTTCTGCATGGGCTGTCCGTCGTTGCCGTAGTACCAGGTTCGCAGTATCTGGTGCAGATAGGTGGTGTCGCGAAGCCAGCGCGTTTCCATCACGTGATGGCCAATGGCGCAGGCAATAAGGTTATAGCGGTCGGCATAGCTGCGCTGCACCAGGAACTCGGTCATGCCGTAGCCCACGGGCGTCCGCTTGATGTGCTTGCGCAGGGTCCACCAGCGGAAATAGTAGAGTTCCTTGAAATCGGGCTGCGGACAGTCAAACAACGGGACGTTCTGGCGCATCCACTGGGCGGCCTGGGCGTTGGGGATGGTGGTGGGAATCGTTTCACTTTCCATCGTGTTGAAGCGGTTGACGAAACCGTCGATTTCATCGGCGTTGAGCAGGCACGATGGCAGTTTTGCGGCAGTTCGCGACACAACGTCTGAGATAGTGAAAACGGCCATTTCATCGCGCACATCGGCCAGCGGACTGTCCTGGTCCTGGTCGGCCGGCGTGTTGATGTCGGGGCGGTCGAAGAGCGGCCCGGTGCGGAACACGATGCGCGAGATGCTCTCCACGGGCGTGTCGAACTGGCGCTCGCAGGCTTTCTGTCCGTCCACGTAGTAGGTGGCGCGGTGAAGCGACGTGGACAGCACCGCACGGATGTGGTAGTCGCGGTTGGCTTCATAGTTGCGCACCAGCGTACCATAGCGGGCGCCGCCTTTCACGCGCATGGTCTTGGTGGAGTCCACCACGATGCGCGAGCAGACGGTCCCGGCGTCGTCGAGGAATTCAATGTCGAGTTCACCGTGGTCGTTCTGTCCGGCCTTCAGGGTGAACGCCACTTCCAGTTCCTTCGTGTTGGGCACCACGCGCTCGGCCTTGGCGTAGTCGTAGGGGTCGGCGTCGGCCAGACACAGGCGCCCGTCTTCGAGGCTGACGGGACAGAGCCGCGGCACATACAGGTTCCAGTCGGTCAGCTGTCCGATGGAGCCGCAGCTGCTGAAGTCGTCGTGGGCATGGCTGGTGGCATGGAGCCTCACCGGCACGTGGACGCGGCTCACCCAGATGTCTTCCTTGTTGTTCGAGTAGGTCACCCACAGGTCGCTGTCGCGCGGGGTGCCGTTGCTTTCCTGTATGCCTCGGGTGTACTGAGGTCCGAAGCTCTTGTACTGGCCTCCGTGGCGGAGCGGCGTCACCTCGCCGTTCACCAGCGACAGCGTGGTGTAGTCCAGTCCGTCGCTGCTCAGGCTGATGGCCAGCGGCCAGCGGTATTCGGCGGGGTTATACACCGTGGCATAGGTGCCGTCGGTGAGCCGCTGGCCCCATATCTTGGCGTTCGACGTGACAAAGCCGGGTGCACGGTCGCAGCCGGGGCGGCCGTTCACGTTCACCAGTCGCCACGTGTTGCCGCCGTCGGCCGACAGACTGGTCACGGCGTGTTTCCACAGTGCCACCTTGCGGCCGTCGGGCAGCGTGTAGCCCGAGAATGCCTTGTAGGGCTTGTTCAAAGGGATGAGCGGGTCGTCGCGGTCGGCTTCCTCCACCCATTGCATCCTTTGCATGGGGTCGGCCAGCAGGGCCTCGACGGCCTTCACCACGCGCTTGTCCTTCGCCCGCCGGTAGTTGGGGAAGTCGGTGTTGCGCTCGCTGAAGCCGTGGTTGTAGTAGATGAAGTAGATGGGTCCCAGCGTGCCGTCGCGTCTCACCTCGCGCACCACGCGCCCAATGCCGTTGCCGTCGTTCGGGTCGTCTTTCATGGTGAGGCAGATGCCGTAGTTGCCCGTGGCCAGGAGCACGCCGTTGGGCGCCACATACCACCCTACGCGCTGGTGCATCACGGCTTTCAGGCCGTGGGCGGCGGGAAGGCTGCTGCCGGGTTTTCTCCAGCCCTCGGGAACGTTGTATTCGGGAAACAGCTCCACAGGGGTGCTCCAGGTGTAGCCGTCGGCCGAGGTCTGCATCATGGTCTTGCTCGGCGCCTCGTGCTCATGGCGGGGGTCGGTGAGGTAGTGCAGGTAGAACTGTCCCTGCCAGTAGCACATCATGGGCTGATGGTTGTAGGTCCAGGGGCGCTCGCCGCGCATGGTCTCGATGGTATGCACGCCCACCACGGGCTTCAGTCCGCCGTCGTGGCGCTCGGGACGGGCCACGGTCGGGCCGCTGTAGTGCACCACGTCGCGGTTGTATTTGATGAGATTCTGCACGATTTCATCGGAACACTGGAACACGGTGCCGTGCTTGTGGCCCACGGGAAAGCTCACCGCGCCGGTCTGGTCCTGAAAGGTCACGAAGTCTTTCGTGCGGTGGGCGCCGTAGATGCCGTGGCGATAGCTGTCGTAGTAGATGTAGTACCAGTCGCCGAGACGGGCTGTCGACGGACCTTCGGTGAAGCTCTCGGTGAAGGGCTCCGACGCCTGGCTCCACGGGCCGTAGGGACTCTTGGCAAAGGCCACCTTGATGTTGCGCATGGGGCGCGTGTTGTCCTTCACCACCATCACGTAGTCATTGTTGCCGCGCTTCACCAGCGTGGCGTCGATGGCCGAGAAGCCGGGCTCGTAGAAAAGCTTCGCACGCGAGAAGGTCTTGAAGTCGCGCGTCGTCATATAGTACAGACGGTGGTTGTTCAGGTGGTCTTCCTGCCCGTCGGGAAAGGCACCGGGCACGCACGAGGCCCACACAATGAGGTACTGTCTTTTTACGTCGTCGTAGAACAGTTCCGGCGCCCAGGTGTTCACCGTGGTGGTGTCCATGCCGGTGGAGATGAAGCGCTGGGGAGTCCAGTGAATGAGGTCTTTCGACGAGGAATAGCCAAAGCCGCGGTCGCCGCGCCACGAACTGGTCCACACCAGATGGAAGGTGCCGTCGGGACCGCTGACGATGCTGGGGTCGCGCATCACTTTCTGATGGCCCACCTCGGGGCGCAGAAACACGCCGCAGATGCTGTCCCACCGCAGCCCGTCGTGGCTGTAGATGAAACGGAGGCCTTCGGTGGCTGGCTCGTGAAACGACGTGGAAACCCACACCTTCTGCCCCATCGCCTGAATGGCAATGGCGAGTGTGAGACAAAGAAACAGCTGTCTTCTGCTCATAGTCTGATTGTATTTATATAATAAAGGACGCGCGCGAGGCCCGTTTGTAATCATAAACGAAGACCCCACCACGCCAAATTCCGGCGTTACCATCAGTCGTTCAGGCGTTCTCTGCAAGCAGAGCGCCCAAGGCCTGATGCCCTTGCCCGAGCGCAGGAACAACAGGAGTTGCAAACGTAATTTTTATGAGCTCCCTTTAACACCCGCGCTCCCCCCGAGTAGGCTCAGCGTACGAAGCGGCACCGCCGCTTCCCGTATCTCCTGCAACTCATAAACTCCCCTCTTCCCCATCATGAATCTCCAGAAATAAAAACGCCAAATAAACGAAACAAAGACGCCAAGTAAACGTAATAAAGACGCCAAGTAAAAAGAACAAATCCATTGATATTGTTGAACGAAGCCATTGAAATCGTTGAACGAAATCAATGGAATCGTTGAACAAAACCAATGGATTTGTTTTCCAAAACCGACAGTTTCAGCTCTTGAAACTGCAGAAACAAGTGCCCTCAACCGCCAGTCTTCGCAAGGTTACGTGCTCCGCGGTATGTCCGCGGAGCCCATTTTCCCCGCGCCGCTCTTACTTCTTTTTCTTCCTCGGCTTGCGCATGGCCCACCCTTCTTCGGTGAAGTCGGGCTCATCGCCCACCAGCTCCACGGGCCTACCCTTGAAGAACTGCCGCCAGTCGTCGCGCTTTCCGCTCTCGCGGACGGGCTCTGCCATTTCCTTGCCGCGACGTTTCTTCTTGTCGAAGAAGGAGTAGTCGAAGGTGTGGCCTTCTGTCATCGGCTGACGAGCGGAGCGGCCTTTTTTGCCCATTTCATCGGAGAAGCCGTCGTCCTGACGCGATTTCCGAGCGCCTCTCTGGGCGGGTTTCGCGAAGTTCTGTGTGGTTCTGGCTGCGCCCTTCTGGCCTTTTCTCGGAGCACGCGCACCCGAATCCTGCTCGCCATCGTTGCAACGCACCTCGCGCCCTTTGTAGCGCGTGCCGTTCAGAAATCTTGTCACGCGGTCCACTTCTTCCTCGGGAACATCGAAGAACGACATGGTGTTGCCCAGGTCGATGTGGCCCACTTCCACGTGGCCGTGTACGTGCTTGTTCAGGAACTGCATCATCTCGCCGGGATAGAAACCGTCTTTCTTGCCCAGGTTGATAAACAGGCGGTGCATGCCTTCCTCGGTCTGCCGCTTGCCGCGACGGCCACCCTGTGCGCCCTCGCCACTCTTTCTCGATGCCGACACGGGCTTCTCTATCTCGGGGGCGTTGGCATAGTAGGCGAGGAACTTGCCAAACTCGGCCGACACTATCTTCTTGATGACGTCCTCCTTGTCCATGTATTCGAAGTAGCGATTGATGTCCTGCATGAACGGTTCAATGCGCTCTTCCATCACGTCGGTCTTCACAATCTGGTCCATAACCTTGTAGAGTTGCTTCTTGCAAATCTCTTCTGCCTTGGGCATTTCTCCCTCTACAAACTGCTTGCCTATCTCTTTTTCTATGCGGCGTATCTTCTGTTTCTCGCGCGTATGCACTATGCTGATGCTGGTGCCTTTCTTTCCTGCGCGGCCCGTGCGGCCCGAACGGTGGGTGTAATTCTCAATGTCGTCGGGCAGTCCGTAGTTGATGACGTGGGTCAGGTCGTCCACGTCGAGGCCGCGCGCTGCCACGTCGGTGGCCACGAGCAGCTGCGTGAGGTGCTGGCGAAACTTCTGCATGGTGAGGTCGCGCTGCTGTTGCGACAGGTCGCCGTGCAGGCTCTCGGCATTGTAGCCGTCGCGGATGAGCTTGTCGGCCACCTCCTGCGTCTCCACTTTCGTGCGGCAGAAGATGATGGCGAAGATGCGCGGGTTGTAGTCAACAATTCGTTTCAGCGCCAGGTATTTGTCTTTCGCGTGTACCATATAATAGATGTGGTTCACGTTCTCGGCACCTTCGTTGCGCGAGCCCACCACTATCTCCTTGTGGTTGTGCAGGTAGCTCAGGGCTATCTTCTCTATCTCGCGGCTCATGGTGGCCGAGAAGAGCAGCGTGTTGTGGCCCGTCGGGACTTCGTTTTCACCGGTTCCATCGGTCATTTCCGACGAGACACCGTTCTGCGGAAGGTGCTCGAAAATTTCGTTGATGCTGTCGGAGAATCCCATGTTGAGCATCTCGTCGGCCTCATCGAGCACCACGTTCTTCACACGGTCGATGACGGCCTTGCCGCGGTTCATCAGGTCGATGAGGCGGCCGGGCGTGGCCACGATGATGTGGGCACCGTGGCGCAGGGCGCGTATCTGCTGTTCGATGCTGGCGCCTCCATAGACGGGCACCACGCGCACACCTTCCATATACTTGGAAAAATCGCGCAGGTCGTCGGCAATCTGCAGACAGAGCTCGCGCGTAGGACTGAGCACGAGGGCCTGCGTCTCCGTCTTCGTAGCATCGATCTTCTGCAAGA
The DNA here is from genome assembly GCA_017509155.1 of Prevotella sp. Lineage (GTDB taxonomy): Bacteria > Bacteroidota > Bacteroidia > Bacteroidales > Bacteroidaceae > Prevotella. The sequence goes on from JAFWQE010000179.1 coordinate 34,022, forward strand.
GCGGAATGCCAAAGGCGGCCGTCTTGCCCGTTCCCGTCTGGGCCAGCGCAATCACATCGTTTCTTTCTCCCAGCAAATAGGGAATCACTTCTTCCTGTACGGGCATCGGCTGGACGAAACCCAACTCCTCAATGGCGCGCAGTATCTCACTGCTCACGCCCAATTCTTCAAATGTCTTCAAAACTGAACAATAAATAAAGTTTGCAATGACCCTGCCTTTCAGGAGTTCAGCCACCTGTCACGTCCGCTTATCATCCGAGTCCGGTGAATGGGAAAAACCGTCTGCGCACCTGCGCCCCGCCATGCCGCATCGTTGCGGCCAAACTTCCAGCTGCCGAACTCCTCAAACCTCGAAAGTAGGGTTTACTATAAAAATCGGGTGCAAAGGTAATCAAAAAACACTGATACGCTGCACGTTTCACCATTTTTAATAGGCAGAAAGCCAGTTTTCTCGGCTTTTTTGCTTACTTTTGCCGTCCATATACCATTCAAACGCTTATAACGGCATGGAAATGAAGTACATAGACGCATGGCTCGGAAACCTGAAGACGAGGGTGAAAGGCTGGGCTGCAGGCCGACGGACCTGTCTGTGCGCCGTGGTCTTGCTGGCCATGACGGCCGCTCAGGCCATGACGACGGGCGAGCAGGAAGCGCTGGCGCAATGGAGGGCCGGGACAACGGTGAGCCAGAAGGCCGTGACGGAGTTTGGACTGAACCGCTGCTTCACCGCCACGATGATTCCCGACGGCGTGTGGCAGAGAATGCAGGGAAAGACCTACAAACCAAACCCGTACATCGGACGGAACGACCTGCGCCACATCCGTGTGCTGCACTGGGGCACCGACAACAAGATACATCTGGGCGAGATGGTCTGCAACAAGCTCATCGCACAAAAGCTCGTCGGCATCTTCAGAAAGCTCTACGATGCCCACTATGTCATCGGACGCATGGTGCTGCCCGACGAATACGACGCCGACGACGAGCAACAGATGCGCGCCAACAACACAAGCAGCTTCTGCTATCGCGTCGTGGCAGGGTCGAAAACACTGTCGAAACACGCACGCGGACTGGCCGTAGACATCAACACCCTATACAATCCCTATGTGAAAAAACGCGCCGACGGCTCGCTCTATGTGCAGCCATCAACGGCCAGAGCCTACGCTGACCGCACCAAGAACTTCCCCTGCAAGATTGACAAGACGGACCTTTGCTACCGGCTCTTCATCGAACAGGGATTCAAATGGGGCGGAAGCTGGCGGACGGTAAAAGACTATCAGCATTTTGAATACTAAAAAACTGACGATATGAAGATATGCATTTTCTGCTCGGCTAACTCAAATCTCGACCCTGACTACTTCGAGATGACGCGCCAACTTGGCACTGAACTGGCAAAAAACGGCCATTCCATCGTGTTTGGCGGCACCAATCTGGGACTCATGGAATGTGTGGCCAAAGCCGCCCATGAGGCAGGTGGACAGGTGATAGGCGTGGTGCCGACGAAGGTGGAAGAGCGCGGATGCAGCTCCACCTATATGGATGTGTGCATCCCCTGTGCCGACCTTAACGACCGCAAGGCGCTCATGATGGCGCAGAGCGACGTCTTCATCGCCCTGCCAGGAGGCATAGGAACCCTCGACGAGGTGTTCTCCGTGGCGGCTTCGGCCACCATCGGCTACCACCAAAAGCCCGTCATCCTCTACAACATGAAGGGTTTCTGGGACTCCCTCATCGCCTGCCTCAACGACCTCCACCAGCGCGGCGTCACCCGCAAACAGTGGCAAAGCTACATCCGCATCGCCACCTCGCTCGACGAGGTGATGCAAATCATCGAAGCCTTGTAAGCCTACACATATCCAAAAAACAATCCGCAGGCACTCCCTCACTTTTGAAAGGAATGCCTGCGGATTATATAATACTACATGTTCCCAATAAGTCTTCACTACAAATTCGGCGCAGCAGCTCCCCTCCCATTTCAAAGGGGAGGGGTCAGGGGTGGGGTCATCGTGCACATTACCATATGATACCCCCTGCAAATTCGGAGCAGCAGCTCCCCTCCCATTTCAAAGGGGAGGGGGCGGGGGTGGGGTCTTCTTGCACATTACCATATGATACCCCCTGCAAATTCGGCGCAGCAGCTCCCCTCCCATTTCAAAGGGGAGGGGTCAGGGGTGGGGTCTTCTTGAACATTACCATCTGATGCCCGCTGCAAATTCGGCGCAGCAGCTCCCCTCCCATTTCAAAGGGGAGGGGGCGGGGGTGGGGTCTTCTTGCCCATCGATTGCAACTCTGCTTGCAACTCTTTTCCTATACGGACAATCTCGGTGACGATTCCCTCCATATTTGTCCAAACTTGTTCGTTCCTATACCTAATGACCTTTATGCCTTGTTGCTTAAGAAAGGCCGTCCTTTGTACATCGTATTCGTACTTTTTGTCATGTGAGCTACCGTCCAGCTCTACACACAATCGTAATTCGGGACAATAGAAATCGAGCACATACGAACCAATACCCTGCTGGCGTCGGAATTTAAATCCGCCTGCACCTTTCCTTCGCAAGGCACGCCAAAGAGCAACTTCGGCTGATGTCATATGTTTGCGGAGTTGCTTCCTTCGTCCTTTATGTTGCGGATCATTGGCTTTGGCCGAGTTATAGTGCATTTGTTAACCCTATGGCTTTCGTTAGAGTGACAGTAAAAGACCCCACCCCTTACCCCTCCCCTTGAAGGGAGGGGAGCTGCTGCGCGCACAATTAGGGGTAGCTATTCCTCTTTCTTGAGGGGAAGCTAAGAGTTGGCAACTTTATGTTCTGCAAGAAGTTGGTACGCCCTTTTCCTAGAAAAAGCAACCTATCCCAGCAGCTGCTCGGCCATGGTCTTGCCAAGTGCCTCGCACTGGGCGAAGGTCTCGGGGGTGAGGGCCTGCTTGATTTCCACGGGAGTGCCGACGGGATGGAAGTGGAGTTTTTCCTCATTCCAGCGGGCAATCTCGCCCACTGCCTTGCTGGCCCAGCCGAAAGAGCCGAACCATCCGAGCAGGTGGTCGCCCTTGATATCCTTGCCCGAGAGCTCGGAAAGCAGCACGTCCATCTCGTGATAGAGACCCGTGTTGTAGGTCGGAGCGCCGACAATGAGGCCGCGATAGCGGAAAACGTCGCGGATGATGTAGCTGTGGTGGGTCTGCGACACGTTGTACATGACGATGTTTTTCAGTCCGGCCTGCGAGGCAGCGCGCGCAATGACCTCGGCGGCACGCTCGGTATTGCCGTACATTGTGCCGTAGCAGATGACCAAGCCTGGCTCGGTCTCGTAGCGACTCATGCGGTCGTACATGTCCACCACCTTATTTATATATTCGTGCCACACCGGTCCGTGGGTGGAACAAATGTAGTCGAGCTGCACGCCGGCGAGCTTTTTCAGCGCGTTCTGCACAGGCGTTCCGTACTTGCCAACGATGTTTGAGTAGTAGCGAACCATCTCAAGCCAGAAGGTGTCGCAGTTGATCTGCGCGTCGATGACGCCGCCGTTGAGGGCACCAAAACAGCCGAAAGCGTCGCCCGAGAAGAGAATATGACTGGTGGTATCGAGCGTCATCATGGTCTCAGGCCAGTGCACCATAGGAGTGAGGACGAAGGTTAGCGTGTGCTCACCCAGCTCGATGGAATCGCCGTTTTTCACTTCCAGCGTGTCACCTTCTATGCCATAGAACCCGCTCATCATGCCGAAAGTCTTCTTGTTGCCGATGATCTTCACGTCGGGATAGAACTTCTTGATGAGGGCAATGCTGCCGCTGTGGTCGGGCTCCATGTGGTTGATGACCAGATAGTCGATAGGTTTCTCGCCTATCACCTCCTGAATGTTCTTCAGATAAGGCATGAAGAAGTCCACCTCAACCGTATCGATGAGGCACACTTTGTCGTCGTTGATGAGATAGGAGTTGTAGGAAACTCCGTTGGGAAGTGGCCAGAGTCCTTCGAAAAGGCTCTTGTTGCGGTCGTTCACTCCCACATAATAGGTTTTGTTTGTGATTTCTATCATGGTTCTTTGTTTTGAGATTTCTCGGTTGTCGTCTTATGAATTCTGCACGTCTTGCAGCTCTTTTTTCATCTGTTGTCCGAACTCCTTGCTGATGCTGTTGCTGATTCGCTGGCAGCAGTTGGCCGAGAACAGCTGGGCGCAGTGCATGATGTTGTCCCACTGTTCTTCGCTGAGACCCTGCTCAATCACTTCGCGTGTGATGCCGTATTTCATGAGTCCGTACACGAAACCAGCGTTGAAGTTATCGCCAGCTCCTATCGTGCTCACGGTTTCGGTGCTGACAATCGGATAGTCTTTCTTCAGTCCAGCGGTGCGAAGTGCCACCGGCTGCTCACCGCGGGTATAGATGAAGCGGCGGCAATAGAAGGAAACCTCGGCGTTGTACACCTTGTCGGCGTCGTCTTTGCGGAACAACACCTCGAAGTCTTCCTTGGAACCACGCACGAAGTCGGCCATGCCGAGGTTCTCAAGAAGGTTCGATGTAATCTTCATGACGTCGTTTCGGTGGGCAGCCCGGAAGTTAACATCGTAGTAGAGAATGGCGCCTTTGTTGCGGGCATGCTCCAAGAATCCCATGACCTGCGGACGGATGACGGGGTTCACACTGTAGAACGAGCCGTACATAACAATGTCGTCGGGCTCGATAATAGGATAGACAAAGTCGAGCTGGTCGTGCGGATGGTCCTTGTAGAAAAGGTACTCGGCGTCGTTGTGGTCGTCGAGGAAGGCCAGCGAGATGGGCGATTTCGACTCGGGAAACACGTTGATGTTGTCGGCATTCACGCCGTTTTCCTTCAGGAACTCCACAATGTGGCGGCCCACACGGTCGTTGCCTGTCTCACTGATAAAAGAGGCGGGAACGCCTGCACGCCCCAAAGAGATGACGCCATTGAACACACTGCCGCCAGGCACGGCACCGATGGGCTGACCGTTCTTAAAGATGATGTCGAGCACCGTTTCTCCTATTCCGATAACTTTTCGCATGTAGATAATTTCGTGATTTTAAAATGCAAATATCCGAATTTTTTGGCAAACGACAAGCAGTTTGCCTCCTTATTTATGTTTTTTTATGTTCAGCGCCGCCTTCTTCGTCCACACGCGCGACGGCCATTTACAGCCTTTCGGGCCGCGAAGCAACGGAAAAAGTGGAAAAACCGTGATGAAAACGCGTTTTTCTTCACAGAATTCTTTCTCTCTATCAGAAAAAATGCGTACATTTGCAGCGCACTTCAGCAGTAGCAAGAAATGGAAATGAAAAAGAGGAATCACCAGCCAGCAGCTCTCTACACCATGCGCCTGTCCACGATGCTCGTGGGCTGGCTGCTGGCATTGTTGCCGCTTGGCTGCGGCTCACCAGAAAAACACGCACCGCAGAAAACGAGCAGCCAGCAGGCCGACAGCCTCATGGAACTCATCTATGAGGCAGAAGACAGCAACCACTTTGAAAAAGCAAAGGGCTACGCACGCGAGGCGCTGGCCATCTATAAGGAACTTAACGACTCGGTAGGCATGAGCGAATGCTACGGCGAACTGGTAGTCTGCCACCAGCGCACCGGCGACCTCACCGAGGCGATAGAGGCTGGCCAGCAGGCCATTAAGATAGACGTGGCGATAGGCGACAACGAAAAACTCGCCACCGACTACAACAATATGGCGGGTGTCTACCTCACTTCCAAGCAGGTGGCTGAGGCCAAAGTGCTCATCAACAGGGCCATCCAGCTGGACACACAGGCCAACCGCACCAAGAAGCTCTCCATACGCTATGGCCTGGCAACGGAGATCTACGTGAAGCTCGACTCACTCGACAAGGCCCTGGAACTGGCCAACATGGCCCTGAAACTGGACACCGAGGCGGGCGACACCGTCAAGATGGGGCGCCGCATGTCGCAGATGGCCGACGTCTATCTGGCACGCAAAGAATACGGAAAGGCCGTCCAGCTCTACCAAGAAGCCATCAATATGCTGACGAAGAAGAAAGAACGGACGTCCACATGCATCACCTACAAGCAGCTGGGACAGGCATACATGCGCTCCGGCCAGACCGCCAAGGCGCGCGAATGTCTGGAGATCAGCCTGCAGATGGCGAAGGACATCAACAGCCGGTACATCATCCAGTCCACCTGCGAACACCTGGGCAACCTGCTCTCGCAGACCGATCCCGCCACCGCCTTTGAGTACATGAAGCAGAGCTCGGCGTGGAAAGACACCCTCTTCAACGAGAAAAACTCGCAGCTGCTCAGCAGCTATGCCGCCCGCTTTGAGAGTGCCGAGAAGGCGCACACGATAGAACAGCAGGAGGCAGAACTACGCGCCCACCGCCTGTTTATATGGGTGGGCGCCATCATCCTGATACTCCTGTCGCTGCTCTGCGGCGCGCTCTATTATATGTTCCGCGAACGCACGCGCTCGAGAAACGCAACGCAGAAGCTCATAGACATCAGAAACACCTTCTTCACCAACATCACTCACGAGTTCCGCACGCCACTGACACTGGTGCATGGCCTCAGCCACCAGATGCTTTCCCACCCCGACATGAGTCAGGAAGAGCGGAAACGCTGTCTCACCGACATCCAGGAACAGGGCGATTCCCTGCTGGAACTGGTGGGCGAACTGCTGGAGGCATCGAAGATGATGAGCGGACAGAACACGCCGCCATGGATGCATGGCAACGTGGCAGCCTACGTGGCCATGACCGTAGAAACCTATCGCAGCTACGCCGCCACGCAAGGCGTCACCCTCCACTATCAGCCCGAACAGCCCGACGTTGAGGCAGATTTCGTGGGCAACTACCTGGCAAAGATTCTGCGCAACCTCATTTCCAACAGCCTGAAATACATGCCTTCGGGCGGCGACATCATCGTCAGCCTGCAGGCCACCGACAAACGGCTGAGCCTACACGTGGAGGACACGGGCGGCGGCATTGCCGAAGACGACATCGACAACATCTTCGAACCGTTCTACAGAGGCAAGAGCAGCAAGGAAGGAAACAGCACGGGCATCGGCCTGAACTACGTACAGCAGATGGTCAACCAGATGCACGGCACGGTGAGCGTGGCCAACACGCAGCATGGTGCCAGGTTCTCAGTGGTGCTGCCGCGCAGAAACGAGAAGGCCGTGACGCACGAATGGGACGGCAGCGCCGTCGACGCGCCCAAGCCCATCTCCTCGCCCACCAAGGCTCACACGGCCTTGCCGACGACCACCGATGCCAGCCAGACCGACCCATCTCTGCTCATTGTCGAGGACAATCCGGAGATTGCGCGCTTCATCGGCATGGTCATGGGCTCGCACTACAACATCCAGTTTGCGCTCAACGGCGAGGAAGCGCTGCTGAAGGCTCAGGAAAACATGCCCGACATCCTTCTCACCGACCTGATGATGCCACAGATGGACGGACTGGAACTGTGTCGCCGCGTGCGCCAGTCCGACGTTCTCAACCACATTCCCATCATTGTCATCTCGGCCAAGGATGCAGACAGCGACCGTATGGAAGCCTTCCAGGCAGGCGCCGACGCCTATCTCATCAAGCCTTTCAATGCAGAGGAGCTCACGCTGCGCGTCGAACAGCTGCTGCGTCAGCGACAGCTGCTGCGCCAGAAGTTTGCAAGCGGACTGCCTGCCGACAACGACTACACCGGCCTGAAGGAGGGCGAACGGCAGTTCCTGGAAAGACTCACAGCCCTCGTGGAGTCGCAGCTCAGCAACCGCGAACTGAACACCGAAATGCTGGCCGACGGCATGAAGATGACGCGAGCACAGCTGAACAGCAAGACACGCGCCGTGACGGGCAACACCGCCAACAACTATATTGCACGCATCAGAATGGACCGCGCCGCCAGAATGCTGAAGCAAACAGACATGAATATCGGCGAGGTGGCCATGAAATGTGGGTTTGAAGACGTGAGCTATTTCAGCCGCGTGTTCAAACAAGCCTTCGACTGCACGCCATCGCAGTATCGAAAATTAGCATAAAATGAACAAATATTAGGATTTTCCGGGCGATAACCTGGAAAATCCTAACTTTTTTCCAAAAAATCCTAACAAATTGCCTCCGTTCCATCGTACCTTTGCAATGTAAACGATGGCCTGCCGTGAGGCACGCAACCATTTCTCAGTGCGTGAGAAAGTTATCACCAATACAAAATTTCAATATATTCTATATGTGACTCAGGAAATCCTCGCATAAGGTTTCCTGAGTTTTTTTCGTGCCTGTCCGAATCGCGGTCGCGTGTGGAGAAACGTAGCCGGATGCCTCCCGCTATTCCTGCTTGGCCTTGGGCGTGCGCCCTCTAATGCTGCGATAGTTCCGATAGAACGTCGACAGACTGGTGTAGCCCGAGCGCTCGGCAATTTCAGTTATGGCGTATTCGGGATGCTCTTCGAGCAGTCGGTCGGCGTAGTCGATGCGCAGCTGGTTGATATATTCCGAGAACGAGCACTTTCTAATCTCCAGGATAGCGCGCTGTATGTAGGTGCGATTGGTGTTCAGGCGGTAGGCCAGGTCTATGATTCTCAGGTCGTGCTGCAGGTAGACCTGCTCTTCTTCCATGAGGTTGCTGATGCGCTCACCCAGCCATCGCATCTGCTCACGCGACGTGTTTTTTTCGATGGAATCGTTGTTTTTCTCATCTTGTTCCTGCTGCTTTAGCTCAGTCGTTTCTTCGTTGCTACTGTTTTCCTCTGCTCCTTTCTCTTTGAAGTCAGAATCGTTTGCGCAGTCGTTTTCGATGTCGCGCACCGAGAATTCCTGCACCAGTCCGACATATCCCAACAGGAAAATGAGCGTGGTGAAAAGGAAGGAGGCTGTAGCCAGTGCCACGATGGAGTCTGTGAAGCGATAGCGCCCCAGGATGTTGCTGACGATGGAGAGCACTGACGCCAGCACAAACAGGATGAGGGCGAACTGCACACGGTGGAGCTTTTTGTCCTCCACGTCGGCGTAGTTGTCGTCTACCATCTTGTTATATCGTCGGATGAACTGGAGGCCGAACACCAACAACAGCACCACTTCCAGCATGAAAAGTCCCTTGCCCACATGGTGCACGATGCCCAAGGCCAGCGCCTTTCCCTGCAGGGTGCTCAGTCTGTCGTGGTAGAGATATTCATCGATGAAATGGGCGGTTTCTGCCTTTCCCATGCACATATACAACACGCCGATGCTCACACCGATGAGCAAGGCCGGCATGGTCAGCTTGATGGCCGACGACTTCTGACGACGACGGTCCGAAAGGAAATAGGGAACGGTGAGTCCCTTCACGTACATATAATATAAAGGAAAGACAAGCAGGTTGCACGTCACATACAGAATGTCGCTCATGGGAACAGTGCTCATGTACCTGTTGAAGAAGACACAGTGGCCGAAATAGAGTATCGTGCAGGCAAGCATAAACCACAAGAGCCACCGCAGAAGCTCATCGCCCTTGCGTCTCCATTCCAAAGCCAGCACACATGTCCAGTACAGACACATGAAGAAAGGCATGGTCGTAACGAGTGATTCTATCATCTTTGTCAGGTGGGCTTCTGTCGGCTTCGCCGCCCAGAGGCCGTTTCAAAAGTGATTGTCTATAGTCTATATTCTCATGCAAATGTAAGGTATTTTTATCATTTTGCATCCCTTTTGTCTAATTTTTTCTTCTCTGAGTCACAAAATATGCTAAAAACGCGCGGCGTATGAATATTTTTCGTACCTTTGACGCCGTTTTCAACCATTTGTTGTTTATCAATAGAAGAAAAGAATTATGAAGAAACTCATCAATTTGGTTTGGGTGGCCCTGGCCGTAATCGTGCTGGCTGCCTGCAATGGAAAGGACGAAGCCCAGATGTCGAGACTGCAGCAGCAGATTGACTCTCTGCAGCGCATCGCCGCCCAGAAGGACGGCAGTCTGAGCGACTTGGACGCTTTTGTGGACGAACTGTCGGCAGGTCTCGACACCATCGCCATGCAGGAAAACCTGCTCATCAGCAGTTCTAAGGAGGGCAACAAAGCCAACCGCACGCAGATGCTCCAGAACGTAAAGGCCTTCGCCAAGACACTTCGCGAGCAGCGCGACCGCATCGCCAAGCTCAGCAACGACCTCAAAGCAAAAGGCGTGAAGCTGGACAAGCTGGAGGGACTGGTGAACTTCCTGAACAAACAGCTCGACGAAAAGGAAATGATGATAGCAGAACTGCGCTCCGAACTGGAGAAGAAGGACGTGGACATTGCACAGCTCAGCGAGCGAGTCATCGGACTGAAGCACGACAACACGCAGCTCGAGGAGACCGTCAGTGAGCAGGGACAGCAGATAGCCTCACAGGATGCCCAGATCAACACGGCATTCGTGGTGGTGGGAACCTCGAAGGCACTCAAGGAAAGCGGTGTCACCACAGGCGGATTCCTAAAGAAGACCAAGGTGAACTACAACGAGCTGCCGCACGATGTGTTCACAAAGATCGACATCCGTTCGTTCAACGAGCTGCCCATACCTGCAGGCAAGGTGAAGGTGCTCAGCGCCATGCCCGCCTCGTCTTACCAGATTGTGAAGGTTGACAACAACCACAGCACGCTCCGCATCATCAATCGCGATGCCTTCTGGAGCGCATCTCGCTACCTCGTCATCCAGACGAACTAATCGAATCTACATATTTCAGGCCCTCAAGGGGCCACAATTCCCCGCACATCTCACTGTGCGGGGTTTTTTATTGCGCCAGAATATAGCAGCTAAACCGACGCTTTCAGACATCAAAACCGCCAGTTTTCAGAAACAAATCCATTGATTTCGCTTAACAATTCCATTGGTTTCGTTCAACGATTCCATTGGCTTTGTTGAACAATTCCATTGGTTTTGTTACTCAAATCTGCCGCTTTTGCTGCTTGCATCTGCCGTTTTTATCATCTGTTTCTAACGGTTTAGGTCCAATGGCGGAGAGGATTAAAGCCTGCGGCGCTACACGAATGCGCACGAATAACCACGAATGAATCATGAATAATTCATCTTTCGGAAATGTTGAAGTTGCAGGAGTTCTCTGCAAGCAGAGCGTCCAAGGCCTATTGCCCTTGGCCGAGCGCAGGAGTTACAGGAGTTGCAGACTTTAGTTCTATTAGCTACATTTAGCAACTCGCGCTAAAAGTATCGTCTGTAACTCCTGCAACTCCTGTACTCTTGAACTCCACAACTTCAAGAATATTTTATGATTCATTCGTGTTCATTCATGCCCATTCGTGTAGCGCCGCAGGCGAAAAAAAGTCCGTGTCAGTCCGTGGCAAAGAAAAAGGAGCGCTGACCAGCGGCTGGCATCCCTGTCAGTCATCTATCGCACCTTCGGTGCTTTTCCCTTGTCACTAATAAACATTTATGAATCATTAAATGGGCATTCGTGTAGCGCCGCAGGCGAATACAACGAGAGAAAAAGGAAGAAAAGGTGCGTGACTACCGGAAGATGAGGGTGGCGAGGCGGTGAGTGTCGAACACCTCGGCGGCGGCCTGCTGCAGCTGCTGTGGGGTGAGGGCGTCGATGTCCTGACAGAGATGATTGACGTCCTTTGGCCGATGCAGATGGAGATACGTGCGGGCCATGTCGAGGGCGTAGCTCTCGCGGTTGTCTGCCGCCACGCCTATCTGGCCTTTTATCTGCTGCTTGGCAGCGGCGAGCTGTCGGTCGGTGAGCGGCTGTCGCACCAGCTGGTGCAGTTCGTGCTTTACCATGCGCAGGCATTTCTCCACATCGTCGGGGTCGCAGCCGAAATAGGTGCACCACAATCCAGTGTCGCTGTAGGACACCATAGAGCTTTCCACCGTGTAGACGAGTCCGTTTCGCTCACGCAGGGCGACGTTCAGACGGGCATTCATGCCCGGTCCGCCCAGCAGGTTGTTGAGCAGATAGAGCGGCAGACGGAGAGGATGGTCGAAGGGGAAAGCACGGGTGCCGAGCATGACATGGGCCTGGTGGGTGGATTTGTTGAAAATGATAACCTCCCCCAACCCCTCCGAAGGAGGGGAGTTCAAAGAGGCGGAGGGAATCTCCACCAAGTCCTCAAGGGGAACCTCCCCCAACCCCTCCGAAGGAGGGGAGTTCAATGAGGCAGAAGGGGCTGTCATTTGAGAAGGTGTAGACGGGGGATTGGGGGTGGTTTTCTCCAACTGTCGGAGAAGACGGGGGAAGGAGAGGTCGCCGGAAGCGAAGAAGACGGCGTTGGAAGGTTGGTAGTAGCGGCGGGTGAAGGCGAGGGCGTCGGCCGTGGTGAAAGAACGGACGCGCTCGGCAGTGCCCAGAATATTATGGCCCAAAGGATGGCCCGAGAAGCAATAATTCTCGATTTCATCGAAGATAAGCTCCGCCGGCGAGTCGTTGTAGCTCTCAATCTCGTCGCAGATGACCTCCACTTCGCGGTCGATTTCCTGCTGCGGATAGACGCTGCGGAAGACGAGGTCGGAGAGCAGTTCCACGGCGCGTGGCAGGTGCTCCTTCAGGATGGCGGCGTAGAACACGGTGTCTTCCTTGTTGGTGAACGCATTCAGGTCGCCGCCCACGCGCTCCAGTCGGTTCAGTATCTGCATGGCCGAGCGCGTCTGGGTTCCCTTGAAGCTGACGTGCTCGCAGAAATGTGCCAGGCCCTCGTGGCCAGGTTCCTCGTGGCGCGACCCCGCTCCGATGGCGAAGCCGCAATAGACCACCTGCGCATCCGACGGCAGGTGGATGACGCGAAGCTGGTTGGGCAGGGTGGCGGTATTGTAGAGGGGTTGCGGGTTCATGTGGCTACTTGTTTCCTCAATAGGGCGAAATGTTGTTCAGTTCGCCTATCTTTCCCTCCACCACGGGCGTGGTGAAGAGTCGTTGCAGGTCGGTTGTGGTGACGGAGGTCTGCGGATGGAAGTCGGCAGAGAGCATATACTGGCAGATGCTGCTGTAGAGCTGGCGCGCCTCGGCATACTGCTGCAGCTGGTCGAGGGGCGACATGCAGACGAGCAGCTTGCCCTTGCCCACGGCGAATTCGAACACAAGGCCGAGCTTATGGTTGCGCTCAATGTTGTCGATGACCTGAACGATGGGGCGGTATTTCGGTGCAGTGTTGTCGAGCATGAACGGCCGCGAGGCCTTGATCATGGGGAACCACTGCCACGAGGTGTGCATGTCGGTGGGGAAGTCGCGGAAGATGGGGTGCGCGGGGTCGGTGAGCAGACCGAGTGTGCCAGGCGACACGGGCTTCTTGTTGTTCTCGCTGATGGTCTTGAACATGCGGTAGTTCCAGTAGTCCGTCTGGAAGAGTCCGCCCACGGTGAGGCTCTTCAGCTCGGTACTGTCGGGCATCAGCAGCACGCTCTTGCCGCTGTCGAGGTTGCGGAAGAGGGCGTCGTCCACATGGTGGGCCACCACGATGGCGTCCTTGCCTGACTTTGTCGAGACCACGGTGTTGGCGGGGAACACCCACAGGGGATACGTGTTGGTGAAGGGCTTCTGCGTGTCCTTATTATAATAGGTACGGAGTTCGAGCGTCACCTTCTGTGCCTTGGCGATGCCGGCGGTGTTGACGCTGATGGTCCCGATGTCGGTCAGCCCGTGGCTCTGCTTCGCTATGGGCAGGGAGCCCTGGCTCAGCACCGTTCCGTCGGTGGCTTTCACCAGCCAGTCCAGGTGTCCTTCGTTCCAGGCATAGTCGCCTGTGGGCTCGGCATAGTTGGCCAGCTGAATGCGGCCAGTGAGCGGCTCGTCGTTGGTGAAACAGAACTTCGAGGCCTCGAACAGCGGCACGATGGGCGAGCAAAAACCCCTGAATTCATCGGGCGTGATGAGCCCTTTCGACTCCATGAATGCGTCGAGCACCCCCACGTAGGCCGACCCCTGTCCGGGGTAGTCTTGCAGGTCGAGCAGCTGGAATCCGCCAAAGCCCGGCGTGCGGAGGTCCATCTCGATGTCGGCCTTGTAGAGCTGCATGCTCCACAGACCGGAAGCCTTGTGGAACGCGTCGGCCTGATCGGCCATGCCCGCCTGTTCGAGTCGCGAGCGGAACACCTCCATGTTGTAGGGATAGAGCACACCGCGGTATTTCTGAATCTCGCGGTAGTCGGGATAGGTCTGGAACTGCGCCGTCTCGTGGCTTATCACGGGAACGGTCAGTCCCTTGATGCCTTCGCTGAAGTTCATCACGGAGTTGGGGTAGCTGCTGTTGAGGAGTCCGCCGTCGTAGGTGTCGGCAAACGAGAAGGAGCCCCTCGTGTGGGTGTTGAATTTTCCCCACTCTTCGCCGCCGTTTCTACACGTGGTGAAGTAGTCCATTCCCTCTTTCCATCCCTGATAGCCCAGGTAATAGTTGGAGCCGAAGGTGTAGAGCTTCTGCGGTGCCATCTTCCGGAAAAGGTCGACAAAGGTCTTCATGGTGGGAATGTCGCCCCAGAGCTCGTTGCCGAGGGCCATCATCACGAACGAGGGGTGGTGGCCATACTGGCGGATGATGTTCTGTCCCTCCTTCATGAGGAACAGCATAAGTCGCTTGTCGTCCTTGTTGAAGTCGCCCCAGAACGGCAGTTCGGGCTGCAGATAGATGCCTTCAATGTCGGCGGCGGTGAAGCATTGCTCGGGCGGGCACCATGAATGGAAGCGCACGTGATTGATGCCATAGCCCTTGCAAATCTGGAAGTATCGGCGCCATTCATCGACGTCGGTAGGCACATAACCCTTCATCGGGAAGACGCAGGCATCGTGCTTGCCACGCAGGAAGGTGGTGTTGCCGTTGACGCAGAACTGCGTGCCGCGCGTGGTGAAGTCGCACAGTCCGAAGGCTTTCTCTGCGATGTCGCTGTTTCCCACTCTCACGACGATGCGGTAAAGAGTGGGGTGGAACTCGCTCCAGCTCTCCAGTCCGTCGTCCTGGAGACTCACCCTGACGCGCACCGACTGCTGCTTGGTCTTCTTCAGTGTACTTGACGAGAGGAGGATGCCCTGCTCGCTGCCCCATGGCGCCAGATAGAACTCCACGTCGGTGTCCTTGTTCATCTTGCCGCAGATTTCGGCCGTGACCACTATCTCGTGGCGCTCGGCGCTGCTCTCTATGAAGATGTCGCTGACGTAGACCTGCGGCCTCATCTCGATGTAGAAGTCGCCGACAATGCCGTTCCAGTTGGTCTGGGTGTCCTCGGTGTACGCGTGTGAGTTGCTGACCACCTGTGGCGGCACAGCCTGGTCGCTGTTGTCTATCATGATGGTGAGTTCCTGCCGCTTGCCGAGTTTGACGTATGGCGTGAGGTCATATTCCTGCGGCGTGGAGATATTGTCGCTGCTGCCCACCTCTTTTCCGTCCACATAGACGGTCGACGGCTTCGTGCGCTCCATGTGTAGAATGTAGCTGAAGCCCTTCAGCGATAAGGGGATGGTGAAGGTTCTTCTGTACCATGCGCGTCCCACATAGCTGTGGAGGCGCGTCAGGTGGGTGGTCTCGTCCTTGCGCTGCGGCTCCATACCCTTGCCGTTGGTGTCGGTGGTGCCCGGCAGTTCGATTTTGTCGTCCAGCGCACTTGCGGGAGTGAGCGTTCGCTGAGGGTCGAGGGCAAAGTTCCAGGTGCCGACCAGCGGGTAGTGATAGCGCATGATGCGCTGGGCAGAAAGACTGGTTGCCAGCAGCGCAAATGTCAGAATCAGAAGGTTTCTTTTCATGATAGCATGTATTTTGCCGCAAAGATACGAACTATTTTTTGAAAAACCCGCACGACAAGGGAATAAAGTTCTAGCGCACACATATTAGGGAAGGCTAAGCGTACGAAGCGGCACCGCCGCTTCCACACAACAGCTGCGGCCCGTTTCGTTGAAAAAAAACGCCGTTTCGAAGAAAAATCTTTACCGGAAAGAAACATTTCCCTACCTTTGCCGTGCAATTACGCAAACAACCGAAAAGGAAAGGAAACGATATGAAAAAAACATTGCCAATGGCCTTGATGCTGGCAGCCAGTGCGCCGGCCCTGGCCTACGACTATCCCTATCTCACCGTGCATACCGCCGAAGGACAGACGGTTGCGCTGAGCGTAGAACAACTGGAACTGACCATCGCCGACGGAAAACTGGTGGCCATCAACGAACAGGGGGAGCAGACCTTTGAACTGGGCGCTCTCGACAGCATGTACTTCTCCGCCGCCTCTGGTGGAGGAGCGGTGGGCATCGCGACGGTGGCCCAGAACTCAACGGGTGTCGATGCCTACTCGATGAGCGGCATCCACATGGGCCATTTCGGCTCGCTGACTGAGGCGCAGAGCCAGTTGCGGCAAGGCGTCTACGTAATGAAACTCGAAGGGAAAACCATCAAAATGACCGTGAAATGAAGAAACTGACCATCTTGATAGCACTGATGCTGACGATAGCAGCACAGGCGCAGACGCTGAACGTGGTGACGGGAAGCGTCACATACCAGTTCCCGGCAGCTCAGACCGGACCGATGAACTATGCCGACGGCACCACCTTGACCGTCATGGGAAAGGTGTTCCAGCTGACTGACATCACGCGGATGTATGTCGACAACACCGAAGTGACCGACAACGAAGTGAGCGTGAGCTACGACGGAACAACAGCCCACGTGACCGTGGCCGGCAACGTGGCACAGTATGTGGAGCCGGTAGTGAGCGGTGCTCATGTGAGCATCGTGCAGAGCGCCGACGTCAGTGCCGACAACGTGGGCGAGATTACCTACTCGCTGAGCGGCACTTCCGACGATGGTGAACTGACGCTTAGCGGCTCCTACAAGACCACCATCGAGCTGCGCGGACTCAGTCTCACCAACCCCAGCGGGGCCGCCATCGACATTCAGAACGGCAAGCGAGTGGCCATCAGCATCAAGAAAGACACCGAGAACACACTGCGCGACGGTGCCGGAGGTGGACAGAAAGCCTGTCTCGTTGTGAAAGGACACACCGAGCTGAAAGGCAAGGGAACACTCAACATCTACGCGTTTGAGAAGCACGGAATCAAGTCGGGAGAGTACCTTAGCGTCAAGAACTGCACGGTGAACGTGCTGAAAGCCGAGGGCGACGGCATCCACTGCGCCGAGTATTTCCTCATGGAAAGCGGCACAGTCAACATGAGTGGCGTGGCCGACGACGGCATCCAGGCTGAGCTCGACGGCACCGCTTCGACGGGCGAGACCACCGACCACGAGGACGAAGACTCTGGCAACATCTACATTCTCGGCGGAACCATCAGCGCCAGCGTGTCGGCCAATGCCGCCAAGGGCATCAAGGCCGACGGCGACATCCGCATCGAAGGCGGCGACATCAGTGCCACCACCAGCGGCGGAGGCGTCTGGGAACAGGCCACCACCAGCACCGAGACATCGAAGACCAAGGCTTCGGCCGCCATCGGACTCGACGGCAATATCACCATCAACGGCGGAACGCTCACGCTCAAGAGTACAGGCGGCGGAGGCAAGGGTATCAGCGCCGACGGTTCCTTCACCATGAACGACGGCACACTCAACGTAACCACAGAGGGCGGCATCTGCGTCTATTCCGCCAACGTCATCAACAACAACTACACAGGAAACACCGACCGCATCAACACCAACTACAAGTCGTCGCCAAAGGGCCTGAAAATCGACGGAGACATCCTCATCGCTGGCGGCACGCTCAACATACAGACGACCAACAGCGAGGGCATAGAGTCGAAGGCCACACTCAACATCACCGGCGGACAAATCTACAGCCAAAGCGGCGACGATGCCATCAACAGCAGCAGCCATCTCACCATCGAAGGCGGCTATGTGTGCGCCTATTCCAAAGGTAACGACGGAATCGACGCCAACGGCAACTGCTATGTCAAAGGCGGCACCGTATACGCTATCTCATCACAGTCACCCGAAGTGGGCATCGATGCCAACACCGAGCAGAACTACAAGCTCTATGTGACGGGCGGCACACTCGTCGCCATCGGCGGACTGGAAAGAGGCGCCAGCATCACACAGACATGCTATCAGGTGAGCAACAGCAGCAACAACAATGAAGGGGGAAACAACGGCGGTCACGGCGGTGGACCGGGAGGAGGTGGACCAGGCGGAGGACCGGGCGGCAACCAGCAGACCACATGGGACGCCAACACATGGTATGCACTCTATGACAACGGACAGCTCGCACTGGCATTCTTGACACCACAGAGCGGCGGAGCATCACTCGTCGTCAGCACATCCGGCACACCCACCATGAAGAAAAACGTCGATGTCACCGGAGGTACAGACCTCTTCAACGGCATGGCCAACATCGGCGGAACCGTCAGCTACGACGAAACCAACAGCAACACACAAGTCAACCTCAGCCAATACAGCTCAGGCGGAGGCTGGTGGTAAAATAGGAGTTACAGGAGTTCAGGAGTTGCAGAAGTTACAGACGACGCCAGATTCCCCCAAGGAGGCTCTGCGTACGAAGCGGCACCGCCGCTTCCTGTAACTCCTGCAACTCCTACAAAACCCCTACTTCACGATAACCTTCTGTCCCTTCTTCAGGTAGATGCCCTTGCGATTAGGTCTCTCCCATGGCCGGCCCATCAGGTCGAAGTATTCCTCGGCATTGACTGTTTCCACCTGCACGTCTTTCACATCTGTAGGCACATTGCCCGATGATGCTCCCAGGATGGTAACAGGCAGCACGTTGTTGGAGGGACGAACGTCTTTCAGTGTCTTGTCGCCCTCCATCGGTGTTGTACGCAGGTAAAGGGTCTGGCTGAACTCAGGCTTGCTCGCGGTCAGCGCCACAATTGTCACCTTGTTCTTCTGCTCAGTCGTGGCATCGTAGAGGTCGCGGCTGCTCACCGTCACTTCAGTCGTGCCGGCGGCAGGTTCCGTAGCCAGCGGTGAAGCATAGAGGCCTACCTTTACGCTCATTCCGTCGGTCAGTGGCAGCAGCGAGGCATTGGTCACCTCGGCAACCACGGTTGTCAGACCGTCACCGTCAGTCTTCTTGCTCAGCACCTTCAGCGCCATGTCCACGTGTCGCACATTCATCTGCGTGCCACCCTGCTCAACGCGTCGCGGACGGGCGGCAGCCCTGTTGCGCATCTTCAGCGCATTGCTGTTGCCTGCCACGAAGTTGGCGGCCACATCATAGTCAATGGTACCGTCGAAACTGTCGTCTACGGTATAGTCGAACTTCAGTTCGGCAGTCTGTTGCGGCATCAACATCACATCGCGGGTAAACGTCTCGCCACCCATCATCACGTCGATGCTCTCGATAGGTTCGAAACCGTTGTTCGCCACGGTGATGGTCACAGGCACCTGATGCTCATTGGACACCTCGTAGGGGTTGTATCTGATCTTGTGGTCGATGGCGTTGGTGAAGGCAACGGTAGACTCGAGGATGGCTGCTCCGTCTTGTTCGTTGGCTACGCAGTAGGCCACCTTCATGTCGAGTCCGTCAAGATAGCCGTCCATAGACTGCAGGCGCACGTCGGCGGGTATGGTGGCTGCCTCGACGGGTGTTGAGAAGTAGAGGCTCTTGTCGTGGGAACAGAGCTTGGCGGCAAAGAGGCGGTTCTTGAAGGAGAAAGCGTTCTGGGAATCAGTCTCCTCCCCTCCTTCAGAGGAGTCCGGGGAGGTCTGGTCGGTCTGGCTCCAGAGCAATGCCACGTCGCTGAGGTCAGTGGCCTCGTTGTCCACGATGAGCCGGAAGTCGTTGACCATGTATCGCTCCATTCCCATCGTGCCGGCAATCTTGGCCGTGGACTCGCCCTTCATGTTGACAGTATTGAGTGCTATGTCGCGCCCGGTGTCGGTCTGCTGAATATAGGCCACGAGGTTGGCGCCGCCTACATTCACCATCTGCGGCTTACTGCCTGCGAGCAGGGTGTAGCGCTCGCGCACCTTGTCGGTGGGTGAGACACTGAGGTAGACAATCGACGCATTGGTCTCGCTGTTATCGATGTCCTGCTTCAGGGTAATCATCACGAGAATGCTGTCTTTGCTGATGGTCAGCTGATAGTCAGCCGGCACACTCCTACGATGGATTCGCTTGATTTCGATGGGGCTTCCCCAGCCGTTTGCGGCATCATAACGTGCAAGCATCAGACTTCCGTCTATGTAACGGTCGCCTTGTTCGTTGAACATCACCTTGCCCTGCTGCCATACAACGGCAGCTGCCTGTCCGTCGGCCTGCACGGCCACAGCCGGACTGACGCAGGCACGGTCCCAGTAGGCGCCCACCTGCTCGGTCGTCCAGGCCTCGCCGTTTTGGCGCATGGCGACATACACTTCCGACTTCTGGCTAAGGTCTCTCACCTGGTCGTCGTCGGAGAGGGCTTCAAACTGGCTCTTGACGATGGGCTCACTCAGCTGTTCGTAGGCCACCATCTCGAGACCGCCGCCATGGGCGGTGCTGAAGTCATACATCGGCACCTCGGCATCCGACTGAGCGATGAGGTCGGTCTTGTTGCCGCTTTTATACACCTGTAGGCGATCGTCGTTGTAGTTGCCGGGGGTCTTCAGGTTGTTGAAAAGCAGACTATTGCCTCCCATCAGGTAAGCGGGTCGGGCCATGCCGCTGACGTCGGTAATGATCGGTGTGCCAAGCTCTGCAATGGTACGGCGGCGCAGTTTCCGGTAGCTCTTGGTGATGTTGTCCTGCCGGCTGTAGGAGAAGATGGGTTCGCCGTAGTCAGGATGGAAGGGGTTCGTGGAGTCATCGGGCGAGAGATATGTCTTGCTGACGTCGAAGATGGTCCAGCTCTTCTTCTTTCTGAAACAGAGAAACTTCGCTTCTGCAAACACCTCCATCGCCAGACGCAGGTCGGTCTTGAACCCCATGCTGGGCTGATGGTCGTAGGTAGGTATGATGGTACGCGTCAAAACGTCTATGCTACCACCACCCTGCACGCCGACAGCGGCCTTGGCAATCCAGAGGTCGATGCCGCAGTAGGCCCAGGCGCACATCTTCACGCGGCACTGGGTGTCAAGCTGGAAATCTATCTTCGGCAACGTCGCCACCTGACCATTGGCAGCAGCACGGTTCACAACAGCCATGCTGAGCGCCACCTTCGCGTCGAGCGAGAGGCCGAAGCCGCCGATGAAGAAGCTCACGTCGGCACGGGCCGAAGCAGAGGCTTCAAGGGTGAGACCTCCGTCGTAGAAGTTGATGTCCAGTTTTCCCGTCTCGCGGTTGATGTAGCCGATGCCGCTGAGGAAACCCTTCACGCCGACAAAGGCCGAAGGCCAGCGGGGAATATCGTCGAAGAAGTCATCGTCGTGTGGCTTCGCCGCATTCACCGCATCCATGCAGGCCTGGAACTGCTCGTCGAAGTATTTCAGGTCGTCCAGAGAGCCCATCGCGTCCATGAGGGGTCCGCCGGGGAGGAAGTTGGCCTCGCAGACGGCACGCACAAGGAAGTAGTCGCCGTTGCGCTCGATGTTCACGGTGAAGGGCAGCACGGGAGGCACCTGGAAGTTGAACTTGTCAAAGGCTTTTCTCGTGTCCTTCATGTCGATGCCCTGCGCCTCGGCGTCATCGTCGATTTCAGTGAGTTCCGCAGCATTGGGCTCCATGTCGACATTGTTCTCCTCTGAGAGGACGATGAGGTCGATGCTGCTGTTGTGGAGCGAGGGTAGCGTGACCAGCGTTTCGTTGCCGGCCATGAGGGCTGGCTGCACGGTAGCCCCTGTGGCTATCTGGTCGGTGAGGTCGAAGTCGAAAAGGGTGTAGTCTTGGCTGAAGTGTGTGAACACGTCGCGGCTGATGTGCGCCGTGCTGGCTGGCTGGAGGTTGAGTGAGGGGGCGACGAGGCGTAAGGATCCTTGTGGAGAAGCCTCTGACCCGGCGATGCAGCCATAGATGTGGGCGTACTTCGTGCCACTCCATCCCTCGGTGCCGGTGCGTCCCTCGTGCACAATCTTCGTAATGCTCTCGTAGTCGGCGGTCTCAGAGTAATCGAGCTGGTCGGCAGCATCGATGGCCAAGAGGTCGATGGTCTCGATGGAGGCGTTCATGCTTCCATTGCGCACGTTGCCCTGTCGCATGAGTGTTTCCAGAGAGACACTGTTGACGCGCTCGTCGGCAGGGGTGAGAACGATAGTGTAGTGGCGCGTCTTGATGTTGTGGAAACGGTCATGACGCCAGTAAGGTTTGTAGTAGTCGTAGTCCCAAAGATACATGGTATTGAGCATGGGCTGATAGCCGGGCGCCACCACTTCGATGAGTTCGGCATAGAAGTCGGGATCGGCGCTGAGCAGGTAGCCGCCAACGCCCTCGTTGTAGAAGGCGGTGCCGGCATCCAGCTGCGGGGTCATGTCCTTATCAACGCAGGCATAGTTCACAGTGGCATCGGTGATGGGCTGGCCTTGAGGGTCTACCACCGTCACAATGGTGCTGCCCAGCTGCAGATGGTCGAAACTGCCAAAGCTGAAAACGGGACTGGGACTGTCCCACTTGGAGAAACCTGCAGGGTAGGTGTGCCTGAGGAGGATTCCATCGTAGCTGTTGGCAATGGCCTCACTGCGGCTGTAGACGCGGTGAAGCTCTCGCAACTCGGGCACAAAGTTCTTCTGCAGTGGCTGGAACATGTTGGGCATGCCGACGCGTGCGTACTTGTCGCCCTCATGAAAGACGAAGGACGTGGGTTCCTCACAATAGAAGTACAACATATTGATCCTAGTACCATGCAAGTTCAGGTCGGCGCTGTGCTCCCGTCCGTTTTCCACATAGCTGATGTCGCCGTCGAAGTTATTGCAATGCAACGAGAGCTGATGGATGTTGTCAAGAGGATGGCTCACAAAGGTGTTGGTGTAGGTCTTGCCGTAACCGGGGAAGTGAACGGTGAGCGTGTAGGTGCGGCCGTCGGTCGGCGGCATGAAGGCAATCACACCGTTGTAGTGGCTGATCTGCTGGATGACCTCGCCCTCGCACGACAGCGTCAGGTCGGCACCCTCGCCAAACAGCTCGTCGTAGATGCTGAAGCTGGCGCGGGTCTTATAGAGTATGTCACGGAGCCTGTCCTCCGACTGAGAACTCGGTTCATTGCTGTTGGTGTCAGAGAAGCCATTTGCCTTCAGCTCGTCCACAAACTGCTGCAGTTCCTTCTCATTGTCAAAGGTAAGGTCGCCGCTGGTCTCCTCGCCGTTGACGTAGTAGACAGCACCAGACTCGATGCCGTGGTAGGCAAAGCGAGCCATACAGGTCTCGTAGCGCTCCATGGCCTCACTGGCGTCGTAGCTGCGCTGGGCCAAGGTGTAGAGGTGGAGCGTCGTGAGCTGGTCGGGCGCAAAGCCTATGTCGGGCCGCACTGTTATCTGGGCGGTGTAATACAAGTCGTGTTCCTCCAGCTGGATCCACGAAGGAACAGCATCGCCACTTAGGTTCGAGTAGGTCTCGCTAAGTCCCAGCTCAGGAATCTCGTAGCCCACGGTGAAGCCCTTGCGTGGCAGATACATCACCTCGGACGTGAGCACGGCGGGATGCACTTCGTTATAGACGGGGAAGATATCTATATGGTCGCTGAAGGACGGTCGTCTGAGGTCGGGCACCAGCGTAGCCGTTGCCTCAACGGTGGTCTTGTGGCCTGAGCCGTCCTTCACTGGCAACAGCACCTGGGCAGTGACGAGCGGCTCACCGACGGTGGCATCGGTCGTGACGTCAGGATGGTCCTCGGTGAAACCAAAGGGCAGGTCGTAGAGATAGCTGTTCTGCCATTCGGTCTTGTGTCGCTTCAGTTCGCTGAACGGGTAGCGCTCGGTCCAGGTGGTTCCGTTAGCATGGGTGAAGTTGACGGTGATGTAGTCGCCGTCAATGCGCCAGTCGTCGGTCGTCTCCAGTCCGAACTGCAGCAGCGGGAATGCCGTGCCGATGTAATACTTGTTGACGACGGTCTTGCCGAAGGGCGGTGCCGACTGTATATTAAAGGTACGCGAAGTGCTCAGACCGCCTGCTAAGGTTGCCGTCACCTGTACTGTGCCACTGTTGGTGCCTGGGTTGAGGAAGAAACCCCGTTCGGCCCAGCCTTCAATCTCGGCGTCGGCTCCGCCACTGTTCGTCACACTGTAAGACACGGTGGCTCCGTCGGTGGCGTTGGCTGGCAACGTACTGACGGCAAGCGGATATGTTCGTCCGATGGTGTTACCCCAACGGTCTTTCTCAATCGTGATGGTACTTCCGTCGGCAGGGAGTCCCTCGAAGGCCACCTGCGTGGCGTGGACAGCCGTGGTGGCCTCGGGCTGCACGCTGACAGCGAACGAGCCACTGCCACCAATGGCGAGTTTCGGGAAATAACCGCCCTCTTTCAGCGCACCGAATTCAACATGAACGGTCTTTTGCGACGCCACCGTAGGAACCGTCACACACAGTGTCAGCTTTCCAGTTGCCTCGTCGAAGGTGGCGCGATGGGGAGTAAGCGTGGCACCGTCATCCATCGTCACGCCAAAGGTGTTCATGAAGTTCTCCTGATGGGCACGCTTCACAAGGCGCCAGTTGTCCATCGTCGCACTGAGCTGCAGCGTCTCACCGCTCTTCGCCGTGGTCTTGTCTATACTTATATTAGAGAACTGGGGCAGAAAATGCTGTCTGTCCGCCAGCACCTGGAAACCCGACGCATTCTCCGGCAGGTCGGTCTGCGAATAAAACAGGTACTGCAAGCCTTCGTCAGCGGGGTTGGCCACCTCAAAGGGACCCAGCTCGCAAGTGGGATAGACCACCACAAGGGTGTTGGTCGAGGTGCGGTTGTTGTAGTTGTCGTCATAGAAGGTGTGCAGGAACTCATCATCCTGAGGACGATAGAGGTAGTAGGCCTTGTTGCACACCGACCCTGCATTAAGCGGAGTCAGCACCACCTGCCGGGTGCTGGCCCGACCGTAATCGTCGGCATCGGAGGCCAAACCTGTGTGATTGGCAGACCGCGCCTTCAGCACATAGCGGCTGTCGGATGCAACATGCACGTCGGCAGGGAGGTCGATGCTCAGCAGAACATACTCTCCCCAGCGGTCGAGATTCTGCCACCGGCTGCTGAAGCCGTAGGTGTTCTGGATGGCTTCCAGCTGCGTGCTCAGCTCGCTCGGCTCCGGTGCCGACGTGGCACTGCGGTCGATGTTGAGCAGAAGCACCTCATAGCCTGCATCGGCATGAGAGACATTGGACACGGAAAAGACACCCGGAAGATGTCCACTCCATGAAGGTGACGACGATACCGTGAGCGTCACCGTCTTGGTTCGTACGCCAGGCGAAAAGGTAACGGTCGTCTCGTCGAAGCTGATCAGATTCTTCAACGTGATGCGGGCCTCATGGGTGGCCGTGGTTCCCTGTGGACGCACCAGCGTGACGTTGAAGGCTGTCTGGCTGGAAGAAGCCGTGCCCGCGTCAATGACATAGATGTTCGGGTCGTTCGCATCGGCATGACCGCCCGAAAAGGTGATGACATCTCGCGTCTGCGCAAAAGCAGGACAGGAAAGGCCTCCTGACAGCAGCAGCAGCGCAAGCCACAGACGGCGCAAAGCCATGCCAACGTTCAAACGGCGCCGACCTTGGCCTTTTGTCTCAACAATAGTGTTTTCTTTCATAGCTCTATTTATTTTTTTGTTCATTGTTTCCGATGGCGCTTGCAAATAGGCATGCAAAGATACAAAAAAACGACGCTACTTGTTTGCGCTCTCACGTGGTATTTTTCCGAAACGTAAAAATACCACGCGTTATCAGGTAACGTGCAGGATGATCCCACAACTTACCCTTCCCCTTTGAAATGGGAAGGGAATAGCTGCGCTGGAGTTGTGGCGAGCGGCTTGTCTACGTTCCATGTGTGCTCACCTGTTTCAGACAGAGTCTGCGGCGTCTTCCTCCCTCCATTCGGCGAGCGACTTCCCCGTCACCTTCTGGAAATGCTTGTGGAAATTGCTGCGGTCGTTGTAGCCACACCGTGCGCAGAGCTCGCCAGTGGGGATGGAGGGATTGTCTGTCAGGATGCGCTTGGCTTCTTCGATGCGCAACTGGATTCGCCACGAGCGGAAAGGCTGATGCAGGACCGTGGAGAAATAGTCATTGAGCAACTGGCGACTGACGCCCATCTGCTGGGCTATCTCGTCCACCGACACGTCTGGCTTCAGGAAACGCTTCGAGGCCACCCAACGGTCCACGGCGTCACGCACGTGGGCAAGGCTGTCGGCATCTGCTTCCTGCCCGTCGGTGGTCTGTGGCTCTTCGGACAGTCCGGCTGCCTTCACGACAAAGGCTGCACGAGGCATATAGTTGACGAAACTGATGGTGACATAGGTGTAGTAAACGGCCACCACAACGCCAAAGACGGCATCGAGCGTCTGGTCTGTAAGCAGGATAACGACCACAGCCAGCAAACCTAAGGCCAGCGCAGAGAAGAAAAGACGCTTCACCCACGCCAGACGCGATGAGAGGTCGTCGGCATATACTTCTTCAAGATGATGCACATTGGCTCGATAGACTACGATGAAATAACGGGTGTAGAGGGAAAGCTGGAAAAAATAGCACGCGCCGCTGACCACCAGCAAATAACCAATGCCCTTCAGGGAATACGTGTGGGCAATGGCGGTGAGCATCGTCAGCACGGCAAGGGGAAGGAGGTTCCACAGGACAAGCCTACGCATTCGTGTCTGCGGAGCCACGAAGATCACACACGTGAACGTGAAAAGAAGGGCCTGAAGACCGGCCACCACAAACCATACAAGCAGCATGGGAACACCTGACGTCCACCCCATAAGGGCCGACGAACAATAGGCCACGCACAGCACCACACATGCCAGCGCAGTGTAAGACTTGGCCTTGCGAAACGCATGCCATGCGGAAACCGTTGGCACACGTAGAAACAACAGGAGCGCTGCCTGGCACAGCAACACGCCCATCACAAAGGCACTAATAAGTCGATAGATGTCCATCGGTGGTCTGGAAGGGGTGTTTCAAAATGGCTGCACAGCCATCATCTGTTGCAAAGTTACTCTTTTTATTCCGATTCGGAAGCATCGCGCTCCGTTTTTTTGCTTTTTTCACATTATGTTTCTCGAGGTGTTTTTCTAAACTATAGGCAAATAAAAAGGTGTGCAGCTCCTGGCTTCGACCGGGAACTGCACACTTCTTCATGAAGACGCCACGCCTCTTATGCTGGCATGGATGGCGCTATTGCGGATTGATCTCGCGAATCAGGTGGTCGGCATGTCCCCACTTGTCCATCATGAACAGCACGAAACGGATGTCCACACCGATGCAGCGGGCCAGCTGGCGGTCGAAGAAGATGTCGCTGGAGAGGCTGTCCCAGTTGCCGTCGAAGGCGAGACCGATGAGGCGGCCCTGACCGTCGAACATCGGCGAACCGCTGTTGCCGCCGGTAATGTCGTTGTTGGTGAGGAAGCAGAGCTGCATCTTGCCCGTCGTCGGGTCGGTGTACTGGCCGAAATCGGTGCTGCCGAGCAGCGTGTGAAGCTCTGGTTCGGCGAAATAATCCTCGATTTCATCGGCTTTCTTCATCTTGTCCACAAGGCTCTCGGCCGTGGTGTAGTAGCCTGAGGGCTGACCGTTCAACAGGTATTCGCCCACCTGCCCGTAAGACAGGCGCATGGTGAAGTTGGCGTCGCTGTAGTGGGGCATATCCTGCTCCATCTGGAGCTTGGCGGCGCAGAGGTGGCGCTCCTGCTCCTCTATCAGCTCATAGGTGGGGGCAAAACCCACGCGAATGGTGCCCAGGGTGGCCATCAGGTCAATGCCCATCTGCACACCGGGGTCGTTGAGATAGCTTTTCGAGGCGGGATAGATCTGACCGGGCTTCATCAGGACTGAGTGGCTCCACACGTAGTCTACGTAGGCCTGACAGTCTCCGTGGAACTTCTTGTCGACGGTCTTGTAGAAGTCGGGCAGATAGCGGCTGTCCACATGTTCGCGGTAGTTCTGCATAAGCGTGCCGAGCACCTCACGGTCCAGGGCGGCGTCCCACTCGCTGCTGTTGTCCTCAAACTCCACATACTGCTTCTTGGGGTCGTCTGCCGGGCCCTGCAGCTGCATGTTCGTGTTCACGCGCATAGCCCTTGTGGTGAGCTCATTGGTGCGGATGAAGGTCTCATAGAAATAGTAGAAGGCGCGCACGTCTTCATATCTGTCGCTGTAGAGCTTCTCCAGCTTCTTCAGGTCCAGACGGTCTTTCATGTAGTCCCACGTCTTTACGAACTCCACGATGCGTGCCTCGTGCTCCTGCTTCTGGCGGATAATGCCGATGGAATCGATACATTTGTTCATTCCCATCGAGTTTTTCCAGTAGTTGGAACTCTGGGCGTACTTCGAATCGTACTTGATTCTGACGGCCTCCGACGCGTCCATGTGCTTCTTCATCACGGCCTGTTTGACGCCGCGAACCTGAGCGCGGGTGGCGTTTTCTGCATCGCGCATCTCCTTGATGCCGAAGCTGGAGAGGTAGCGGCTGGTGCTGCCGGGGTAGCCAATGGTCATGGAGAAGTCGCCGTCCTTGTAGCCGTGCATCGAGACGGGAGCCCACGACTGCGGATGATAGGGCACATTGTCCTTGGAATAGGCAGCCGGACCGTTGGTCTTCGGATCGGCATAGATGCGGAACACGGAGAAGTCGCAGGTCTGGCGGGGCCACATCCAGTTGTCTGTGTCGCCACCAAACTTACCCATCGACTTCGGAACGGTGAACACCAGACGCAGGTCGGTGAACATCTGATAGGTGGTGGCGAAGAAGCGGTTGCCCTCGTAGAAGGCGTTGATTTCCACATGCAGCGACGGGTCGATATTCCTCACGCTGTCGGTCATGGCCGTCTGCACCGAGTCAATGAGCGATTCCCACTGGTCGGTAGTGATGCCTTTGTGGGCCAGGGCCACCAGCTGGTCGGTGATGTCCTTCTGCTCGCGCATGAAGCTCACGAACATATCCTCGTTGGGCAGTTCTTCTTCATGGCTTCTGGCACAGAAGCCGTTGAGCATGTAATCGTGCTCCACGGTGGAATGGGAGCGTATGCTCTCGAAACCGCAGTGGTGGTTGGTGAACACCAGACCGTCGGGCGAGACGACCACACCAGAGCAATAGCCCGAGAAATTCACCACGCAGTTCTTGATGGCATTGTCACTGCTGTAAAGGTCGTCGTAGGGCAACAGGAAGCCTTCGGCCTTCATTTGCTCATATACCGCAGGGGGAAGGTTGTAGAGCGTCCACATGCCTTCGTCGGCCTTGACTTGACACAGGGCCACAAGACTGAGAATCAATAAAGCTGTTCTTTTCATAAATGCTATTGTTTTTTTAGGGTTTATTCCGATGAAATGGGCAAAAACCGTGCCTCGCGCCTACTTGAAGTACTTGCCGATGTAGGGCAGCGACTTCAGCGGAAGGTCGCGCCTGACGATGAATATCACGTAGCACACCACCCACGCGGTGTTGATGAGGAGCGCCGGAACGGTGGAGAAGTGACGGTTGGTGACCATGATCCAGAAGAAGATGAACGCCGCAAACAGCACGTAGATGGCGATGTCCTTCAGCGGATACTGTATGGGATAGTACTTCTGCCCGAAGAAATAGCTCAGCACCATGGAGACGCCATAGGCGCCGAATCCTGCCCAGGCGCAGGCCATGTAGCTGAAACGGGGGATGAACACCACGTCGATGGCGATGAGAACCACCGCTCCGATGCCCGAGAACCACGCACCCCAGATGGTGCGGTCGGTGAGCTTGTACCAGAACGACAGGTTGAAGAAGATGCCGAACATAATCTCTGCGGCCATCACAATGGGCACCACTTTCAGGCCTTCCCAGTAGCTTTCGCCAACCAGATAGCGCAGCAGGTCCATGTAGGCCATCACAACAAGGAAGGCCAGCAGGGTGAAAATGATGAAGAATTTCATCGACTGGGCGTAGGTCTCCTTGTTGTCCTTGTCGCCGTTCTTGCCAAAGACGAAGGGCTCGTAGGCGTAGCGGAAGGCCTGCACAATCATCACCATGATCATGGCAATCTTGATGCATCCGCCGTAGATGCCGAGCTGCACGCGGGCGTCGGCTTCCGAACCTGTGTACAGATAGGGGAAGAGTATCTGCGAGGCGGCCTGATTCAGCTGCCCTGCAAGTCCCATCACCAGCAACGGCCAGGCGTAGGTCAGCATCCTCTTGCAGGCTCCGCGATCGAAGCCGAAACGTATGCCGCCCAGCTCCTTCCACAGCAGCAGCAGCTTCACCACCGTGCAGATGAGGTTGATGTAGAACACCCACACCACCTCGAGCGTGAAGTTGGCGTCGTAGATGCCGAAGGGATTGAAGCGCAGGGCGGGGAACACCATCAGGTAGAGCACGTTCAGGAGGATGCTCAGCGCAATGTTGAAAATCTGGATGGAGGCAAACTTCACCGGCCGGTGCTTATAGCGCAGGTAGGCCATGGGGATGGCTACGAAGGCGTCGATGGCCACCGTGATGAACATCACCCACACATATTCGGGATGGTCGGCATAGCCCATGGCGGAGGCAAGGGGCCGGATGAACAGACTGACCACGCAGGCGAAGACGAGCGAGGTGGTGGCCACCATGCGCATAGACGTCGCATACACGCGCTGAGGGTCCTCGCCTTCCTTGCTCATGAAACGGAAAAAGGCCGTCTCCATGCCGTAAATGAGCAGGATGATGAGCAACGACACGTAGGCATACACGTTGGTGACAATGCCGTATTGACCGCCATACGCATTGAAGCATTTCGTCTGGATGGGCACCAGCAGGTAGTTGATGAAACGTGCTACGATGCTCGACAGACCGTAGATGGCCGTATCCTTGGCCAGTGATTTCAGGTTTGCCATAACACAATTTTCGGCAAAGGTACACATATTTCTTGAATAAAGACACAAAAGGACCGCAATTTTATTCGATTGACGTTGCAAGGGAAGCATTATGTGGGAGTTCAGGAGTTCTCTGCAAGCAGAGCGTCCAAGGCCTAATGCCCTTGGCCGAGCGCAGGAGTTACAGAGAACTCCTAAACTTCTGAACTCCACAACACCTACACATGTTTCTTAAGAAACTTCCCCCAAGGTGCTTTTTTTCGCGGAAAAACATGGTCGGGTCAGTTTTTTTTCGTAATATTGCACGCAGAATGAAAACCTAAGAAGAAAAGAACTATGAAGAAAACAATGATTCTCGCTGCGCTGGCCCTGCTGAGCATGGGCACGCAGGCCAAGGTGCGTCTGCCCCACATCCTGGGCGACAACATGATTCTCCAACAACAGACCGATGCCCGACTGTGGGGCTGGGCAAAGCCCGGACGCACGGTGAAGGTGACCACGTCGTGGAGCAAGGACGTAAGCACGGCAAAGGCCGACAAGGACGGTCGGTGGCTGCTCACGGTGAAGACGCCGGCGGCCAGCTACGAACCACTGAGCATCACTTTCGACGATGGCGACAAGCTGACGCTCAACGGTGTGCTCAGCGGTGAGGTATGGGTGTGCGCCGGCCAGTCGAATATGGAGATGCCGGTGAAGGGTTTCGGCAACTGTCCCGTGGAAGGATACAACGATGCGGTGGTAACAGCCAACGACTATAAAGGCGTGCACTATGTGAAAATCCCCAGCGTCATGCGCATGGAACCGCAGGAAGACGCCGACTGCCAGTGGCAGGTGGTGAGCCCGCAGACCGTGGGCGAGGCTTCGGCAACGGGCTATTTCTTCGCACAGGTGGTGACGAAAGCGCTCGACGTGCCGGTGGGACTCATCATGGCAAATAAAGGTGGTACGCGCGTGGAAAGCTGGCTGACGAAGGAGAACCTGGAGAAATACACGCAGGAACCCACCGACTCGTCGGGCATCGTGGCCTACAAACCCGAGTGGGACTACCACCGCGCCATGCTCTGGGGCAACGGAACATTCAACCCCATACTGAAATACACGGTGAAGGGTATACTCTACTACCAAGGGTGCTCCAACGTGGGCGACCCGGGCGACCAATACTCTGAGCGCATGGCTCTGCTGGTGAGACAGTGGCGAGCTCAGTTCGGACTGGGCGAACTGCCGTTCTATTTCGTCGAGATTGCTCCCTATCACTACGACAACAAAGACGGTGACTGGGGCGCCCGACTGCGCGAACAGCAATACCGGGCCTCTAAAATCATTCCGGGAAGCGGAATGGTATGCACCAACGACCTGGCCTATCCCTACGAGTCAACACAGATTCACCCGGCGCAAAAGAAGCCGGTTGGCCAGCGTCTGGCGTTCCTTGCGCTGAACAAAACGTATGGGATGACGGCCGTGGGCTGCCAGAACATGACGTTCAAAGACATGCGTGTGGTGAACGATACCATACACATCCACGTGGCCGATGACCTAGGAGCCATCAGCCGTTTCGAGGACATACAGGGCTTTGAAGTGGCGGGCGAGGACCGCATTTTCCATCCTGCCAAGGCCGAACACTTCTGGCAGCCGGGCGGCGGATACTGGGATGAGACCATCCGCATCACCTGTCCCGACGTGAAACAACCTGTAGCTCTGAGATACTGCTTCAAGAACTTCCAGATAGGAAACCTCAAAAACGCCGCCGGACTGCCACTGGTTCCCTTCCGTACAGATCGGTGGTGAAGTTGAAGACATATCTGACAAATTGGACAGATTTTTGGTTTGAGGGAAGACAGATTTTACAAATATGATAGATTGGAAAGTATTATAACTCAACTTTCGCAAGTTGATGGAGTTCAGGAGTTTCAGGAGTTCAGACAATACTTCCAACCCCTGTAAACTGACGCAAAGAGAGCCTTCAGCACTATCGTCTGCGCTCGACCTTTGG
This sequence comes from Prevotella sp., assembly GCA_017509155.1. Classification (GTDB taxonomy): domain Bacteria; phylum Bacteroidota; class Bacteroidia; order Bacteroidales; family Bacteroidaceae; genus Prevotella. The sequence goes on from JAFWQE010000179.1 coordinate 66,740, forward strand.
TCGCTCTGCTTGCAGAGAACTCCTGAACTCCTGAACTCCAAGAAGTTGAGCGAATGCGAAAGTTGAATATTATAATTGAGAATAGGTTATAGTATAGATTTGATTGATATGGAGAACGAAATCGATGAGCTGATTAAAAAGGTGATTGAATGTTCGGTGAACGTGAGACAACAACTGGTAAATGGATACGAGGAAAAAGTGTATCGCAACGCCTTGTGTATTGAACTGGGCAAACACGGACTATTGGCTGAGATGGAGGTTCCGTGTTCCGTGCTTTACGACAACATCGTAGTGGGACAATACCGGGCCGACATCATAGTGGAGAAGCGGCTCGTACTGGAACTCAAAGCCCAGGAAAAACTGCTCGTCACACATGAGGTACAGCTGGTCAACTACCTCACCGCATCAGGCATCGACGATGGACTTCTCATCAACTTCGGCTCTACTCCCATTCAGTTCAAAAGGAAATTCAGACACTATAAGCCCACCCGCAAATAACATTTTTGACAAGAACTGGGACAGGGGAAGACGTATCTGACAGATAGGACATGTTTGTATTAATTTTTTGAAGACATATTTGACAAATCGGACATTTTTTTTTCTTTAAGTCTGAAACGCGATATGGCATGAGCCTTTGTCAGACTAAATGACAATTATAAAAGAACTGTCAAATTTGTCAAATATGTCCTCAATATATAAATAAAAAATATGTCCTATCTGTCAAATATGTCTTCAACACATAAATATAAATATGTCCGATTTGTCAAATATGTCTTCAAAAAAGTCAGATATGTTCGTTTATGTCACCGTGCCACTTGTTTCCGCGCCGTCCCGTCGCTATATCTGAAGATGTATGTCTGTCCGCTGACGGGTGTGTTTACTTTTATTCCGCTCAGCGTGTATATCCCTTCGAGTCGGCGGTTGGAATTGTCCATGTCGTTCACCATCTGTTCGTCCACGCGTGTGTTGTCGTAGGCGAAGCAGGCATCGAGGAAGTCGATGCGTCCCTGTATCCATTGGTAGAGTCGTTCCATGCTGTCGCGGTTGGCGTTGATGATGAACGGCTTGACGCCCGTCACGGTTGCCGTGGCGCGCCAGAGCCGTCCTTCCAGCCAGCACACGTCGTCTTTGTGGTAGGTTGTATACGCGTTATAGGTGGGAAGTCCCACCACCTGGTACACGGGGTCGTCGGTGCTGACCGCCTCCCATCCATTATTGCACACGGCATCGCTGTAGCAGGGACTGCCTCCCCAGCGGTCTTCCTCGCTGGCATAGAGCGCCTCGCCCACGCGGTCGTGCCAGTCGTCGAAGAGTGCCACCACGTTGTCATAGTCGAAAACCCCTTTCCTGCGCAACTCGCCATAGCGATCGGCAATGTCGTGGGCGTAGTATCGGTCCATCCAGTAGAACGGTCCCGAGGTGAGTTTTTCGAGGGGACGGTTCGGCGGAAGCAGGTTTCCATAGAGCCCCACACCGAAAGTCTGGTCGAGGTCGTATGGCGTCACCGCCCACCGTTTTCCGTCGTAGGTGAACCACTGCCAGTTCTTTAGCGACCCGTCGCCGTTGTAGGTGAAGTAGAAGTGCACGGCATAGTCGGTGAGTGCTTCCACATCGTAGCGCTCCTCCATCTCACTGCGCATCTGCGCGGCGGTGGCGCCCCGGCTCTCCAGCTGCTGCAGTTCGCCCCAGTAGAGGCTCATGGCCACGATGTGCTGCTTCACCTGTTCGCTCAGCTGTTTGGCCGCCCTCACGGTGTCGTTGTCGTCGGATGCGTAGTACATCGAGCACTGTTTGTCGATGAGTTCCGTCGGACTGTTGCCGTCGTAGGGTCTGCCCACGATGTCGTAGAGTTCCTTTGGCGTGCGCACCTCAAACTGGTTCCAGCTGATGTGCCCTTTGAAGAGGTAGTTGTCGTTCAGGTTTCCGTCCAGGTGGATATGCTCTGCCAGCGCCTTCTTCTGGTTCATGTTCTTGCGGTGTTTCTTCAGCTGCCAGGCGAACACGCCGTGGAACTTGCCGTTGAGATAGACAGCGCAGGGGAAGCCGTCGGGAAAGCAGCGCGCCTCACTGTCGTGGAAATAGCCGCCGCGTTCCCAGTAGGGCCGGCGGTCGGCCACCATCTGGTCGAACAGCTTGTAGCCCACTTCGCCGATGCCACGGAGAAATTCGGTGTAGAAGGCCTTGAAGTGGAAGGCGTCTTGTTTCACCCATTGCCCAATCTTGATGTCGGGCGCCCCGTCCTCGTTCCATCGGTTGTCGGTGAAATGGCACACGAAGTTCTTCTTCGGAAAACGGGTGGTGTAGCCTCCCTGCCCTGCAATGGTCACGGGTTTGTTGAAGTAGTGGCCGTTGCCGTCGTACACCTCGATGCGCCCCTGCCGCGTATCGTGCTTCGTCTGTGGCCATGTGGCAAAGCCCGTAAGGTTGACCAGTGCGAGCGATGGTTCCTCAATGTCGATGTCATCGTCGTCGCTCAGGTCCACCACATCTACATCATACCCCCGCTCGGCCACCGCCTTCTCAAACTGGCTCTGCGCCCAGCCGGTGCCGGATCCTATCGCCACCATGACCATCAACACAAAAAAACGCTGTACCACAGACCCATACGTCCGTGACCACTTGTCGACAAAGAGCTTCTTTTCCATAGCTGCCATTTTGCTGCAAAGGTACAACTTTTCCCTATTTCAACAAAGAAAAGAAACGAATTACACTTCATTCCATCTAATTGTTCCCCTCAATTAAAGGCGAAAAAGTAGCAGATGGCGTCATATAGGCACCACTTTTATACCCGTAATTCGTCTACCTGTTTTCTGGCGCAGCCACTCCCCTCCCATTTTAGGGGAGGGGTAAGGGGTGGGGTAAGCGTAAACCTTGCGCTCAATAGTTTTGTACCCCACCCCTGCACCCCTCCCCTAAAATGGGAGGGGAGTGGCTGCGCACAGATGGAAACACACATTTGAAACGCAATACAAACCTTCATTCCTATCTTAACCACATGGAGCTGCGAACTTCTATATTGTTACCCCTTTAAAGGCAATCTCAGAATAATTCGTGGACAAAATTAAAAACAATTAAGCAGAATTCGTTTCTTCAAAAGAAAGAAACCGGAACATTCTGAATAACGACATTCAGAAATGACAAAGAATAATTATTCCAATTTCTGAAACCAATTATTCCAATTTATCCTCATTTCTTTCAAAAAAGACGACCGGCCAAACCGTTTTTCCATATTTTTCACTACCTTTGCCCTCAGTAAATCACATTTGTTTCTAATTTCCGTATGTTGCATTTCACCTATTGCCCCGTGTGCGGCAGTCCTGGTTTCGAGCCGTCTTCGTTCAAAAGTCGCCGCTGTCCGAGCTGCGGCTTCGAGCTGTTTCAGAACCCTTCGTCGTCGGTGGCGGCGTTCATCCGCAACGACCGCGGCGAACTGCTGCTGGCCGTTCGCGGCTGCGAGCCGATGAAAGGCACGCTCGACCTTCCCGGCGGCTTTGCCGACAAGGGCGAGACCGTGGAGCAGGCCCTGCGGCGCGAGGTGATGGAGGAAACCGCGCTCAGCGTGGTCGGCGAGCGCTATCTATTCTCGCTGCCCAACGAATACGAGTACAGCGGACTCATCATTCCCACGCTCGACATGTTCTTCGAGGTGACCGTCGGCGACCTTTCGCCGCTCCGTCCGTCCGACGATGTCTCGTCGCTTGTGTGGATGCAGCCCGACGAGGTCAATGCCGACGACATCGGACTGCTCAGCGTCCGCCGCGCCTTCTTGCGCTATCAAGAGATGCTCAAATAGAATCTCCCGCTTCAAAAACGCCGATTTTACCCGATGAAATCGGCGTTTTTGCGCTCTCAAACCGCCAATCTCGCGCAACCATTCCATTGATTTCGTTGAACAAATCCATTGATATTGTTGAACGATTTCAATGGAATCGTTGAACAAAACCAATGACTTTGTTCTTTTTATTTGGCAGATTAAGTGAAAAAAGACGCCAAATAAAATGAAAAAAGACGCCAAATAAAATGATGAAAGAAACAGTTTTAATTGGCACAAGCCAGCATTCGTGAGTTGAGAGTTCAGGAATAATAGTATTCAGGATTTATAATAACGAACCCCATCCCTGGACCCTCCCCTAAAATGGGAGGGGAACTGCTGCGCATTGTTTCGGCGATAGCCACTGGCTTTCCTTTCGGGGAGATGCCGGGGATGGAGTGCCAAAAAAGAGAGATTCCAACGTTCGGATGACTCTGTTTTTGAACGCTCGGGCACCCAAATAGAAACCTCGCGAAGAGTTAATAAATCAAAAAAATAATATATATAATAAGGTGTATGAGAAAGTTTTGCCTACTTTTGCATCCCAAATTCAAAACATGTAAGACAAATGCAACAAAATCTGGTGATTGTGGAGAGCCCTGCAAAGGCCAAGACAATCGAAAAGTTTCTGGGAAAAGACTTCAAAGTCATGTCTTCTTACGGCCACATCCGCGACCTGAAGAAGAAAGAAATCAGCATCGATATGAAATCGCTCGAGCCCGACTACGAGATACCCGACGAGAAGAAAAAGCTGGTGAGCGAGCTGCGCAGTCAGGTGAAGAAGTCGGAAAAGGTGTGGCTGGCTTCCGATGAAGACCGCGAGGGAGAGGCCATCTCATGGCACCTGTGCGAGGTGCTCGGCCTGGACGAGGCTCAGACCAACCGCATCGTGTTCCACGAGATAACCAAGCAGGCCATTCTCAACGCCATTGAGAACCCGCGCCGACTGGACATGAACCTGGTGAACGCGCAGCAGGCGCGCCGCGTGCTCGACCGTCTGGTGGGCTTCAAGCTGTCGCCCGTGCTCTGGAGAAAGGTGAAGCCCGCACTCTCGGCAGGACGCGTGCAGAGCGTCGCCGTGAGGCTCATCGTGGAGCGCGAACGAGAGATTCAGGCCTTCGTCAGTGAGCCTTACTACCGCGTGAACGCCATCTTCGGACTGCAGCACGAGGACGGTTCGCAGAGCGAAGTGAAGGCCGAGCTCGACACCCGCTTCAAGACGCACGACGAGGTGCTGCAGTTCCTCGAGACCTGCAAGACGGCCCGCTTTGAGGTGGGCGACATACAGAAGCGACCGCTCAAGCGCACACCCGCACCACCCTTCACCACCTCGACGCTGCAACAAGAGGCGGCCCGCAAGCTGGGATTCACGGTCAGCCAGACCATGATGGTGGCACAGAAGCTCTACGAGAGCGGACACATCACCTATATGCGTACCGACTCGGTGAACCTGTCGTCGCTCTGCATCGGCACCAGCAAGGAGGAGATTGTCCGCCAGTGGGGACAAGACTACAGCCACACGAGGCAATTCCACACCAATGCCAAGGGAGCACAGGAGGCGCACGAGGCAATCCGTCCCACCTACATGAGCAAGAGCGAGATTGAAGGCAACGCCCAGGAGCGCCGGCTCTATGAGCTCATCTGGAAGCGCACCATCGCATCGCAGATGGCCGACGCGCAGATTGAGAAGACCACCGTGGAAATCAACATCACCCCAGGCGCCGACGCACCTGCAGCCGACTCACAGCACCCGTCGCCCAAATTCATCGCACAGGGCGAGGTGGTGAAGTTCGACGGTTTCCTGAAAGTGTATCGCGAGAGCAACGACGACGACAACGAGCAGCAGGAAGAGTTCTCGCACGTGCTGCCGCCGATGGACCTCGGAGCCGAGCTGACCAGAAGAGAAATCGTGGCAACCGAGCGCTACAGCCAGGGACCGCAGCGATATACCGAGGCATCGCTGGTGCACAAGCTCGAGGAACTCGGCATCGGACGCCCGTCGACCTACGCTCCCACCATCTCCACCATACAGCAGCGCGAATACGTGCAGAAGGGAGACAAGAAGGGAGTGGAGCGGCCTTACACCGTGGACACGCTGCACGGACTGGTCATCAACACCAAGAAACGCAAGGAAATGGCCGGGTCGGACAAAGGAAAGCTGCTGCCCACAGACATCGGCATGGTGGTGAACGACTTCCTGCTGAAGTACTTCCCCACCGTGATGGACTATAACTTCACGGCAAAAGTGGAACAGGAGTTCGACGAGATTGCCGAGGGCAAAGAGGCCTGGACGGCAATGATCAAGGACTTCTACAAGGGATTCGAACCCACCGTGGAGCGCACCATGAACGCCAGAGAAGAACACAAGGCGGGCGAACGCGAGCTGGGCAACGACCCGAAGACCGGGAAACCGGTGTTCGTGAAGATAGGCCGCTTCGGACCCGTCGTCCAGATAGGCACGGCCGACGACAAGGACAAGCCGCGCTTTGCACAGCTGCCGTCGGACAAGAGCATGGAGACCATCACCCTGGAAGAGGCCATCGAGCTGTTCAAGCTGCCGCGCACCGTGGGCGAGTATGAAGGCGAGGAGGTGGTGATAGGCAGCGGACGCTTCGGTCCCTATGTGCTGCACCAGAAGAAATACGTCAGCCTGCCTAAGGGAAAAGACCCCATGGCCATCACGCTGGAAGAGGCCATCGAACTCATTGAGGACAAGCGCAAGCAGGAGACACAGCGCCACCTGAAGACATTCGAGGAGGACCCGAAGCTCGAAATCATGAACGGACGCTACGGACCCTACCTGAGCTACGACGGCAAAAACTACCGTCTGCCCAAGGCCATGCACGCAAAAGCTGCCGAGCTCACACTCGAAGAGTGCATGAAAATCGTCAACAAGGAATAGCGCGACGGGCCGCGTGCCTGCAAGCAAAAAGCAATCAGCAAAACTGCAAAGATGTTGCGAATCATTCTTTTAGGCTACATGGGCGCCGGGAAGACAACCGTCGGACACGCCCTCGCCAAAGAACTGGGCATCCCGTTCTACGACCTCGACTGGTACATAGAAAGCAGAATGAGGAAGAAGGTGTCACAAATCTTCGCCGAGAAAGGTGAGGAAGGCTTCCGCACAATTGAGCACAACATGCTGCACGAGGTGGCAGAATTCGAGAATGTGGTCATGAGTTGCGGAGGCGGCACTCCTTGTTTTTTCGACAACATGGAGTACATGAACCAGCAGGCAGAAACGGTATATCTGAAAGCCCGGACCGACGTGCTCTACGACCATCTGCGCATGGGTCGCACCGAGCGTCCGCTCATCAAGGGCAAGTCGCCCCAGGAACTCAAGGCTTTCATCGAGCAGCAGATAGCACTCAGGGAGCCCTTCTACTCGCAGGCAAAGCACACGCTCGACGTCAGCCTGATGGAGAACTACGAGAAGATAAAAATCAGTGTGGAGCGGCTGCGCAAACTGCTTGGCATATAAAGGCTGCAGGACCCGAGACAGGTTAACGCTTGCAAATTTCCGATGAAATGGCCAAAAAACGAGCTTTTTCGCCGATTATCATTGGACAGGATTACAGCTTGCAGGAGTTCAGAAGTTCAGGAGTTCAGAAGTTACAGACGATACTGTTAGCGGTAGGTTTTAAAGAATGGGGCAAAAAACTAACGTCTGCAACTCCTGTAACTCCTGAACTCCTGTAACTCCATAACAACTGAAAGTTGAATAAAAGAGAAAAAGGAACTGCGGGAGCTACAGGAGTTTTTGACTCATAGCGCCCGCAGCTCCTTTTTCTTTTGAGGCGCTCCTTTGCGCAGAATGGAACTTTCGCACGGCCATACCAAAAGAAAAAACCGTTTTCTTTTTGCATTGTCCTCGCTTATTCGTACCTTTGCAGCCTATATGTTTGATGAGAATGAAAAAGTGGACCATTGACGACGCCCGCGAGCTGTACAACATCAACGGCTGGGGCACAAGCTATTTCGGTATCAACAACACCGGAAATGTTTATGTTACACCGTGCAAGGACGGCACGGAGATAGACCTTCGCGAAGTGATGGACGAGCTGTCGCTGCGCGACGTGCAGGCGCCTGTGCTGCTCAGGTTTCCCGATATTCTCGACAACCGCATCGAGAAGACCTGGAGCTGTTTCAAGAAAGCCGCCGAGGAATATGAATACAAGGCCGAGAACTACGTGGTCTATCCCATCAAGGTGAACCAGATGCAGCCCGTCGTAGAGGAGATTATCTCGCACGGAAGAAAGTTCAACCTCGGACTGGAAGCAGGGTCTAAGCCCGAGCTGCATGCCGTCATCGCCATGCAATGTCAGAGCGACAGCATCATCATCTGCAACGGATACAAGGACCAGAGCTACATCGAGCTGGCACTGCTCGCCCAGAAAATGGGCAAGCAGATATTCATCGTGGTGGAGAAGATGAACGAACTGGAGCTCATCGCCAAGGAAGCCAAGAAACTGGCTGTGAGGCCCAACATCGGCATCCGCATCAAACTGGCCAGCAGCGGAAGCGGGAAATGGGAGGAAAGCGGCGGAGATGCGTCGAAGTTCGGACTCACCAGCGCCGAGCTTCTTGAGGCTCTCGACCTGCTCGACAAGAAAGACATGCGCGACTGTCTGCGCCTCATCCACTTCCACATCGGCAGCCAGATAACAAAGATACGCCGCATTCAGACCGCCCTTCGCGAGGCTTCGCAGTTCTACATTCAGCTGCACAAGATGGGCTACAACGTGGACTTCGTGGACTGCGGCGGCGGACTGGGCGTCGACTACGACGGAACAAGGTCGCCCTCAAGTGAAAGCTCGGTCAACTACAGCATACAGGAATACGTCAACGACTGTATTTATACGTTCGTAGATGCCGCCAATAAGAACAACCTGCCCCACCCAAACATCATCACCGAAAGTGGCCGTTCGCTGGCCGCTCACCACTCGGTGCTGGTCATCGATGTGCTGGAAACGGCCTCGTTGCCTGAAATGGACGAGGAGTTTGAACCCGACGAAAACAGCCACCAGCTGGTGAAAGACCTCTATGAAATCTGGGACAACCTGTCGCCGAGAAACGTGCTCGAGGACTGGCACGACGCCGAACAGATCAGGGAAGAAGTGCTCGACCTCTTCGCGCATGGTATCGTTGACCTGAAGACACGCGCCGAGATTGAGGCCATGTACTGGAGCGTTTGCCACGAAATCAATGCGCTGGCGAAGAACCTGAAGCACATTCCCGAGGAGCTGATGAACATAGACAAGCTGCTCGCCGACAAGTATTTCTGCAACTTTTCCCTCTTCCAGAGCCTCAGCGACTCGTGGGCCATCGACCAGCTATTCCCCATCATGCCGCTGCAGCGCCTCAACGAAAGGCCCACACGCAACGCAACCATCCAGGACATTACGTGCGACAGCGACGGAAAGATTGCCAACTTCGTGACCAACCGCAACAACTCTCACTCGCTGCCGGTGCACACTTTGAGGAAGAACGAACGCTACTATCTGGGCGTCTTCCTGGTGGGTGCCTACCAGGAAATCCTCGGTGACATGCACAATTTGTTCGGAGACACCAACGCCGTACACATATCGGTGAAGGACAATAGCTACCACATCGACCAGATTATCGACGGCGAAACCGTGGAGGAAGTGCTCGAATACGTGCAGTACAACCCCAAGAAACTGGTGCGACAACTGGAAATCTGGGTCACCAAGAGCGTGAAGCAGGGCAGGATTTCGCTCGAGGAAGGCAAGGAATTCCTGAGCAACTACCGCTCAGGTCTCTACGGCTACACCTACCTCGAGTAGCCTTTACCCCGCCCTTGAGCAGCCTTCCGCTCGCCTTGGAGCGACCTTGAGCTCTCCCTTGTCCCGTGGACTGCGGTACCTCCGCAGTCAATACCATTCCTAACAACCACCCATCATCAATGAAACAAAAACTCACAATCGTAAAAGTTGGGGGAGCTGTGGTCGAAGACGAACTGCAGCTCTCTCGGTTATTGAACGACTTCTCCGCCATCGAGGGCAACAAACTGCTGGTGCACGGAGGCGGACGCCGGGCCACGAAGGTGGCCGCCCAGCTCGGCATAGAAAGCCAGATGGTGAACGGACGCCGCATCACCGACGCATCCATGCTTGAGGTTGTGACGATGGTGTATGGCGGTCTGGTGAACAAAAACCTCGTGGCACGTCTGCAAGCCTGCGGTGTCAATGCGCTCGGACTCACCGGTGCCGACATCGACATCATACGCAGCCATCGCCGCCCACCTGTACCCGTCGCAGCCGAGAACGCCGATTCTGCGCCGCAATACATCGACTATGGCTTCGTGGGCGACGTGGAAAAGGCCGACGGACAACGCCTTGCCGACCTCATCGGAAGTGGCATCACGCCCGTCATAGCACCACTCACCCACGACGGAAAAGGACACATTCTCAACACCAACGCCGACACCATGGCCAGCGAAGTGGCCACGGCCCTGGCACCGTTCTACGAGGTTACCCTCGTCTTCGCGTTCGAAAAGCCCGGCGTGCTGGCCAATGCCGACGACGACAACAGCGTGATTCCAACCATTAATGCCACCGATTTCGAGCGCTACAAGGCCGACGGCACCATCTCGGGAGGCATGCTTCCCAAGATAGAGAATGCGCTTCAGGCCGTGGAGAAAGGCGTTGCCCGCGTCGTCATTACCAAGGCCGATGCCATCGGAAGCGACGCCGGCACTATTATTTGTTAACGTTTTTTTGCAGCTCAGCTGTAACTTTTCCCCTACCCAATCGTCGTTAATTATAGAGAGCAGATGAAAACAATCAGTTTCCGAAACGATATCCTGCCGTTGAAAAACGTGCTCTATCGTCTCGCCTTGCGCATTACCCTCAGCCACGAAGACGCTGAGGACGTGGTGCAAGACACACTGATGAAGGTCTGGAGCAAGCGAAACGAATGGCCGCAGATAGAAAACATCGAGGCCTACGCGCTCACAACAGCCCGCAACATCGCCCTCGACAAGACCAAGCGTGCAGAAGCCAACCTCACCACGCACATCACAACGCCGCAGGCAGCATTGCTTGAACCGGCCGTGCACACAGAGGAACGCATCATTGAGCAAGACAGGCTGCAGCTGGTGAGAAACCTCATCGACCAACTGCCAGAGAAGCAACGAAGCTGCATGCAACTCAGAGACGTGGAGGAGAAAAGCTACCGCGAAATAGCACAGATTCTCAACATCAGCGAGGAACAGGTCAAGGTGAACATCTTCCGCGCACGTCAAACCATTAAACAGAAATTCAAAGAAGCCGACGAATATGGACTATAAGTACATCGAGCAACTACTGGAACGCTACTGGGAATGCGAGACTTCCATCGAGGAAGAGAAAATCTTGCGCTCCTTCTTCAGCCAGGAAAACATTCCTGGTTCGCTCCTGTCGTACAAGGCTCTCTTCACTTCCATGCAGGAAGACAAGCACACGAACGTGCTCGGCGACGACTTCGACCAGCGCATGCTGGAAATGGTGGAAGAGCCAACCCGCGTCAAGGCGCGCACAATGAAGCTCACGCAGCGACTCATGCCGCTCTTCAAGGCTGCTGCCGTCGTCGCCATCATCCTTTCATTGGGCAACGCGCTGCAGATGGCTCTGGACACACAGGGCAACACGCCCACCAACATGGCAGGAATGGAACAGCACACCGACGGACCCAGCGTGGCCAAGAACGACACCATCAAGGTGGACACCACGCAGAAATCGGTGCAACTGCCGCCCACTGCCATCATTAAATAACAACGATATATTTCTATGCTTTCTCTATAAATTTAGTAAAACTCATGAAGATTTTTTAAAACACGAAACTGTGAAGTTTCAATTCTCTCAAATTTTTCATAACATACTTAACGTAAGACGAGGAGGGCATTGCCGAGATTTGGCAACGCCCTCTTTTTATTTGGTTTCCTTTTTACTCTGCGTCAGATAGTGCTGGAGTTGCAGGAGTTTCATGAGTTGCAGAAGCCTCCCACAAAACTCCTGAATGTTGAGCGAACGCGAAACTTGGGCGAAATATGAAAAAAACGAGCGTGAAGGGGAGCTTGTTTGAAGAAAAAACCGTAAATTTGCAGGTCAAACAGCCATTCATCAAACCATGGAACAACTGCTTCACTACTGCTGGAAACACCGACTGCTGCCGCTGGGCGAGCTGCACACCACCGACGGACGCACAGTGGAGGTGATTGACCCGGGCCTCTACAACCGCCGCAATGCGGGTCCCGACTTCTTCAATGCCAAGGTGAAGCTCGACGGCACGCTGTGGGTGGGCAACGTGGAGATTCACGAAAAGGCCAGCGACTGGTACGCCCACGGACACGAAACCGACGCCGCCTACGACAACGTAGTGCTGCACGTGTGCCGCCAGGCCAACAAACCGGTGGTCACAAGCAAGGGTCTGGAGCTGCCCCAGCTGGAGATTGAGGTGCCGCGCAGCGTGAGCGACAACTACCGGGAACTGCTCAACGAGGACCAGTATCCGCCGTGCTACCGCATCGTTCCCTCCTTGTCGGCGCTGACCATCCACGCCTGGATGAGCGCCTTGCAGACGGAACGGCTCGAGCAGAAGACAGTGGCCATCGAGCAGCGCGCCCACCGCGCCGCCGATTCGTGGGAGGCTGCCTATTTCACCACACTGGCACGCAACTACGGCTTCGGCATCAACGGCGACGCCTTTGAGGAATGGGCGAACGCCATTCCGCTGAACAGCGTGGCCCATCATCGCGACGATCTGTTCCAGATTGAGGCCATCTTCATGGGCCAGGCCGGACTGCTGGACCTCGAAACAGTGCCCGAGCGCTATCGCAGCGACGCACTCACCGAGGGCTATTTCACCCGTCTGCGCAACGAATATCTCTATCTGCAGCACAAGTTCTCGCTGCAGCCGATGGATGCCAAGCGCTGGCGTTTCCTGCGCCTGCGCCCGCAGAACTTCCCCCACATCCGCATTGCCCAGCTGGCTTTCCTCTACTACGAGCGGCGGGCGGGCCTGAGCCAGCTGCTGGAGTGCACCACGGTGGACCAGCTGCGTCAGCTCATGCAGACCCACGTGACGCCCTACTGGGAGACCCACTACCTCTTTGGCGCTGCCAGCACCCGATCGGAGAAGCACCTCGCAGCGGCATCCATCGACCTCATCATCATCAACACCGCCGTGCCCATGCTGTTTGCCTACGGACGCACCCACAGCAAAGAGGCGCTCTGCGACCGCGCCTTCGACCTGCTCGAACAGCTGCATGCCGAGAAGAACCACATCACGCGCATGTGGCAGCAGTGCGGAATAAACGTGGAAAACGCAGGCGACAGCCAGGCGCTCATTCAGCTCAAGCGGATGTATTGCGACCGGCGCGACTGCCTCAGATGCCGCATCGGCTACGAATACCTGAAGGCCGGCAACGCCAGACCGGCCGCAACGACCACGGAACAATAGAACATGACACATGGAATACATCTTTGAAACCCGCATGCAGGTGCGCGACTACGAATGCGACATTGAGGGCATCGTGAACAACGCCAACTACCTGCACTACGCCGAACACACGCGCCACCTCTTCCTAAAGGCCTGCGGACTGAGCTTCGCCGACATGCATCGCAAGGGTGTGGATGCGGTGGTGGCACGCATGAACCTACAGTTCAAGACGCCGCTGACGTGCGACGACGAGTTCATCTCAAGACTCGCGCTCACCAACGAAGGCGTGAAATACGTGTTCCATCAGGACATCTACCGCGCACACGACGAGAAGCTCTGCTTCCGAGGACGCATGGAACTGGTGTGCCTTGTGAACGGAAGGCTCGGACGAAGCGAAGACTACGACCGCGCCTTCAACAGCTACATGGAGAAAAACTTCCCTGACCATGGAGAACAACCATAACCCTACGGCCACCGCTCCGACGCAGGAGGCCTTCTATGCCATGGCTCTCACCCGGCTGCCGGGACTGAACGCCGCTGCTGCCATGCACCTCTACACCGAGCTGGGCAGCGCTGCCGACGTGTATGCCCACCGCATGGACGTGGCCGACGTGCTGCCCGACTGCTCGCCACGCGTCGTGGAGGTGCTTAGGAACTGGGACGAAGCCTTTGCACGCGCGGAGGAAGAGCAGCGCTTCTGCGAGAAACACAGGGTGGAAGTGCTGACGATGAACGACGCCAACTATCCGGTGCGACTGCGCGAATGCAGCGATGCGCCGCTGGTGCTCTACTATCGCGGCAGCGCCAGTCTGAACACGCAGCGCGTGGTAAGCATCGTGGGAACGCGCCATTGCACGGCATACGGGCGCGACCTGACGGCACGGTTCCTCACCGACCTCCGACAGCTGTGCCCACAGGTGCTCATCGTGAGCGGACTGGCCTACGGCATCGACATCTGCGCCCATCGCGGCGCCCTGCAGCAAGGATATGAGACGGTGGGCGTGCTGGCCCACGGACTCGACGAGCTCTACCCCACTGCCCACCGCGACACCGCACGGCAGATGCTGACACAGGGTGGACTGCTCACCGAATACATGACCCACACACGGGCCGACAAGATGAACTTCGTGCGCCGCAACCGCATCGTGGCGGGCATGGCCGACGGCATCATCCTCGTGGAGAGCGCCGCCAAGGGCGGTGGCCTCATCACCATGCGCATCGCACAAAGCTACGACCGCCAGACCTTCGCCTTTCCGGGCAACGTGGGCGCAGCCTTCAGCGAAGGGTGCAACAACCTGATTCGCGACAACGGCGCAGCGCTGATTGCGTCGGCACAGGACTTCGTGGAAGCCATGGGATGGCAGGACGACAACAGCCGCCAGACGGCGCGACAGGAGGGCGTGGAGCGACAGCTCTTCCCCGCACTCACGCCCGAAGAGCAGGCCGTGGTCAGTCTGCTCCAGGACACCAACGACCTGCAGCAGAACGTCATCGCCGTGAAAACAAACATCTCCATGGGACAGCTCACCGCGCTCATGTTCAGTCTTGAGATGAAGGGCGTGGTGAAACCACTCGCCGGAGGGGTGTTCCATCTGCTGCTGTAGAACTCTGGCAGCCTCCAAAACTTCCCAAACATACGAACAATGAACATAGGAAACATCACGTTCGGTCCCCATCCTGTCTTCCTCGCTCCCATGGAAGACGTCACCGACATCGGCTTCCGCCACTTGTGCAAGCGCTTCGGCGCCGCCATGGTCTACACGGAATTCGTATCGGCCGAGGCCTTGGTGCGCTCGGTGAAAAGCACGGTTACCAAACTGCAGATAGACGACAGCGAGCGTCCCGTGGGCATTCAGATATACGGTCGCGACGTGCCTCAGATGGTGGAGGCAGCGCAAATCGTGGAGCAACAGGCCCATCCCGACGTCATCGACCTGAACTTCGGCTGTCCGGTAAAGAAGGTGGCGGGCAAAGGGGCGGGCGCCGGCATGCTGCAGAACATACCGTTGCTGCTCGACATCACGCGGGAAGTGGTCAAGGCCGTTAGCACTCCGGTCACCGTGAAGACTCGTCTGGGCTGGAACCAGGAGCAACTGGTCATCACCACACTGGCCGAACAGCTGCAAGACTGTGGCATACAGGCGCTGACCATTCACGGACGCACCCGCTCGCAGATGTACACTGGCGAGGCCGACTGGACCCTCATCGGCGAGGTGAAGCGCAACCCGCGCATCCATATTCCCATCATCGGCAACGGCGACATCACCACACCTGAGCAGGCACGACTGGCTTTCGAGCGCTACGGCGTCGACGCCATCATGGTGGGACGAGCCACCTTTGGCCGACCATGGCTGTTCAAGGAAATCAACGATTACCTGGAACCGGGCCTTAAAAAGCCCACTGATGAGGGCAGCATCGGAGGAATGTCGATAGGCGAAAAACTCGATATCCTCATCGAACAGCTGCACATCAACGTAGACCGCATCGGCGAATACCGAGGCATTCTTCACACACGCCGCCACCTGGCCGCGACTCCGCTGTTCAAGGGAATCCCCGATTTCCGTCAGACACGCATCGCCATGCTGCGCGCCGACACGCTCGACGAACTGCTTCCCATCCTCGAACAATGCCGCCAGCGGCTACAGTAATGCTCTGCAGCATTTACGATAAGACCAAGGGGGTTCGCCTGCGGCGCTACACGAATGGGCGCGAATAAACACGAATGAATCATAAATATTCTTGAATTTGTGGAGTTCAGAAGTTCAGGAGTTACAGGAGTTGCAGACGATACTTTTAGCGCTTCTTTTTTGCATGGAGCTAATAAAACTAACGTCTGCAACTCCTGTAACTCCTGAACTCCTGCAACTCCAACATTTCCAAAAGAAGAATTATTTATGATTCATTCGTGTTTATTCATGCCCATTCGTGTAGCGCCGCAGGCTTTAACCCACTCGGCCAGTGGACCGAAACCGCCAGAATGAAGCTGTCAAAACGGCAGATGCAAGCAGCAAAAGCGGCAATTTGTGGAAACAAAATCAATGGAATTGTTGAACAAAACCAATGAAATCGTTGAACAAAATCAATGGAATTGTTCAACGATTTCAATGGAATGGCTGGCAGAAACCGCCAGTTTTCGTCCGTCTAAATGGGGATAAACCTAAGATGAAGCGTCAGTTTTCCTGCGGGAATCGTGTACTTGCTGAGCACGCCAGGGCCGCATGAGCTGTTGCCCAGCCCCATCACGGCGGCATCAATGTTCAGAAACACGTTCGACTCTTCGTGGAGCGCGGTGTCGTGAGGCGTCGTGCTGAGCTGCTCCACACTGTAGGGCAATGCCGAGAACGAGAACGCCTCGCCCAGCGTCTCCACCACCCATCCGTGACCTTCTTCGTCGCAGAGCTGCAGCCATCGCGTCTCGCCGTGGTTGCCGCTTTCCTGCGGTCGGGCATAGTGGAAATACTGTTTGTCCACCATGCTCTGCCACTGGCCGAGCATGGCGGCGGTGCGGCGGTCGGGATAGTTCTCCACGGGACCGAGGCCGAAATACGTGATGTTGCGCAGCTGGGGAGCCATTCGGAACGTGCTGCCCACACAGGGAAGGGGCGGCAACTGGCCCTCGGGGGTGTAGGTGGCAAGGAAATCGGTGGTGCCGTCGGCCCGCTGGGTGATGGTGTATTGCGTGCGGATGGCACCCGAAAGGGTCTTGTAGAGGTGGGTCTCGGTGATTTCCGTGGCACCGTCGGCCAGCTGACGGCGCTCAGGACGGCCCACAATGCTGTCGGCCAGACTGTCGAGGCGCTGCTGTTTCCAGTCCTTGGCCAGCCAGTTGCCGAAACCGCGGTCGTTGTCGGTGGGGGCACGATAGAAATGAGGCTGCGGAAGGGGCAGGCTGTAGGGGCCTTTTCCGGCCCGTTGAACAGTGGCACGTGGCGCCGGGGGCACGACAGCGCGGCTGACATCCTGCGCGGTGGCCACGACAAAACCCTGGGGCGCCCACGGCTTGTCAACGCTGAGCGCCACCGTGGCCGTCACAATGCCGTCCTTCATCTGCGTGCTCACCGTGTAGTCGTTGAGGTCAGTGTGGGCGTCGTGTGCATGGAGGCGCGGCTGACCGCCCTCAAACGTGAAGTAGACGGGAGCGTAGACGGCCTTCACCTCTTCATATTTGGGCGTCGTCTGGCGGTCGGAACTCACGACGCCTTTCAGGCAGAAGGCCTTCAGGTTGGGCGCATCGGCGAAGTCGCCGCCGTAGAACGTGGTGAGCGATGCATGGTTTTCGGTCAGCTGCTTGCGCTCGTCGACACCGGGCACACGGCCACGCGCGGCCTTGTTGCCGGGGTCTGCGTAGGCCTCAGTGGGCAATCCGAAGATGCCGCCGTCGGCCCATTCCCAGATAAATCCGCCAAGCATGCGCGGGTGACTGTACATCTCGTCCCAGTATTCGCGCAGGTTGCCCAGGGCGTTTCCCATGGCATGGGCATACTCGCTCGTCAGCACAGGGCGATGGTCGGTGGTGTCGCGGGCGATGGAAAGCAGACGCTCCCAGCGGGCGTTTTCGGGGCGTTCCATGTTGTTGTCGGCCACACCGGGGTTCAGATAGTCGTCTTGTGTGCGGGGATAGAAACGGGAGATGACGTCCACGCCTGCCGGATCGCGGGCCAGCGAACTGGCATCAGCGGCATACATGGAAAGGACTCCTTCGGCACCGATGCCTTCCTGCTTGACGCCCTGCGCGCCCTCATAGTGGACGAAGCGCGTGGGGTCGAACTCGTGGATCCACGCCGACGTCAGGGCGAAATTGGGTCCCCAGCCGGCCTCGTTGCCCAGACTCCAGAAGATGACACTGGGGTGGTTGCGGTCGCGGATCACCATGCGCTGTGTGCGGTCGAGCCAGGCAGCAGCCCACGAAGGGTCGCTGGCCAGCTGCCCACGCAGCCCGTGTTCCTCGATGTCGGCCTCATCCATGACATACAAGCCCAGCGAGTCGCAGAGCTCATACCAGCGCTCGGCGTTGGGGTAATGGCAGGTACGCACGGCGTTGATGTTGCACTGTTTCATGAGCAGGATGTCCTGTTTCATGCGGTATTCCGTCATCATGTGGCCCGTCTCGGGGTCCATTTCATGGCGGTTGACGCCGCGCAGGCGCACCTGTTTGCCGTTGACCAGCAGTCGGCCGTCGCTGATTTCCAGCCGCCGGAATCCCACCTTGCTGTCCACCTGTTCGACAACCTTACCCTCGGCATCCTTCAGAACCAGCCGCAACGTATAGAGGTTCGGGGTCTCGGCAGTCCATTTTCTAGGGTTGCTCACCTTTGCCGACAGCCAGCCCCATTTGGCATAGCTGCGCTGCGGAGTGCGGTCGTTGAGCAGGGCTCCCTTGTGGTCGAGGTTGAGCATGGTTGCCACATCCTGGCGGGGAATGCTGTCAAGAACGTTTTTGCCTATTTCATCGAGCAAAAGGGCTTCTATCGTATAGGCCGGCAGCTGTTTGGAAAGCTCGTTCTGGCGCTGCAGCGAGGGTGAGAGACCAATCTCTGGGTTCACCACGAGCAGGGCATCGCGGTAGTCGTCGTCGAGCAGTGTGCGAACGCCGAAATCGCGGATTCTCACTTGCGGCGTTGCGAAGAGCACCACCGACCGGTGGATGCCCGCCAGTCGCCACATGTCCTGGTCTTCGAGATAGCTGCCGTCGCTGTATTTCAGCACCTGCACACAGATCTGGTTCTCGCCAGGGCGCAGGAAAGGCGTGATGTTGAACTCGGCAGGCTCCATGCTCCCTTGCGAATAGCCCACACGCTGGCCGTTGAGCCACACGTAGAAAGCACTGCCCACGGCACCGAAGCGCAGATGGACGTCCATGCCCTGCCACGCGTCGGGCACCGAGAAGGTGCGGCGGTACACGCCCGTCGGGTTTCTTTCCACGAAGGCAGTGTAGGTGGACTTGGGCTCATCCATCACATAGGGCGGGTTGATGCGGAAGGTGTAGCCGCTGCTGCTGTAGATGGGGGTGCCCAGCCCGTTCATCTCCCAGTCGGCAGGAACGGGGAACAGCGTCCAGGCGGTGTCGTCGAAGTCGGTGCGGAAGAACCCTTCAGGCTGCTCGGCGGGCGTCTTTGTCCAGCTGAAACGCCAGAGTCCGTTGAGCGAAAGCAGGCGGTCGCCCGTCTCCTTGCCGTAGGCGAAGAAGCTGGCGCGGGCAGGCTCGCGGTTCTGTTGCAGCATGTGCTGGTCTTCCCAGTCGTGATGCTGGGCCCACAAACCGACAAAAGGGCAGAGCATGAGTGCCATGAGGCACGCCATGCCCTGCCCTTTTCCGTAAGGTATTGTCTTTTTCATGTCGTTGAGGTATGGTTATTCTATGGTGAGCGCATCGAAGATCATGTCGCCCAGTCCGTCGCCCGTAAGCACCACATGGTAGGTTCCGGCATTCACCTGCGAGCCCGTTGTGATGCTGGTTGTCTTGCGCTTGGTCTTTTTGGCCTGTGTCTGCACAAAGGTGATGTCGTCGTCTTTGTAGACCACACCCTTGGCATCGGTGATGCGCACGTGCAGCTGTCGCGGTTTTTCGGGGTTGTTATACCGCCAGCGGAGGGCGTAGACCTTGGCCACACCAACAGAAAAGTCCCATTCCATGCGGTTTCTAACACGACGTCCCTCCACTTCGAGGGCGGCGCTGGTCTTCGGGGGAAGCAAGGAATCGGGGGTCTTTACGAGGATGTCTTTGTCGAAATCGGCCCAGAGAGTAGGCGGTGTGACAGCGGAGATACCGCTGTCTACGAGACCGGAGGCAGAAGACGTGGAAGGGGAAGACGAAGAAGAAGGGAGAGGAGAATGGGGTGATGCCAGGACGGCATCATCGGGAACGGCGATAGCGATGGCCGAAATCATGGCCTGTCCGGCCTTGACATTGGGGAAGCTTACCTTTATTTCGTTGCCATGGTTTTCGATGTCTACCACTCGTTTGTAGGCGTGGCCGTAGTGGGCCTGTGCCCAGATATCGAGGTCGTGAATGACAACGCTGTCGTTGATAGCGACGTCGAAGAGGCGCAGGCCTTCCGCATCGGACTGCCGATACCAAGGCTCAACGAAGTAGAGTTCCACGCGGTAGCGGCCGGGCTGTGCCGGGAAATGGTAGCTCAGACGGTGGCGCCCGAAGCGCGATGTCTGGAACAAAGGCGACGAAAGCGAGTCGTTGCGCGTCTGAGAAGTCTGGTAGGGTGAGCCGAAGGCATCGCCCCAGGAGCGCGACCACTTTGTGTTGTCCTGCATCCATTTTTGCCCCATTTCATCGGTATAGTCGTCACCGCCGCAGTTGAGCCTGAAGAGATATGTATACTTTTGTATACCTCGCACGATGCGCTCGTCGATGTGGCTGCGGCGGGGTGCCAGCGGCTGCGGGTTGTAATGCTGCATGTAGCTGTAGAACGCATCGGTGGGCTGCTCCCACGGCGACAGCAGACCTTTGTAGTTATAGGGACCCACCTTGTCGATTCTGCGCAAGGCCTCGTCGGGCTGGCGACGTCCGGGGTTGTCGTGACTGACGAGCAGCCAGAGGAATTGTCCACAAACGCTGTCGCGAACACGCTCTGCCAGCGTCACCTTTTTCATGAGCAGGTCGGTGAAACGCTCCTCGGTGTATCCCTCGCCGATGTGGTTGCCCAGTGTCCGCCAGGCGCCATACTCGCCGTTGAGCAGCTGGTCGGGCTGCTTCAGTTCGTTTCCGTAGTTGTCGATGTCGCCGCCATAGGTGCCGCTCCAGTTCTGAACAACGTTCCAGTCGGTGCCCTCTCCTCCGTTGCAAGTCGTAACGAGTCGCTGCGAACGACAGCGGGGGTCCATCTCGCGGATGATGTCGGCACACTCCTGGGCAAAGTCCTTGGGCAGCGTACTCTCGTTCTGCAGGCCCCACAGAATGATGGACGGTGAGTTGCGTCGCTCTTTCACCCACTGGCGCAGATGGCGCTTGAAACTCTCGCGGAACTCAGGCGTGTCGTACCAGATGTGTGCCGAGAACTGCGGCCACCACAGGATTCCCTCGCGGTCGAGGACTTCTTGGTAGTGTAGGTTGTGCGGCTGATGGGCATCGCGGAAGGCATTGAAGCCCGCATCCTTGACGAGTTTCACGCGGGCCTCTATCTGTTCGTTGGTGAAAGCATGGCTCTGGCCAAACGCATGTTCGTATTCGCATACGCCATTGATGAACACCGGCTCGCCATTGAGACGGAAACGGCCGTCGGCCGGAGAATGTGCCGTGGCAGGGCAGTCAATCTGCCGAGGCCAGCTCAGCGTGACGAACCCGAACGGCGTATGTGTACTCTCGGTGGCCTTGCCGTTGCGCTTCACGATGGTGTTCAGGTCGTAGAGATATGGCTTTTCCGTCGTCCAGCGCTTCACATTGTTCACGTTTTCCGACTGTCTGACGACAACCGTCTTACCCGGAAAAACCTCGATTTCATCGGTCAGACGCAACACCTGCTGTCCGCTTTTATCAACGATCTTGCTCACCAGCTGCACCAGCTGCGCGTCGGTTCCGTAGTTGTGCAGCTCGGTTTCCACAAAGACGGAGTCGCAGGCGTCGTTGTTCCACACATGGACGCCATACGGTTCGACGCGCACCTTGTCGGTCACCTCGAGCACCACTGGCCTGTAGATGCCGAAAGGCTGCGACCCTTCGCTGAATCCCCACTCACTGCTGCATCCGCCACATACCCAAGGCATGTTGGTGATGCCGGCAGGATGGCTCACACGGACCGACAGCCGGTTGTCGCTGCCAGACAAGATATAGGGCGTGACATCGATGGTCTGCGTGGTGCGTCCTATGTCATAATGTCCCAGGAATTGACCATTGAGGGTGACGTCGGCGTAGGTTCCCACTCCCTCGAAGCGCAGGAAACAAGCCTTGCCCAACACATCGGGCGCGGCGAAAGTCTTCTCGAAGAGCGCCTCTCCGTGCAGATTGCCGTGCTCACCCTGCTGGGTGCCGTAGTAGTCGTCAAGATTGATGGGGATGGAAGCTGTCAACGGCCGGTCGGCTGTTGGCGAAGTAATGGTCCAGTTGTCGTTGAGTTGCAGCACTGTGCGGTGTCCGCTGGGCTCGGGCGTCGGGAAGTTCAGCTCGCTCTTTCCCATGTGTCGGCTTGTAGCAACGGCTATGCCACGCTGTCCGTCACTGTTCACGGCGCAATAGAAATGGTAGACCACGCCGTCGTGCTTCACCACATAGCTCTTGTGGGCAAACATCTCATCGTAGGGTTTTGAAGGAATGATGAGGTCGGGACCTGTCCAGTCGAACCAGTGAACGAGGTCGGTGCTCACGGCGAAGGTGTTGAAAGCGTTGTATTCGCGTGTGGGGTTGAAGGCCGAGAAATAGAACATCACGTATACCGTCTCGCCGTCAATGTTCATGTTCACTATCTGTGCGTCGCCGGTGATAGTGCCGTCGCTGTCGTGTGCAAACACAGGGTTGCCCTCGTAGCGCCGCCAGTGTTTCATGTCCTTCGACAGTGCAATACCGATGCGTTCGCCCTTGGGATGGGAGTCGTCCTTGCCACCTGCGTTGTAGAACATCATAAACGGGCAGTCCTTTTTCAGTCGTCGCTGCTTGTCCTTTATCCAGTAGATGGTGCTCTTATACTGCGTGAGCTGTTCCCACCATTGGGCGTCCTTGTCGTTGTAGCTCATCAGTGGTGCAGGGTATGTCTGCCACTGATGGGCCGATGAAATGGACGATTTTGTGGTGGCAAGACCGATGCTAAGCGGGGCGTTTACGGCTTCATAGCCCGTGCCAGGTCCTCCGATGTAGGTCATCCAATGTTGACCTTTGTACGCTTGCATCTCATATGAGCCGCCCCACGTCCAATCTATCAATCCCGGAAAACCACCGCGTTGGTTATGGTCCCACACCTCCCCCCGCGCCCCTCCCAAGGAGGGGGAGAGGGCAAAGCCCGTACTATTATTATTTTGGTCCTCTTCACTTACCTTTCCATTGCGTAGTTGCGCCCCCCCTCCTTGGGAGGGGGCTGGGGGGAGGTCCAAAACCTTCCCCTTAGTCACCCAGTGCAGCAAGTCGTCGCTCTCGGCGAGCCACGTCGTGTAACCCCGTCCGTCGGTGCCGTCTTTTCCATCGTAGCAGACGTAGGTCATATACCATTTGCCTTGCTCGCGGAACACTGTCGGGCAGTCGAACTTATGGTAATTGTCAGCTGGGGCCATGACAAGACCGTACTTATAGGGCGTCTTGACCTCTTGATAGATATGTTCCATCACGTCCTTCGGGACCTCCTGCGCAGCGACACAGAGGCAAACGGTCGTGAAAAACAGGCAAAGCAGATGTCTATTCATAATTCTTGTTATTTCATGAAGAGCCAATCA
Organism: Prevotella sp.; assembly: GCA_017509155.1. GTDB lineage: Bacteria > Bacteroidota > Bacteroidia > Bacteroidales > Bacteroidaceae > Prevotella. The sequence goes on from JAFWQE010000179.1 coordinate 90,360, forward strand.
ACCTCGTCGCCGGCACCCATCAGTCCGGCGTCACGCGGCCTGATGTCGTCACTGGTGAAGCCTGCCACCATGATGATTCCCTTGGGCAGGTTGATGACGTGCTGTCCCTTGTCGAAGTGATAGGCGTGGATATTCACGGGCGGCATGTTGGTCATGGCCACCGCATTCGTCAGAATGGGCTCGGCCTGACCGTATTCGTTGCCTGTGGCATCGATTTCCAGTTTCGGCGGCTTGGCCCATTTGGGGTCGTCGTCCTGGAAGAATCCCACGAGCATTTTCACCGGACGATTGGTCGAGAAGGCCACCGTGGTTCCGGCAATGCGCGTTGTGTCGCGGTTGAGCACGAGACCTTGCAGCCTTCGTAGTTCGGGCGCCACCTTGTCGATTAGCTCTGGTCGCTGTTCAAAGAGTTGGGCACCGCCTTGCAAGGCCAGCGTCGGAATCGACTGGGAGTTCCCTGACAGAGTTGACAATGATGCGAACTGTTCGGAAGAGGTCGGCGCGCCTACATAGGTAAGTGTCACTGGGGCAGCCGTAGCGGCGGCAATCAGGCTGTCGGTGACTGTCTGAGGCGACCGCAGCTTGGCGATGTTCGCCTTCAGTTCTTCGAGCTCCTCTTCATACACGGGAAGCATGTCTGACCAGGTCTTGAAGTTGCCGTTGTCGCCACCAACGGGCACTCGGCGCTGCGACGTCTGCATGGAGTTGGCGTAAAGATAGGTATCTTCGGTCAGTATGCTAAGAATCTTCCATGCGCCCAGACTCTCCTCAAGCAGCGGCACAGCAGCGTCGAGATACTTAATGTCCTTGGTCCATTTGTAGTTGAGCACTTGCTGGGCTGCCAGCACTTTCTTTTGAAACGAGAGGGCAAAAGTCAAGTAACAACTGAAGTCGCAGAGCACCCTTTTCAGTTCATCCTGATGTCTGGTAGGCTGTTGGAGACTGTCCAAAAGCTCCTCCGCAGCCTTCAAGCCGTGGTCGATGCATTGTTGGGCAATGTCGAGCGGTAGTTCGCCCGCATGCTTCTCGCCTTTCCATTCCTTCTCTACATACTCAATGAGCTTCTCACCCTGTGGTCCGCAACTCTCATAGAAGCCTGGATAGATGGTGAACTTGTAGGGATTGACCAGCTGAGCCATCCTCATGCCTAGCAGAAGGGTTTGGCGGTTGCCCTCGGTAATGCCGAAACGGCGCAGTAGCTTTGGCGCAATCTCACCCACTTCGTCGTAGGCATTCAGCAGATGACCGGCCGAGATGGAATCAATGCCGTAGTAGTCGCTCAACTGTTGTGTCCAGTATTCGCGGTCGTCGCCTCGATGACAGTTCCAGGCATATCGTTCCCAAGCCTTATACCACATCCAGTCGCGGTCGATCTGAAGCAGACGGGAGCCGTCGTCAACACGGTCGGCTGTGTAGGGCCAGTCCCAATAAGAGGCTTGCGGATACAGATGAAGTCCCTTGCTGTGGTGCACGCGGTGCATGGCCTGCACGGCTTTCTGCGTGAAGGCAGGCGACGACCAACGCCACGGCTCGAGGTTGGCCAGGATATGCACGTTGTCGATGTGGATGGGTGCGGCAGCGGCCAACTGCCGATGCGTCTCGCCCCAAGGTCCGCCCGGCTCGTAAGTAGTGAGACTCTCGCCTGTGTACTTGTTCATCGTATAGATGTTGGGATAGAGGGGCAGCGATGCCGCCAGCACGGCCGGTCCGTCGGTGTCGTGGTTGCGCAAGATAATGGGCGGTGTGTCGGTACGGCCCGAAGCTTGCAGACCGTCCTTGATGCCGGGGATGATGGTCTCTGTCATCCATTTGATGTCCGTCTCGATGCCCGACATGGCCTCGCCCAGACAAACGAGGAAGCCCACCCGCGGGTATTTCTCCACGAAGGCGGCAATCGACTTGCGCGTGTAGTCGCTGATGAGCGGCGTAATAGGACGGTTGCGGTCCTGCGTCTTCAGTCCGTAGTGGTCGGCAAAGGGCTTAGAGAGGATGATGTTGTAGAACATCTGGATGACGCGGATGCCGCGGCGGTCGGCCTCATCCACCAGAAATCCGAACATCTCCTGATTCTTCTGCATCGTAGCATCGTCAACTTCGGGCGCGAAAGGATAGTCCTTCAGCTTCACCAACGAGGCAAAGGGATGTCCGTTCCACAGGTAGACGGTGTTCATATTGTTCTCGGCCAACAGGTCAAGATAGCGTATCCAAAGGTCGCGGTCGTAGAACCACGGGAAGTTCTCCGGCGTGTAAGGGTACTCATAAACGCGGTGGCCTGGCAGATAGACCGTCTTCTGCAACCCCACACAAGCGCCGCGAAGCTTCATCTCTGGCAGCGATGAAATGGTCGATTTCCGGCTCTTTTGTGTAAGAATTGCGAAATTCTCACGTACATAGTTTGCGCCATAGATGGCACCCGAGGGGTCGTTGCCTGTGATGGTGATGCGTTTTCCTCGCGTGCTGATGGTAAAGCCCTCGGCCTCGCCGGCGTTTCTCAGCGCAATGGTGATGGTGGCATTGCCCTGCAGTCCGTCCAGACGCGAGGCGGCATACTGGGTCTGGGGCGTGCTGTCCTTGACCACTACCTTCACCTTGGCCGCGGCGGCGCAAGGCAGGAGCAGACAGAAGGCGAGCAGGATGTTCTTTGTCTTCATATCGTAGCAGGATTGATGTCAACGGTGATTTCCTCGTGTGGCGGTATGTCTACCAACAGCGTTCCACAGACGAGGCGGCCTTGACCGCCGTCACTTCTGACGCTGATACGCCGACCATCGGCCTTCACATGGATGCGGCCATAGGGTGTCGGCACGTCGCCTTCCATCCATTCGAGACCGCCGAGCACCGGGCGCACCTCATACTCTTCGTAGCCCGGCCGCGTGGGACTGACGCCGAGGAAATAGCGCCCCAGCAGATAGAGCGGCGAGGCGCCCCAAGCGTGGCAGAGGCTCTTGCCGAAAGGACGGCCATACATGGCCAGATGCTCGCTGCCTTTTTCGGCAGGATTGTATTTCTCCCAGAACGAAGTGGCGCCCTTGTCGAGCATGCCTCCCCAGTAGGAACTGATTTCCTTCAGCACCTGCTGGTGGCAGTTCATCTGGCACAGGGCCTCCAGTTCATAGAAGCGCATATAGGGCGTTGTGATGGCAGGGACGTCGCTGTTGAGCAGCACGTGCTGCAGGATGTCGCGCCGCTCGTCGTCTGTGGCGAAGTCGTAGATGATGGCGAACATGTTGGGAAAACGCGTTATCATTGCGTTCTTCTCGCCGTCTTCCACGGCGTGGAGCAGCGCATGGACATCGGCAGACCAGAAGATTTCGTGGGTCTTAGGCTTCACTTTTTCGGCCATTTCATCGTAGAACAGGGCATCGCGGGCGTAGGTTTCGGTCGTGATGCCGGGTGCATACCGCGCCAACTGCGGACAGTCGCGCAGCAGGGCGGCGCAGCGGGCCAGCACCTGAAGCGATTTCCAGAACAGTATCTGCTCGAAACACAGCGTGCCGCGTTTGTGCATGGGGAAGTCCACCCAGTCCACGAAGATCCAGTCATCGGGCTGTCCCTCGGCCAGACCGTCGGCATTGGTGCGCCGCAGACAGTAGTCCATGAGCGTGACCATGCGCGGATAGATCTCGGCCACGAAGGCCGCGTCGGCGGTGTAGAGATAGTAGTCGAGGATGGACTTGAACCAATAGAAGGTGTAGTCCATGATGGTGTTGACGTGGGCGGTCACCGGGTCTTTGCCCCTGAGCTGGCGGATGGTGCGCCGCACGCATGCCGTGTCGAAGCGCAGATAGTAATTCATCAGATACGACTGAATGGCGTCGCCGCTCCATGTCCAGCGGTCGCGTTTGATGCCGTCGACGAAGAACTCTCGCGTGGTAAGGTCCAAGGTGTAGGCGCTGACCTGCCAGATGCGGTTCAGCTTGTCGTCGCTGCAAGTGAACGAGCCGCTCCTTTCGGGGTTGAAAGGGGCGTACTCGAAGTCCATGGTCACGCGGACCTTGGCGTTTTCTTCCGTCGGCAGCACATGAACGAAGCGGAAGGCCTTGCTGTCGAGCGTGTAGACAGGCTGCTCCTCCGGCGTACTGTGCTGCAGGTCTGTGGCGCTGATGTGGTCGAGAGTTTCGCAGTGGTCAGCGCTGAGCGCCTCCTGACGGCTTTCGCCATAGTAGACCTGCGTGGGTTGCTGCACATGATGTAGCTTCAGACGTCCGAACACCTCGCGCCCGAAGTCATAGAGTCGTCCGTTGCCCATCTTCCAGCTTCTCACAGGCTTCATCGGCCTGCTCGGGAGACGATAGTGCGACGGCGGCTCGGTGCATTTGTCGAAGTTCCACGACCCCACCGGCACATAATGGCCCGAGCCGTGGGCCTCGCCGCGCTCGTCAATCCAGATCTTGTCCTCGTAGGTCACCTCCCACGAGGCATCGCTGACGATGTGCTGCCCCATGACGAAGAGCGCAGGCGGCGTGGCCTGGTTCCACACCTTGATGCATAGCGTGTGGGTGCCGCGGGGCACGATGAGCGACCGACTGCCGCCCTGCAGCTGTCCGTCCACTGAGCAGTTGGCCTTGCCCTCGGCGACAATCACGATGAACTCGTCCTCGTCAATGCACACCGTCTTTCGGAACACCACGGTGGGCCAGTGGGAATCCTGTTTCCAGAAGGGTGGAAACATGGCTCCCCGCTCGGTGCGCCTGTTGTTGAACTCATTGCCCAGCCACACCTCGAAGTCGCCCGGATACCATATCCATGTGGGGCGGACAGCCTCTGCCACTGGGCTACTGGTCGTTGCCATATCGTTCGCGTGTAATCTGTTCCAGACTCTTTCCTCTTGTATCGGGCGCTCCGGCGGTGCCTATCACCAGCGAGATGACCAGCAGCGCGAGCATCACCCACGCGGCCCTCGTGAAGCCTTCGCCCTGTTCACCATATATATATACGAAGCCGAGACCCCAAGCCGCCGACAGACCGCGCACCAGGAAGAACATAACGCCCTGGGCGGCGGCACGATAGCGGGCGGGGAACAGCTCCGACGCCCACAGCGCATAGAACGACTGAACGGAGATGCCGCCCTGAAGGCCCCACAGCAGCGTGAACAGCAGCAGACCGCCAAGGCTGGTGATGCCCACCGTGAGCACAAGCACCCAGGCCAGGACCGCAAACATGACGCCCGTGAAGAAGAGCCACCGCTGGTTCACCTTGTCGACAATCATGGAGAACACGAACGTCGTGCCGATGATGACCAGCCACTGCCCTACAGACAGCATGTTGGCATATTCGTTAGACAGTCCGCCGGCCGTCTCGTAGATGTGCTGCTGGAAGAATCCCATGACGGAGGAAACAAGGTTCCACGTGAGATACATGCCCGCCAGGAAAAGAATGGTACGCACGTTGATGCGGTTGGTGAACAGCGAGCTGAACGATGCAAAGGCGCCCTCTGTCCGACGCACCTCGGCCTCGTTTTTCTTCGATTTCATCGACTTCCACTCTTCCGACTCGTCCAACCTGCGCTGCAGCAGCCAGGCAATGAAAGCGACGACAAAGAGCGACGCAAACACGATGCGCGAGCTGAACACGTGCAGCGGAGCGCCGGCCGTGGTGCCGAACATTGCCGCCACGCCTTCGACGAATCCAAAGAGCACGCCTTCCGACCCGGCGCCTCCTGTCGGCGGTGCCAGCAGCGTGCCCAGGATGAGGATGATGGTGGGACCGATGCCCCACGCCATCTGCGAGATGCCGATGTTGCGTCCGCGGTTGCCAACCTCCGAACTCTCAGAGATATAGGTCCACGAGGCCGGCACGCCCACACCGACGGAAATGCCGGTGACGAGGAAGCCCGCAAGGAGCATGGGGAACGCCGTTGACAGCAGGATGAGCAGCACACCCAGCATGTATATGAGCATATTATAGGTGTAGATAGCCTTGCGCCCGTATTTGTCGGCCAGGAATCCGCCGATGATGGCGCCGATGGCAGCGCCCAGACAGTTGGCACTGATGGCATTGAGCCATCCTAAATGTCCCTCTGTAAGGTTCAGATAGTCTTTCCACAACGTCAGTCCGCTGGCACCGGCCACAATGGCACCGGCATCCAGATAATTGGTCAGCGACACGGCAATGGTGCTTTTCAGGCTGCTACGCTTCATGGGAGCCTGGCTCTGTCGTTCTTTTTCCATAGATTCGTCTTTTCGTAATTTGTTTGCTGCGAGCGCCACATAGGCACATATAACATGCAAAGATAGCAAAAAAAAGAGACAAATCCAAGAAGCTATACCTTATTTAATATTATTTAATTGAAGTTGGGGGGATTTGGAAACCCACCCCCGGCCCCTCCCCAAGGGAGGGGGGGCAGAGAGGCAGGTTGTAGGGGAACACTGAGACACAAAGACGCAGAAGGCTTGTGCAAAGAGAAAGGCAACAACACATCAGATAGCATCGTATAAGCCCGACGTTTGTAGTCGTAACCGTCTACCTGTTTTCTGGCGCAGCCACTCCCCTCCCATCTCAGGGGAGGGGTAGGGGTGGGGTAAGCGTAAACCTTGCGCAAGAAAGTTTTATACCCCACCCCTGACCCCTCCCCTGAGATGGGAGGGGAGCTGCTGCGCATGGTGTCTGCGGTAGCCACTCTCCTCTCATCGAAGGGGAAGGAGACGCAAAGACGCAGAGGGCTTGTGCAAAGAAAAAACTCTGTGACTCTGAGTCTCTGTGTTCATTTATCTCTCGACGGGTTTGAAAAACCGGACCAAGCGGAGAGAGAACCCCACCCCTGACCCCTCCCCTGAGATGGGAGGGGAGCTGCTGCGCATGGTGTCTGCGGTAGCTGCTCTTCTCCTATCTTAGGGGAAAGTCAGGGGTGGGGTGTGTGGCGCGCTATTCAAATACGCGCATAAGGTTTGCGGGCGATTACTTCGCCATCATCTTCTTTCCGTTGACGATATAGATGTTTCCGTGCTGCATCTTCTCCACCTTCACGCCCTGCAAGGTGTAGATGCCCTGCGGTGCGTTGCTGTCGGCAGGCTCGATGTCCTGGTCGTCGATGCCCTTGATGTCGGTAGGCACTGGCGGCTGCGAGATGCCGTTGTGAATCTCGAACTGGTAGGATACGTCGGGAGTGTGGTACGTATCGGCAAGATAACCGTCGGACCACACAAGCTCGATGTTACTTACGTCAATCTGATAGCTGCCATCACTCATACCGTATGCTATGGCCGGTTTAAGGGTGCATATACGCCAGGGTCCCGCATAGTCAGGAAAAGGTTCATTATAACCTGCTTCGTACTTGGGTATGATGCAAACGAAGCTGCGACAGGAATGATCGACGTATGGAGTGACAAACACGTTGTGATGTGACAATCCTCCATGGAGCGTCGCATATCTGTCTTCATCTCCAATAATACCTGTGGGGAAGTCGATGTCGAAGCTGAGGGCGATTATAGGAACGTAGCTATACCACCAAGAGCCACCCATGTCGGCCGTCCTGTTGTTGATGTACACTCCAATCTCCATGTAGGAAGACGAACTCTTGTCAATTTCCAGCCAAAAATCGAGAAATCGGTCCATTTGTCCTTTCGCGGTCAGGGCCAGCAGCAAGGCCAATGTGATAAATATGTTTCTTTATTCGCCTGCGGCGCTACACGAATATGCATGAATGAACACGAATGCTGCGCCCAGCTGATCGGCGGGATTGGAAAATCGGGGCGACCAGATGAACGGATGGATTTCTGCAGTTTTCGGTCGATAGACTGGCAGATAGGAAAAAGTAAACTGGCGGATGAGAGAAACAAATCCATTGGTTTTGTCTGGCAATTCCATTGATTTTGTTCAACAATTCCATTGGTTTTGTTGAACGATTCCATTGGATTTGTTTCGCCAAACTGTCGCTTTAGCTTCTTGCATCCGTCGTTTTCATCGCTTCATTCTGACGGGTTCTTCCGGGCGGAAAATAGAAATGCCTGCGGCGCTACACGAATATGCATGAATGGACACGAATGTTTCAAAAATGATTTTTTCCAGCTCTGCCTGTCCTTTGGAGTTTGGGAGTCTGGGAGTTTGGGAGTCTGGACGATACTTTTTGTCCATCTCCATTCTGCCGAAAGAACTATTGTCCAAACTCCAGCGGCTGAAGCCGCGAAAACTACTAAACTCCCAAACTCCAATGGACACGAATGTTTCAAAAATGTTTTTTTCTAGCTCTGCCTGTCCTTTGGAGTTTGGAAGTCTGGGAGTTTGGGAGTCTGGACGATACTTTTGTCCTGCTACATTCTGCCGAAAGAACTGTTGTCCAAACTCCAGCGGCTGAAAGCCGCGAAAACTCCTAAACTCCCAAACTCCTTAGATTTGAGAAACTTGATAAATTATTTCTGAATCATTACATGTCCATTCATGCATATTCGTGTAGCGCCGCAGGCGAATAATCGTGAATGAACACGAATGTTTCATGAATAAACTCCTACATCGATAATTCTCAAATTCGTGATAGAAAGAGTTGGAAAGTTGTCTAAATGCCTGCGGCGCTACACGAATATGCATGAATGGACACGAATGTTTTAGTTTTGATGTTGAGGAGTTCAGGAGTTCAGGAGTTTCAGGAGTTGCAGACGATAGTTTTATTCCCAGCAAACCATAATTGCAGCGCATAAAAGTATCGTCTGTAACTCCTGTAACTCCTGAACTCCTGAACTCCTAAAAAACTGATGTCCTACTCGTACCTCTGTATGAACTGTATGTTGTAGGTTTCGTACTTGTTGAGCTCGCTGGCGGGAATCTCGTCGCGCAGTCCGTCGTACCACTGCTGCTGGTTGAAGAAGTTGCGGAGTCCGGCATCCTTGAACTTGCGGTAGTGGCGTGCATAGATGGCGTTGCGAAGTATGCGCAGCTGCTGGCTGTTCATGCCTGCCAGGTCGCTGGCGGTGACGTAGCGAGCGGCGAGCCAGTCGTATTTGGTTCCGGTGGCGACGCGCCCTGTCTGCGGTGCGCTGACGGTCGGGGCACTGGCCACCACCTTGCTGGAGTGCATATATCCCAGGAACTGTCCCTGCTGGTCGTAGATTTCGCACCAGCTGTTGTTGTAACGCTTGTAGTAGATGGGCGAACCGTCCTTGATCTTGGTGACGATGGCTGCCGAGGTGCTTGGCGACTGGCGGACGTTGGTGTAGCCACCTTCGCGTATGACGCTGCCGACGAGCAGTCCGGCGGGCACGGCCTGTGGTGCTGCTGCCTTCTGGACGACGGGAGCCTGTGCGGCGGGTGCTGCCTCGGGTGCGGATGCGGCAGCGGCGGTAGCCTTCTGGTTGTAGGCATCGATGACGCCGAGGAGCTCGCTGGCGGTGCGCTTGTGGCGCTCGGCATAGACGCCCATGCGCTGCAGGGCCGATGCCACGATGGCGGCATCGTCTTCACCCATCTGGGCGGGCAGGTTGCGGATGGCGGTCTCCAGGTTGTCGGCCATGGCGTCCCATTGTTCTTTCTCCCAGTTCTCGCTCTCGGAGGCGATGTCGTTGCCCAGGGCTTCAATCATCGCGACGGGGTTGGAGGCGTCGTAGCTCTTGCCGGCTTTCGGCAGGCACGACATGAAGGACAGCACCAGGGCTGCCACTGCTGTTAGAATCAGGTTTTTTCTCATTGTTCTTATCTTTTTTGGTTTGACATATAGATTTCTTTGGCGGGGAGGACTGCGACACTGTCGCAGTTTACTCGACGGGGGGGAGCGGAGGGGCGGAAGGCGGGCGGCAGCTTACTCGGATGATGCGCCACGCCTCGCCCGTGAAGGTCATGATGAGGAAGATGCCGAGGATGTAGAATGAGCCCTTGTGCTTACTGTCTGCGGAACGTTGCGCGATGGTTATCGCGACAGAATCTGTACGGCGTGCTCCTTGGTCTTGATCTGTCGTCCGGAGAAAACCTGCTCGATGATGCCCTCTTCGTTGATGACGAACGTGGTGCGGATGGTGCCCATGGTCTTGCGGCCATACATGTTCTTCTCGCCCCATGCGCCCATGGCCTCGAGCAGCGTGTGGTCTACGTCGGCAATGAGCGGGAACGGCAGCTGGTGCTTCTCCTTGAACTTCTGGTGCGAGTCGGCACTGTCCTTGCTGACGCCGACAATCTCGTAGCCCGCACCCTGCAGTTCGGCATAGTGGTCGCGCAGACTGCAAGCCTCAGCAGTGCAGCCGCTGGTGTTGTCCTTCGGATAGAAATAGAGCACGAGCTTGCGGCCTCGGTAGTCGCTCAGACGGATGTCGCGGCCCTGTTCGTCCTTGCCCAGTATCTCGGGCGCCTTGTCTCCAATGTTCATAATCTGTAGTTTTTTGATAGAATTCTCGCTTTTCTGCCCACAAAGATACGAACATTTTTTCAAAACGCTTACAAATCCGGCAATAAGTTGCACGTGTTTCGAAAAAATAGTATCTTTGCATGGTGTTAATCTATTACCATGACAGTAAAGGAAGTTTTTGAACTGCGCAAGCAGGGAAAGATAGAAGAAGCCTACGAGGCCATACGGCCCATGTATGCCACGCACAAGGGCAAGTACACCACGTTGTGCATGTTCTGGACGGCCAGCGACATCCTGAAGAAACGGCTTCAGGAGAAGCGCGTCGGCGAGGCAGAGAAAATATTCGCGGCATTGCTGCGTGTGCTGCCCAATATCGACGACAAAGACGGGAAGGCGCACACGGCGGTGCTGAACGATGCGCTGAGACTGGCTGAGCAAAGTGCCGGTTTCAGCATGCTCGACTTCATGGAACAATACGACACGACGCTGCTGAAGGACGACGACTGGAGAGGAACCACCAGTCAGGAGGGCCATCCCTTGCCCTCCACGGCGCAACGCCTGCTCACCCGATGCTTTCACGAGATACAGCAAAAGCCCGATGCCGACCACGCACTGAAGGCCATGCCGCTGTTGCAGGAGGCCATGCGCCGCAATCCGCGAAACAAGAACAACCAGCGATACATGGCTGTGGTATACACCATCATGGGCGAGAACGAGAAGGCGGAAAGCATCTATCGCCTGCTGCTGACGCGGCATCACGACAGCTATCTCTATGCCGAACTGGCCGCTTTGACCAAAGACCTCGGCGAGAAGGCGGCCCTGCTGTGCAGCGCCATCCAGAACCAACGGCAAGAGAAGTTCCGCATGGGCTACCGCCTTGCGCTGGCCCACATGCTCATCGACCGCGACAAGCCTCGCGCCGCTCACGAGCTACAGAAGTGCATCGCCACGCGCAAGGCTCTGGGCTACGCCATCACCCGCGACCTGCAGTCGCTGTCAGAAAAGCTCAACAACGTGCAACCAGCCACCGACCGCGACCAGCAGCTCTTCTACCAGCGCATGGCCCGGAAGTTCCTTGAAACCGAACTCGCGCCACTGATGTGAAAACAATGCATTCTATCAAGTTTTTCCATCTACTATAGTGTACAACCAAGCTTTACATTATCCTTCTTCCTCCCATATTCCCATCTCTCCAATAAAAGTAACAACAATTACTATAATCCAATAACACCATGATTCTTTCCAAACAAAAGTGTCGAAGCCACCTATTGTTTCGGCCAGTTTTGATAATGAGCCTTGCTCAAAAAAGCCTAACAATTCGATTATACAAGCAAGAACAAATAACACAATACGAACAATAATTGCGACGAGCACAGGGCAGAAAATAGACAAAATAATCTTTTGCATATAAAAGAAAAGTAAAAAGGCGGAACCATTCAATGCTTATCAAAACTCTGGCACCGCCAAGTAGCCAAACACAACAACAAGCACAGAAGAGTCCACGCCTTCAAGCGTGAACTTTCGGCAACTTGTTCCTGTTGTGTCGAAGATTTGGCGGTTTCGAGTTTAAAGAACAAGAGCAAAAGCTCAATATCTATGTATAAGTACGAACAGAAACGCTGATCTGTAAGGTAAAATAATAAGGTGTATCCTGCCACCGTCGGGCGATGGAGACGAGAGGTTGAGTGTCAATCAGAATCTATCTGTCGCATGAATTCCTGTATTTTCAGCACAATCACCTTGGGCCATTCAATCTCTTTCAGGATGTTAAAGTGCTTGTCGTTCGACACAATGTATTCGGCATCGGCAGCAACAGCACAGTCAACAAACTTGTTATCGTCGGCGTCTTGAGTTATGAGACCGAAATGAATATAAGCATCCTGATAGATTGTTGTACTGAGCCTTGCAATTGCTTCAACAACGCCTTTAGCAATTTCCTTTGTTGTCTTCTCAGCAAGAATCTCTTCGTATTCATTAAGGATTTCAGTATTGACGCATAAACTTATTTTATGCTTTAGAACATCCGCCCATATCTTATGATACGGGCTTCTTGTGGGGAGGGCCTGCAGAAGACAGTTTGTATCAAGAACGATTCGACGCATATTTGTAAGGAGTGCGCATATGTTCTGCACCCCACTGCTCAATGGTATCTTCATTAATCACTCCATTGTCCCAAAGTTCATCAATAGCCTTCTGGGCCTTTTGAGCGAAAAATCGCGCCACTAAGTCCTTGAACTCATTCAACTCTTCTTCAGAGTTTATGCTGTTCAAGGCATTCATAAGCTCAAGTTGCGCTGTTTGACTATACGACATAAATTCCATAACATATATAATAATGTGAAAACATCCCAGCCCCTCCCTTTTGAGGGAGTGGGGCTGGGTGGAGTTGTATTAGTCGGCGAACTTCGCCTTGATCATCTCGCGGTTGAGGCGTGCGATGTTGGCGATGGTCTCGTTCTTCGGGCAGACGGCCTCGCAGGCGCGGGTGTTGGTGCAGTTGCCGAAGCCGAGCTCGTCCATCTTGGCAATCATGTTCTTCACGCGACGTGCGGCCTCTACGCGACCTTGTGGAAGGAGTGCGAGCTGGCTGACCTTCGAAGAAACGAAGAGCATGGCTGAGCCGTTCTTACAAGCGGCGACGCAGGCGCCACATCCGATGCACGAAGCGCAGTCCATTGCCTCGTCGGCATCTTCCTTCGGGATGAGGATGGCGTTCGCATCCTGAGCCTGACCTGTGCGGATGGTGGTGTAGCCACCGGCCTGAATGATCTTGTCGAAAGCATTGCGGTCTACCATGCAGTCCTTAATCACGGGGAAGGCAGCACTGCGCCAGGGCTCCACGGTGATGACGTCGCCGTCGTTGAAGCGGCGCATGTAGAGCTGACAGGTGGTGGCACCGCGCTCGGTCTTTCCGTGCGGCGTTCCGTTGATGTAGAGCGAGCACATGCCGCAGATGCCCTCGCGGCAGTCGTGGTCGAACACGAAAGGCTCCTTGCCTTCGTTGATGAGTTCCTCGTTCAGGATGTCGAGCATCTCAAGGAATGAGGTATCATCTGGGATGTCGTGCATTTCGTGCGTGTCGAAATGTCCCTGGTCCTTGGGGCCGTTCTGGCGCCAGAACTTTATTGTAAACGAAATATTCTTTGCCATAACAATTAAAAGCCTCACCCCCAGCCCCTCTCCGAGGGGAGAGGGAGTGGTTACTCTTGCTATTCCGCTTTCGCAGAGGGGCTGGTCATGAGGACTTTTCTATA
>JAFWQE010000180.1 GCA_017509155.1 Prevotella sp.
CGAAGAGTTCGAGGGCGCCGATCCTAACGGAATTCCCACGGTCAGCGGTATCGACTATCAGATTGCCGTAGACCAGGAGACCAACCAGATGGTGGCCTCTTACACGCCCGCTGCGGGCACCTATCCTATCTGGATTCTCAATGGTACACAATACTCAACGCTTCAGGAAGTGGGTTACAACAACCCAGAGGCTGGTACCTATACCGTAGAGCTGCGTCTGGGAAACCGCAACGGCATCTCTCAAACTGGCATCAAGAAGGAATTCACCTTCAACGAGACAAAGGTCGACTACTCTGCCGACTTCCGCCGCATCTGCAACAAGGAGTGGCGCTTCGCCAACCAGGAAGTGGCTCACCTGGCTTGTGGTCCTGCTGGAACTGCCGGTACCGAATGGTGGTCGGCTGCTCCCAACGAGAAAAAGGCCTTCGGTCTGTACGACGACCGCATCACTTTCACCAATGACAACCGCAAGGGTGGCACCTTCACCTACAACGCTGGTGAAGACGGTCTGACCTATGTGAACTACGGTGCAACAAAGCTCAATCCCGATGGAAAGACGGAAGACTTCGACAAGGTCATGGGCAACCAGACCTCTACTTGGTCGTTCGAACAGATGAAGTGGGAGGACGCTGATGGTCAGGTGACCACACAGCAGTACATCAAGCTTGCTGCCAACACCGCATTCCCCTACATCAGCAGCGACGAGCAGTACGAGGAACCGTTGTTCCGCATTGAGTCGCTCACGGCCACGAAGCTCGTGCTCATCTATGAGACTCCCAATCGCAGCATTGCTTGGCGCTTCATCTTCACCAGCGCTCCCGACGAGCGTCTCGTTGAAGAGAGTGGCTTCGATCCCAACAGCGATTGCAACATGTTCAAGACTGCCAAGAACAACATCACCTTCTGGTATGCTGACGAGAACTGGAATCAGCGTCCTGATCCTTCGCTCGTTGAGGGCAACAACAGCTGGACTATCAACCTGCCGTTGGCCAACGCCGCACAGTGGCAGTCGCAGATGGCCTTCCGCACCGATATGGCTACTAACGACGTCACCAACTACGACTTCTCCATCATCCTGAATTCCGACAAGGATCTCGCTGGAGCTACCGTCAAGCTGACTCAGGACGACAACGACGAAATCTACTTCTTCGCCGACCGTATAGACCTGAAGGCTGGCCAGGATTATGTGTTCTTCAAGAGCGACATGCCTGGTGTCAACATCAACAACGTGAAACTGGTGCTCGACTTCGGTGGCTGCCAGGATAACACCACCATCGAGATCAGCAACTTCGTTCTGAAGGAGCACGGCTGCGACGACGGCACTATCGTACCCGGTGGTGGCGGAGGCGCAGAAGGCGTGACATGGGTCGACGTGAACTCTGCCGACAACCTCGGCCGCGACTTCAATACCATCGGAACGATGGAATTCTGGTGGGCCGATGGCGGTTGGCAACAGATTGGCAACCCGAAGTTCTCTTACAACAATGGCGTCTACACCATCATTGCCAACGATGCCACCGCTGCCGAATGGCAGGCTCAGAACTCCATCCACCACGCAAAGGTCAACATCGAGCCCGGACAACTCTACGACGTACGTGCGAAGATTGAGTCGAGCGAGAATCTCGGTCGCTTCACCTTCAAGATTTGCGATGAGGGCGACGACGACAACACGCTCATCTACGATGGCAACCTTACACTGCAAGCAGGTGAAAACTATATAGAGTTCATCGGTATAAAAGCACAGAAGAAAGGTGAGGACTCTGGCTTCAGCGAGGCAAAGTTGTTTGTCGACCTCGGTGGTTGCCCCGCAGGCTTACAGATTGACCTGAGTGAAATCATCGTACAGAAACATCAAGAAGGCGGAAGCAGCGGTGGAGCATTGGACTACAATTCTGCCAGCAACCTCTGGAAGGCTGTCGATGCCGGCGATGCTTTCATCAGCGTGACGCCTTGGTTTGCTGATAACGGCTGGGGACAGATTGCAGATCCCGTGTGGTCGCACAAAGACAACAAGTGGGAGCTGACACTCACCGACGGCATGGGTGGTTCTCAGTGGCAGGGTCAGTTCCCCATCAACACGACTCTGACAGCAGCCATGAGCGACAAGTATGACTTCTCGTGCACGCTCTATGCAGATGTCGATCTCCCTGGTGTGACGATTAAGCTCACAGAGACCGACGATGCAGAGAAGCACGACAATAATTTCTTCTTTGCCGATCGTCACGACGTGAAGGGTGGCGAGGAGTTCGTCTACACAGTGAAGGGCGTACAGCTTCCGCTGAACGATGCCCATGCACTTTCTCTGTTCTTCGACTTCGGCGGATCGCCAGCAGGAACACATGTAGAGATTAGTGATATCATTTTCCAAAAATCAGAATAATGAAGAAAATGTTAATTTATAATCTGTTGTTCACCATCGCCGCAGTCCTGACGGGCTGTGGTGGTGGCGACGACGATTCCACACCTGCCGCCATCACAATTACGGCTTCACCCGAACAGATTGAGGTTCCTGCCACTGGTGGCAGCTACAACGTAAGTGTGACGACAACAGGCAAAGAGTGGGGTGCCTATGCCGATGGCGAATTCATCAAGATTGAGACCAACGGCTCGCTGTCGCAGTCGGGATCCATCAAGGTTACTGTTGCCGAAAATCCCCTTACAGAGGAGCGCTCGGGTTCTGTGACAATAATGTCGGGCATTGCCCGCAAGACCATCGGCGTCAAGCAGGCGGCAGCAGAGAAGTCTGGCTACGATGCTCCCGACGGTTACCGCCTTGTTTGGAACGACGAATTCAACGAAGGATCGGAACTAAATTCCAACGACTGGACACACGAGGTGCAGAAGGACCATTGGGTGAACAACGAACTGCAGAACTATGTCAACCACAAGTCGCCCGAGGGACGGCTCGTGACGGAAGTGAAGAATGGCACTTTGCGCATCAACTGCTTCAAGGAGAACGGCAAGGTGTACTCCGGGCGCGTCTATGCAAAGGTGAACGAGGGTTGGCAGCATGGTTATTTCGAGGCTAGCATCAAACTACCGAAAGGCAAGGGCACGTGGCCTGCCTTCTGGATGATGCCCGTTGGCAACGACTGGTCAACTAATCCCTGGCCAATGTGTGGCGAAATCGACATCATGGAGGAAGTGGGCGTAGTACCTAACGAAGTATCGTCCAGCATCCACACGCAGGACTACAACCACACCAAGAACACGCAGAAGACCCACGCGATGACCATCGACAAGGCCGAAGGCGAGTTCCATACCTACGCCCTGCTTTGGACAGCTGACGAGATGACCACCTATGTGGATGGCAAGGTGCAGCTGAACGTGAAGAAGTCAGAACTCGGTTCTAGTCATAACCAGTGGCCGTTCCACTATCCGTTCTACCTCATCTTCAACCTCGCCTGGGGTGGTGACTGGGGCGGCATGAAAGGTGTCGATGAGAGTGCACTTCCCGTGACCATGGAGGTCGACTACGTACGTGTGTTCCAAAAGAACTAAAACAAACCAGATTTATAAATACATTTTGAGATGAAGTTAGTTGGTGTACGTTCCTTGTTCCTTGCTGCGTTTCTGGCGTCTTCCCTGTGGATGAGCGCTGCGGGCGAAAAGCGACAGCTGACCAACCTGCCAACCGTCTACATAGAGACCGATGGCCAGCGCAGCATCACGAGCAAGGAGCAGTACATCAGCTGCACCATCACCATTGTCGACGGCGATTCGGTTGCCGTCTATCCCGACACTGAGATTCGTGGTCGTGGAAACTCCACATGGTGGAATTCCGACAAGAAGTCCTACCGCATAAAGTTCGCGACGAAACAAAAATTACTTGGACGCCACTTTGCCAACGCACGTAGTTGGACGCTTTTGGCCAACCATGGCGACAAGACAATGATTCGCAATGCGCTGACATACGATCTAGGACGTTTCATGGACATGAAGTTCTGCCCCGCCGCACGTTTTGTCGACGTCTATCTGAACGGCAGCTATTGTGGTACCTACC
>JAFWQE010000181.1 GCA_017509155.1 Prevotella sp.
CTGCGGGGCTCTTTTTTTTAGCCCCCCTTTCGTCCCCCGAAAGCCCCCCTGTCGTCCCCCGAGGGGGACACTATACCTTCCGAGGCTTGTAATCCCTACGCGGCTCTTTCACTGAAACGTCCCCCTACGGCTGGATGTCGGCCTGTTGTCCCCTCCTTCGGGAAGGAGGGGTTAGGGGTGGTAGCGAGACAACAAAGTTCGACATATTTGTTTAATAGGTTGTGTCCGTATTTGTTCCGCTACCACCCCCGTCGCTGCGCTCCTCACCCCTCCTTCCCGAAGGAGGGGACCACGCTGGATGCCCGGAGGAGGGGACCACGCCGGGTGTTCGGGCAGACACGGGGGTCTGCCCCTACGGCTGGGTGTTGTGGTGGGGAAAAACAAAGGAGGTAGGGAGTGGTGCTCTCTGCCTCCTTGTGTTGTAGGATGTGCTTGATGTTCTTCTTGCGAGTGTTAAAACTGCCTGGGCGTTGTTCTTCTCGCGTGCTAGAAGAGCTCGCTGATGTCTTTTCCGCAGATGTACTTCAGGTTGTTTTTGGTGATGACCTCACGGGCTTCATCCATGTTGTCGGTGCGGAAGATGAGGATGCCCTTTCCCTTGTGCGTGAAAGAATAGAGGTAGGCGATGCTGATGCCAGCCTCGCTGATGGTTCTGACAACATCGGCAGCACCACCGGGGACGTTGTCGAGTTCGAGTGCGAAGACATCGGAGAGTGCGACGGCAACTCCTGCTGCCTGCAGCTCGGCAAAGGCTTCCTTCGGCTGATCGCAGATGATGCGGTAGATGCCGTACTCTGCAGTGTCGGCGATGGTAGATGCCAGGATTTGGATCTTCGCCTTTTTCAATACCTCAAGCACATTGATGAGTGTGCCTGAGCGGTTTTCCATGAAGATGGATAGTTGTTTTGCAGTCATAGAATTTTGGGGTTGAAATGTTATGAATGATTAAATAGACGTATCGTTTGAAACGCTTGAACGGTTAGACCTTGCATGCGAGCGCTTAGAAGAGCTTGCGGAGGTCACGCACGCGGACGGCTTTCTTCTCGTCGCTTACGGCAAGGGAGCCTTTTCGCACGAGTTTCACCTTCGGTGTGATGAGAATCTCGTCCTTCAGCTGGCGTGTGATGTTCTTCTCGAGCTGTACCAGTTGCTGATAGTCGTCGGAGAAGAGGGTGTTGAGTTCCACTTCAACGGTCATGATGTCGGAATCGCCCTTGGTCTCGACGGTGATCAGGTAGTCGGTGGAGAGCTCCTTGAACTTCAGCAGAATCTTCTCAATCTGGATGGGGAAGATGTTCACGCCCTTCAGGATGAGCATGTCGTCGCTGCGACCCTGCAGTCGAGCCAGACGGCGATGGTTGCGTCCACAGGGACAGTCGCCGGGCAGGAGGCGTGTGAGGTCGCGTGTGCGATAGCGCAGCAGCGGCATTGCCTCGCGGTTGATGGTGGTGATGACCAGCTCGCCGAGTTCGCCATCGGGAACGGGCTTGAGAGTCACCGGGTCGATGATTTCAATGATGAAATAGTCCTCCCAGATGTGCAGTCCGTTCTGCTCCTGACATTCGAATGCTACGCCGG
The DNA here is from genome assembly GCA_017509155.1 of Prevotella sp. Classification (GTDB taxonomy): domain Bacteria; phylum Bacteroidota; class Bacteroidia; order Bacteroidales; family Bacteroidaceae; genus Prevotella. The sequence continues at coordinate 1,579 of JAFWQE010000181.1, forward strand.
GGCCCATCATCTCCGAGATGCCATACGAGTTGTAGGCCTTCACTCCCAGATTCTCCTCGATGCGCTGGCGCTGTTCCTCGCTGTGCGGTTCTGCACCGATGCAAAGCACGCGCAGCTGCGTGTCCTTCCGCGGGTCGACGCCCTCTGCCTTCATCACCTCGTAGATGCGTGAGGCGTAGGAGGGGATGGCATGAAGCACTGTTGTTCCGAAGTCGCGAATGAACTTGATTTGTCGCTTCGTGTTACCAGCGGCAGCAGGAACGGTGAGCATGCCCACCTTCTCGGCACCATACTGGAAGCCCAGTCCGGCGGTGAACATACCGTAGCCGGCCGAGTTCTGGAACACATCGTCGGGGCGGCTGCCTACCATCCACAGACAGCGTGCAACGGCATTCGCCCACTCGTCGATATCGCGTTGCGTGTGGAGCACCACCGTGGGATTTCCCGTCGTACCACTCGACGAGTGCAGACGTGTGCACTCCCTGAGAGGCACACATGCAAGGCCGAAGGGGTAGTTGTCGCGCAGGTCCTCTTTCGTTGTGAACGGCAGGCGCTGGACATCGTCGAGCGACTTGATGTCGTCGGGTGTGATGCCTAACTCCTTGAAGCGACGGCGGTAGAACTCAGCATTCATGCAATGCTTGACGGTCTTCTGCAGCCTTTCCAACTGTAGTTTCTCCAGGTCGGCCCGCGACATGGTTTCTAATTCGGGGTTGAAATAGGGAGATTGCGAATTTTCTTTCATTCTTTTTGGGTTCGAAGTTATGATTGGTTTGTTTGTTGTTTCCGATTCATGTGGAAGGGTGGGGCAGCGGTCAGAGTTTGCGCAGGTCGATGACGTGAGCACTCTTTCCTTGCGAACGCTCGATGGTGTTTGGTGCCTTCAGCTGCACTTTTGCCGAGATGCTCAGCACGCTCTTCAGGCGGTTGGCGAGCTTCTTCTCGAGTGCGTCGATGGCTGCTGGCGTGTCGAAGGTCTCTGTGAAGTACTCCTGGCGCAGCTCCACCTGCACCTGCAGCGTGTCGAGGTTGTTCTTGCGGTCGACGACGAGCATGTAGCGTGGTGCAAACTCCTGCATGCTCAGCACAACACTCTCCACCTGCGACGGGAAGACGTTGATTCCACGGATGATAAGCATATCGTCGGAGCGGCCTTCGATGCGTCCCATGCGGACACTGGTGCGGCCACAGGGGCAGTCGCCGGGCAGCAGCGAGCAGAGGTCGCGAGTGCGATAGCGCAATAGCGGCATACCTTCCTTCGTAAGCGTTGTGAACACCAACTCGCCCGTTTGGCCCATTGGCAGAGGTTCAAGTGTCACCGGGTCGATGATTTCCGGATAGAAGTGGTCCTCGCAGATATGGCTGCCGTGTTGCTCCTCACATTCGTAGCTCACGCTCGGTCCCATGATTTCGCTCAAGCCATAGAGGTTGTAGCCCTTCAGTCCGAGCCGCTCCTCGATTTCCTGACGCATCTGCTCCGTCCAAGGCTCAGCACCGAAGGCGCCGACGCGCAGCTTGATCTGGTCTTTCGTGATGCCGAGGCGGTCCATCGTCTCAGCCAGATAGAGTGCGTAAGACGGAGTGCAGGCGATGCCCGTGACGCCCAGGTCGCGAATGAGCTTCAGGTGCTTCTCGGTATTTCCCGTTGAAGCCGGCACCACCGATGCTCCTAGGTGCTCCACGCCATAGTGTGCGCCGAGTCCGCCCGTGAAGAGTCCGTAGCCGTAGCTCACCGAGAAGGTATCTTTGCGTGTGATGCCATAGGCGGTGAGACAGCGGGCCATGCACTCGCTCCACACGCCGATGTCCTTGCGTGTATAGCCTACGATGGTAGGATTTCCCGTTGTTCCCGACGACGCATGCACACGAATGATTTCGCTCCTGGGAGCTGCCTGCAGGCCGAAGGGATAGTTGTCGCGCAGGTCTTGCTTCGTGGTGAACGGCAGGCGCTTGATGTCCTCGATGGTTTGAATATCGTCGGGCCGTATGTCGAGTTCCTGCAGTTTGTGCCTGTAGAAAGGCACGTTGTGGTAGACATACGTCACGATTTTATTGAGCCGCTTACCCTGTAGGGCGCTCATCTCGTCACGGCTCATGCATTCTTTGTTCGGGTTCCAGATCATTGTTGTCCTGAATTTTGTGTTGATAAGTTGTGTGAATAATAGAATGAGTGCAAAAGTACAAATAATCTTTCATTTTAACAAGAAAAACGCGATGAAAGTTACTTTTCTGTACATTATTTTCTTATTTCGTGCCAATTTGCTGGTTGTGCGAGGAGAGGATGTTATCCGTGATGCGGGCAAGCAAAAGTGTTTTATCCGCGATGCGGGCGACCCCAAAACAAAAGGGTATAAAGGGCATAAAGGGGAGAAAAGGGCATAAAAGGGACAATTGTTTCGTTGCAGAAGGTAGAACGCCCAGCCGTAGGGGCAGACCCAGTGTCTGCCCGAACAAGAGCGAACACGCAGCTAACAACCTGTATGCACATACCTCCCAAAACTCACGAGGGTGTGTCAAAATGAAACAATGGATGAAAAGACGCAGCCAGTAGTCCCCTCCTCCTGGGAGGAGGGGTGCGGGGTGGTAGAGAAGAATAA
>JAFWQE010000182.1 GCA_017509155.1 Prevotella sp.
CACCCCTGCACCCCTCCCCTGAGATGGGAGGGGAGTTGCTGCGCACAGATGGAAAGACACATTTGAAACGGAACACGAGCTTCGCCGAAGTTACTGACGCTCGGAAATGAAAAGAAAAACACGTTTTCCTTTTGCATTTCGCTCGTTTTTTCGTAACTCTGGCTCCGCCGAAGTTACTGACACTCGGAAATGAAAAGAAAAACACGTTTTCCTTTTGCATTTCGCTCGTTTTTTCGTAACTTTGCCGACAAATAGCTAAAACAAATCTATCGAAAGCAATGAAGAAAAGAGCAATTCTCCTGTTGCTGGCGTTCATTTCGCTGGCAGCTTCTGCGCAGGAAGCCACGCCCGAGAGCGTCATGCAGACGGCCCGCAAGGCCAACGAGTATTTCATGAAGAAGTATGCCGACCCCACGGTGCCGACAAACGTCAACCGCATCCGCCCCAGCAGTCTGTGGACGCGCGCCGTCTACTACGAGGGACTGATGGCGCTCTACGAGGTGGACCCCGACGTGCGCTACATCGACTACACCGACCGCTGGGCCAGCTTCCACCAGTGGACGCCGCGCAACGGCATTCGCACCTGCGACGCCGACGACCAGTGCTGTGAGCAGACCTATCTGGACCGCTACATGATGTCGCACGACCCGAAGATGATCGAGCACGTGCGTGAAAACCTCGACCACCAGATGAACACGCCCAACCCGAAGGCCGACAATGCCTTGTATGGATGGTGGACATGGATTGACGCCATACAGATGGGCATGCCCGTATATACAAAGATGTGGCGTGCCACGGGCGAGCAGAAATACCTCGACCACGCCATGAAGATGTACACATGGAGCCGCGACACGCTGGCCGGCGGACTGTTCAACACACAGGAAGGCCTTTGGTGGAGAGACAAGGACTATGTGCCGCCCTACAAGGAGCCCGACGGAAAGAACTGCTACTGGAGCCGTGGCAGCGGATGGGTGTATGCAGCATTGGTGAAGTCGCTCATCGACTTGCAGGCCATGCCGAAGAACAAACAGACCAAGCGATACATCAAACTGCTGAAGAACGACTTCCTGCTGATGAGCAACGCCTTGCTGAAGTGCCAGCGCGAGGATGGCCTGTGGAACCCATCGCTGACAAGCACCAACTATGAGGGAAAAGAGCTCACGGGCACGTCGCTCTTCCTCTATGGCATGGCATGTGGCATTCAGAACAAGCTGCTCAAGGCCAAGGACTTCCGGCCGGCCTGCGACCGTGCATGGCAGGCACTGGTGCGCGACTGCGTCCATCGCGACGGATTCCTCGGATGGGTGCAGGGCACGGGCAAGGACCCGTCGGCTGGTCAGCCGCTCAGCTACACCAAGGTGCCCGACTTCGAAGACTACGGCACCGGCTGTTTCCTCCTCGGTGCTGCCGAATACTATAAGCTCATCCGCTAACCCATCGCCGTAAGGCTATGCGTACGCCGCGACACCGCCGCAGCACTCAATCACCCCATTGACATGAAAAAGAAGACAATCACCCTTTTTGCGGCCTGCATGTTGGCCGCACCCATCTGGGCACAGTCATGGCCAGAAGCACGCCCCGAGGCTAAGCCGGGCGCTCGCTGGTGGTGGCTCGGCTCGGCCGTCAACAAGCAAGACCTGCAATGGAACATGCAGCAGTATAGTCAGGCGGGCATCGGCTCCTTGGAAATCACACCCATCTATGGCGTGCAGGGAAATGCCCGAAACGAGCTTACCTTCCTGTCTGCCCCATGGATGGACGCGCTGAAGTTCACCGAAGAGGAAGGCAGGCGCGACGGCATCCTCATCGACATGAACTGCGGTACGGGATGGCCCTTTGGTGGTCCCAATGTGCCCATCGAAGAGGCGGCATGCAAACTGGGACTGAAAACAGAGGACATAGAGGGGAAAGGCAGCGTCAGCCTTGCCCTCGACGAAAAGGAAATGAGGTTCTCCAAACTGAGCCGCGTGATGCTCTACCCCATCAGCGGCACCACGCTCGGCCAGCCCGTATGCCTCTTCGGCCCGACAGTTCCGCAAGCAGAGAGAATCAGGAAAAGAGTATCGTTCAGCCAGACTGACAACACACTGACCTTCAAGTTGAAGAAAGGCGAGCGCTACCGCGTTTATGCGCTCTACGACAGTCGCACCCGCCAGCAGGTGAAGCGTGCGGCTCCAGGTGGCGAGGGTTACGTCATCGACCACTTCGACCGTGATGCTGTAGCCCATTATCTGGCCCGTTTCGACTCTGCTTTTGTGGCTTCGCAGACGCCCTGGCCCCACAATTTCTTCAACGACAGCTACGAAGTGTATGGCGCCGACTGGACGCCTTCGCTCCTCACCGAGTTTGAGAAGCGAAGAGGATACCGTCTGGAAGACCACCTGCCCGAACTCCTGGAGGACGACGACACGAAAGTGCTGGTGGACTATCGCGAGACGCTCGGCGAACTGCTTCTGGAGAATTTCACCAACCAATGGACCAGCTGGGCTCACAGCCATGGTGTGCAGACGCGCAACCAGGCCCATGGCTCGCCAGCCAACCTCATCGACCAGTATGCTGCCGTCGACATTCCTGAGATTGAAGGCTTCGGCCTTTCCGACTTCGGCATCCGTGGTCTGCGCACCGATTCCGGCTTCACGCGCAAGAACGACAGCGATGTGTCAATGCTGAAATACGCCTCGTCTGCCGCCCACATCACGGGCAAGCCGCTCACATCGAGCGAGACCTTCACATGGCTCACGGAGCATTTCCGCACGTCGCTCTCCCAGATGAAGCCCGACATCGACCTGATGTTCACCTGCGGCGTGAACCACATGTTCTTCCACGGCACCACCTATTCGCCCAAAGACGACCCATGGCCGGGCTGGAAGTTCTACGCCTCGGTTGACATGAGTCCCACGAACAGCATCTGGCGCGACGCGCCCTATCTGATGAAATACATAGAGCGCAGCCAGAGCTTCCTGCAGATGGGCCAGCCCGACAACGACTTCCTGGTCTACCTTCCCGTCCGCGACATGTGGGCGCAGCGCACGGACAAGAACCTGCTCATGCAGTTCGACATCCACTCCATGGCGAAGAAGGCGCCCGACTTCATCAGCAGTATCCTCGACATCGACGCCGCAGGCTACGACTGCGACTACATCAGCGACCGCTATCTGCTCACCACGACCTTCGAGCGTGGCATGCTCCAGACAGCCGCCGGCACCCGCTATCGGGCCATTATCATCCCCGGCAGCGGCAACCTGCCCGAGAACGTGAAGCAGCATCTGCTGTCGCTCCAGGCCATGGGCGCAACCGTCATCATGGGAACCAATGCCGACGACATGGCGCAGGCTGCACGGCCGGAGCCCATGCGACTGAAAGGGCTGCGCGCCATCCGCCGACAAAACAAGGAGGGACACCACTACTTCATTGCCAACCTCACACCCAACGACGTGCAGCAGATGATTCCGCTCTCGGTGCGTTTCCGCAGTGCCGTGCTCTTCAACCCGATGAACGGCGACATCCGCGAGGCAACGACCCGCGGCGACAGCGTGCTCATCTCGTTGCGCTCGGGCGAGTCGGTCATTCTGCAGACCTTCACGTCGCGCCCCGCCAATCAGGTCGCGGCCACGCCGTCTCCGTCTGCCAATCCACAGACACTCGCCCTCAACGGTCCGTGGAAACTGGCGTTCACGGAGTCCTCGCCAGCCGTCAGCGAAACGTTCAGCCTGCAGTGTCTCCAGCCGTGGGAACAACTCGCCAACGACACACTCCGCACGCTGATGGGCACTGGTGTCTACACAACCCACCTGAAACTGTCTAAGAAAGAGGCGTCGCGCCATTGGGAAATCGACCTTGGCGACGTCAGGGAAAGCGCGCGCGTATATATTAATGATGTAAACATCGGCTGCGCATGGGCCGTGCCCTTCATCCTCGACTGTAAGGACGCGCTCAAGACGGGCGACAACGTGATTCGCATTGAGGTGACCAATCTCCCGGCCAACCGCATCAGCGAGATGGATCGTCAGGGCATCGCGTGGCGGAAGTTCAACGAAATCAACATCGTGGACATCAACTACAAGAAAACGGGATACGAGAACTGGCAACCGGTTCCCTCGGGACTCAACTCCACCGTGGTGTTGCGAGAAAGACCGTAACCCCTACTCCACGTATCCAAAGACATCTACTACTACAAACAAGCATCATCATGAAAAAAACTGTTTTCTTCTTCCTGTTGTCATTGTTCTTCAGCCATGCTGAGGCACAGCCACGCCAGACCATCTGCATGGACAAAGACTGGCGTTTCCATCTCGGCGACATCGAGAAAGCCGCAAAGGCCGACTTCAACGACTCCGACTGGCGCACCCTTTGTCTTCCCCACGACTTCCAGATTGAGCAGCCTTGGGTGGAGCCCGACCCCAGCGAGCGGCCCGACAACACCGACGTGGCCGCCAACATCAAGAGCAGGCTTTCCAGCCGCGGATTCAAGGAGATGGGGCGTGCATGGTATCGCAAGACTTTCACGCCCGACGAATCACTGCGTGGAAAGAGACTCCTGCTCGACTTCGGCGGCATCATGTACACCGGCGATGTCTACCTGAACGGACAACTGGTGGGCGGCACCGACTACGGCTACGTGGGCTTCGAAGTGGACATCACGCAGAAGGTGAAATGGGGACAGGCCAACGTCATCGCCGTCATGGCCGACACCCGCGAGCCCAACAACTCACGATGGTACACCGGCGGCGGACTCTTCCGCGGCGTCAACCTCGTGGCCACCGACCCACAGCTCTACTTCAACCGCCACCCCCTCTACATCACCACGCGAGAGAACCACATCGTCTGCCTCTCTGCCGACGTGGCCTGCCGCGCCAAGCAGAACCCCGCCACCGTCGACATGGGTGTACGCATCATTGACCCGCAGGGCAACACCGTGGCCGAGAAGCGCGAGCAGGTCAAGCACAACCGCAACCAGCGCAGCGAGGAACTGCGCTTCCCCGACATCGACATTGCCAACGCGCAGATATGGGATTGCGACAACCCTAACCTCTACACATGCGAGGTGACGCTCTACGATGCCGACGGTCAGCCCACCGACCAGTACGCTGAGCATTTCGGATTCCGCACCATAGAGTTCGGCCCCGACTTCGGCTTCAAGCTCAACGGCAAGAAGGTGCTGCTCAAGGGGTATGCCAACCACCACTCGCTCGGCGCCCTCGGTGCGGCCAACCATCCCGACGCCATTGAGAAGCGCCTCAGGCTCATCAAGCAGTATGGCATGAACCACATACGCACCTCCCACAACCCCTACAGCCGCGAGTTCATCGAGCTGTGCGACAAATACGGTATCCTCGTCGTCGACGAGCTCTACGACAAGTGGACGCGCCAGCACACCGGCGGCCGCGCCTCGTGGGAGAGCCACTGGCAGTACGACGTGCCCGAATGGGTGCGCCGCGACCGCAACTCACCCAGCGTGGTGCTCTGGAGCCTCGGCAACGAGCTGCAGCAAGACCCCAACCAGGCCTTCAACGACTGGGGCGTCACCGCCTACAAGCTGCAGCGCACACTGCTCCAGCGCTATGACTCCACACGCCTCGTCACCGTGGCCATGCACCCCCGCTACCGCAACTGGGAGACCGACTCGCTGCCCTGCGACCTGGCCAGAATCACCGACATACAGGCATACAACTACCGCTACATGTATTTCCCGGGCGATGGGCGCCGCTTCCCCTGGATGACGTTCTATCAGAGCGAGGCATCCACCTCGGCCATGGGGCCCAACTACTTCGAGATGAACCTCGACCGCGTCATCGGCCTGGCCTACTGGGGAGCCATCGACTACCTCGGTGAGTCGCAGGGATGGCCCAACAAAGGATGGGCGCAGGGTGTCTTCGACATCGCCCTCGAACCCAAGCCAAAGGCCTATTTCATGAAGAGCTTCTTCAAGCCTGAAGAGCCGCTCGTCCACATCGCCGTCATCGACAGCAAGCAGCAGATAGAATGGAACGGCATACAGACGGGCAACGACGGCATGAGCGACCACTGGAACCGCCAGCCCGGACAGAAGCTCTCGCTCATCACCTATACCAATGCCGACGAAGTGGAACTCGTGCTCAACGGAAAGAGTCTGGGCCGCAAGGAGAATCCCGTAAGCGATGCCAAGCGCCGCAACCAGATTCGTTGGGACAACATTGAATATCAGGACGGACAGCTGGAAGCCATCGCCCGCAACGCCGGTGCCATCGTGGCGCGCCACAAGATTGAGACGGCAGGGCGCGCCGTGCGGCTCGTCGCCATGGTCGAAGACGGCACTCCCCTGAAGGCCGGCGGCCTCATCCACGTCCGCATCCACGCCGTCGACAGCAAGGGTCGCCGCGTCTACTCCGCTCAGGACAACCTTCAGTTCTCCGTCGAAGGCAACGCCTCCATCATCGCCGTCAGCAACGGCGACATGGCCAGCGAGGAACTCAATGCCACCGACCATCGCCGCCTCTACAACGGCTCTGCCCTGGTCATCCTCCGCACAGGCGACGCTCCCGGACCCATCACACTGAAGACCACCAGTCCCGCCTTCAAGACCGTCGTCACCAAAATATCAAAGTAGCAAAAGAAGAGTTTGTAGAAACGAATTGTCCTAATTGAACTTAATTGAATCACGAATTGGTTTTAATCTCTTCTCGCAAGAGAAATACGTGAGACAAATAAAAAAGCAATTAGGATGATTCGTTTCTTTTATCTTGAAAGAAATTGGAATAATTGGAATAATTCTGTTCAGAAATGAATAAGAATATTACTTAAGAAACGAATGATCCTAATTGAACTTAATTGTATCACGAATTGTCTTTAATCTCTTCTCTCCCCAACGAAAAAGGAACAATTAAAACAAATTAAATTGCAATTAGGATAATTCGTTTCCAAACAAAAGAGTATTTGTTCTCATTTATCCCCATTATTCTCATTTCTTTTATCTTGAAAGAAATTGGAATAATTGGAATAATTCTGTTCAGAAATGAATAAGAATATTACTTAAGAAACGAATGATCCTAATTGAACTGAATTGAATCACGAATTGTCTTTAATCTCTTCTCCCCCCCAACGAAAAAAGAATAATTAAAACAAATTAAACTACAATAAGGATAATTCGTTTCTAAAAAACCAAAACAACCAAATTTCATTCCTTATTCCGGCAACATGCGCGGCGTCACTGCATGAGGCAAACAAGATGGCGAGCCTTTTTTCCGTTTTCTTCCAATCTTTTCCTCTTTTTTTCTTCATTGTTTCCTCAAATACAAAATATATTTTGTACTTTTGCAGACAAGTATTGTCGAGCAGCCGTAAACGGCACTTGCAAGCAAGATTCCCTGAGCGCAGGGTGACAGTACGACTTTTGTGGGTAAAAAAATAGCGTTTGCTGTTTACAGAACATTCCAAAGCTTGGTCGCAGAAGGATTTCTAAGTAAAACATGCAGACGTTCACGCTATGCGTGGACGTTACTTGTTTCTTAGAAGGGTATGACCAAGCACCTGGAATGTGGATGAGTACTCGTCCACGTTTTTCGTGCTTGGTCATACTTTTGTTTTCTAGAGAGCAGCGCATAAACGATTATACGCTTATGCAAGCAACTAATAACGACAACCCCGTACTAAACAATCCGTACGAGGAGCCTAAGTATTACTATGACACCGATATGAATGGCAACATAGACTATACGACCGTCATCAATGGGCGACGTCCGTATGGCTATGATGTGAATATCGTTCCCCAGAAACGAGGTGGACAAACGATATTCTCTCAGGAAGATTTTATCTCGGTAGATCCTAACGCTGAGTTTATCAACACCATTCGCAAAGAGGTGAAAACATGGCGCGAGGCAGGCTACCCCAAGGCTTCCCGCATCACCAAGGAACTGCTCGACTTCTGGTTCCGCAACAAGGAACGCAGAGCCAATCTACGACTGTTCTTCTGCCAACGGGAGGCCATAGAAACTGCCGTTTGGCTGAACGAGATAGCTGAACGCGACCCTAATACAGGCAACTACATCATAAACCTGCTGGGCGAACGCCGCCATTCCGTTTCACAGGATGATGCCTACGTGCTGCCCCGCACAGCCTTCAAGATGGCAACAGGAACAGGCAAGACGGTTGTGATGGCGATGCTGATTCTCTACAACTATCTGAACAAGCGGGCTAATCCGATGGATACGCATTACGCCGACCACTTCCTGCTTTGTGCTCCTGGCATCACCATTCGTGACCGATTGGGCGTTCTCCAGCTCGACAATAGTCTACGCGCCAACAACTTCGAGCGGAGCGACTATTATCATCAGCGTGGACTGATACCACCTCAGTTTGAAAAAGAATTAGGTGGGCTCAATTCGTCCATCACTATCTTGAACTATCAGCAGTTCTTGCCAAAGGTGTTTGCGGGTAAGCATGCTTCTCCACTTGATGGAAAGCAAAAATGGGTGAACGGTCAATTGGTCACGCAAAAGGACAAGGAAGATTACAGCATGCTGCTGAGTCGTGTGTTGGAAAAAGGGGTGAAAGGCAAGCGTATCGTCATCATCAACGACGAAGCCCATCACTGCTATTTGCCCAGAAAAACAAAGGAAAAGTTATCTGATGACGAGAAGACCGATCTGAAAAATGAGAACGAGGCTGCTATGGTATGGTACGAAGGGCTTCGGCAGATGAAACTCTTAGGCTATAAAATCCAACACGTCTACGACCTTTCTGCCACGCCATATTATCTGAAGGGCTCTGGCTATCCTGAATACTCTTTGTTCCCATGGGTGGTGAGCGATTTTGGTTTAGTCGATGCCATTGAAAGCGGATTGGTCAAGATTCCATATCTGCCGGCCTACGACAATGCAGAAGGGTTGGACGAGCCAAAGTTGCGCAACATCTACGACTGCATTAAGGACAAACTTCCCAAACGTGGAATGCGCGCACAAAAGAAAAAAGACAAGGAAGACCATGTCGACACCAGCAATCTGCCTGCTCAGGCACCCAATCTGCCCACGTTGCTGAACACGGCTTTGGAGCAGTTCGTGAAAGACTACGAGGATTATGATCGTGGAATTCGAACGGCCTACGAACAGATGGGTGACCTCTACACAGCTCCCCCCGTACTGATTATTGTTTGCAATAACACTACCGTCTCCCATGAGGTCTACCGTGACATAGCCGGTTATCAGGATGGTGTCAACGACGATGGCGAACCACGCTACCGGCATGGACGTTTCGAGGTGTTCTCCAACTACGACGGCATGGGAATGCCGAAGGAGAAGTTCCCGTCCTTGCTTATTGACTCCTCGGCCCTTGATGAGGCATCAGCACGCATTGACGATGCGTTCAAGAAAGCCTATGCCAAAGAGATTGAGGACTTCAAGAAGGAATATGCCATACAGCATGGCTCGGGCTCGGCTGATAAGATAACCGATGCCGATATTCTCCGCGAGGTGGTAAACACCGTAGGAAAGCCGGGCAAATTGGGTGGCGACATCAAATGCGTCGTCAGTGTCTCGATGCTTACCGAAGGATGGGATGCCAATACGGTGACGCACGTCTGTGGTATTCGTGCCTTTGGCAGTCAGTTGCTTTGCGAGCAGGTGGTAGGTCGTGCCTTGCGCCGTCAGAGCTACGACCTCATCCCCTACGACAAACTTGGCCAAGAAATCGACCGCAAAGACCTCTATAAATATAAAGAGGAGAACATCGCCTATAAATTCCCGCCAGAATATGCGCGCATCATAGGCGTTCCGTTCAATACCTTCAAGGGTGGCGACACGGTGGTGACGAAACCGCAGAAACCCAAGAACATTCTCAAGGCATTGCCTGAACGGCAGGCTCTCGAAATCCGATTCCCTGTCATTACGGGCTATCGTTCCGACAATGTGGAAGGAACGCTCACCGCCGACTACACAGGTTTGCCAAAGTTCAAACTCGACTTCAACAAAATACCCACCGAAACCGTTTTGCAGACGGTGGTCAATGGAGAAGAGAAGATGCTCAAGACTGATTACATGCAGTTGCGCGACAAACAGGTGATTTACTACTTTGCCCATCTGATGATTCGCGAGTTCTACACAAGTCGAGAGCACGGGAAGCAATTCCAGAAGTTTCCAGCCATGATGTACATAGTGGAGACGTGGTTTAACCAGCAACTCGAAATCGAGGGCGGTGACGGAAGCCCGGCGCAGAAACGATTGGTGATGTTATGGAACTATAAGGCTGTGCTCGACAGCATCAACGAGGGCATTCATCAGGCAAACGCCGACCGCGAAGTCATAACTGCCGTACTGAACTACTACAACCCCGAGGGAAGCACCTCGCACGTATATCGACCGACCAACAAACCCGTCTACCTGACAAAGAACAGCCACGTCAACTATGTGATAGGCGAAGACAACAGTTGGCAGCAGATAGCAGCAAAGACACTCGACTCAATGGACAATGTGGTGTGCTGGGTGAAGAACACCTATCTTGGTTTCCGCATCCCCTATACGGTGGCCGACGAAAGCAAGGAGTATCAGCCCACGTTCATCGTCAAAGTGAAGACGAATAACGGAAACAACGTGAACCTAATTGTGGAGTGCGAAGACTTCGACAGCGACAAGAGTGGCAACAAGGAAGCCAAGCGCCACTATCTGAAGGACTACTGGATTCCTGCTGTCAACAACCTCCAGAAATACGGCACTTGGGACTTACTGGAAGTAAGAGATATTGATCAGTTGGAAAGTGAAATATTAAAAAAGACTGGCCAATGAAGAGGCTATTTGTCATTATAATGCCCATAGGCAGAGAGAACATCAACATGGACTTCTGTTTCGAAAATGCGATAAACAAGTCGATGCTTCTTTGTGATTTCACGGCTCCATCTACCCTCAGGTTTTCCTTTCAATGGTTCTGGGTGGCCCAGTCCTGTCTTGGGATGATCGTAAAGTTCGCCTATAAACCTAAGAGCTTTTTTGTAAGCCTTAGGCTCATAGCGCAGAAGATTCTTCAAGTCTGCCTGAGCCTCCTCCTTGATGATAACCTTGTATTGGCTCATAAACTGCGAATATACTTGTCGAGTTCATCAACACTTTCAAAACTCTTGCCAGGTTGTTTCTCGGCACGCTCAATCTTGGCGAAGAATTCATCCTCCGTCATCAATGAGGTGTCCTGCTTCTCAGCCACAAGCTTACGCAGATATTTTGCGGCTCGTTTCAGCAGATTCTCATCTTCAGCAATAATACTCATATTGCGAAGAATCTCGGCATTCATCTGTGTTGCTGTCATAGTTGCAATCCTTTTTAATCTGCTGCAAAGTTAAGCATAAAATCCAAATAAACAAATAAAAATACGATAAAATGAACCAAGTCGATAAGATCAGACCCGTCAGCAGTATCAAGCACGAGGATAAGCGTGCTGCCATTCCTGATAGTGCCCATCAGGGAGAGGAACAGATGGCTATTAGTGGCATGCCAGAACAGAGTGAATACGACATCTTCCGTCATGAATTCCAGCGTGGTAGAGACCCGGAACTCTATTGGCTCAACAAGTATAAGAACGACGATGAGGACAATCCAGACTATATGCCGCAGTTGCGCACAGACATCCGAAGCCTGTATAAGCATGAAGACATCCGTCCAGAAGCCATCATCGACAGTCTCTATGAACTGCATGAGCATAAGAGCGAGAGTGCCAAGTTACAGCTGGACTTGTTTGGCGATTTTGAGGAAGAGCAAGAGGATGAACTGGAACGATTGGCAGGTTACTACAAGCATAGTGATAACTGGCAGAACCGATTGATTCAAGGAGATAGTCTGTTGGTGATGAATTCTTTACTGAATCGTGAGGGTATGAAGGGGCAGGTTCAATGCATCTACTTTGATCCGCCGTATGGCATCAAATATGGCGGCAATTGGCAAATGAAAATAAATAGTCGTGATGTTAAAGAAAATGATTCCAATGTTTCAGGAGAACCTGAAATGATAAAAGCTTTTAGAGATACTTGGGATCTGGGTGTTCATAGTTATTTGTCATGTTTACGTGATAGACTTGTTCTTTCACGGGAATTACTCACAGAAAGTGGCTCATGTTTTGTACAAATATCCGACCAAAATGTTCATTTGGTAAGAGCCGTTTTGGATGAAATTTTTGGTAGTGAAAATTTTGTAAGCCTGATAACATTTGCAAAAACAGCATCAATTAAATCAAACTATTTAGGAGCTACTCATGATTATATTATATGGTATGCAAAAGACATTGATAAGTTGAAATATCGTCAATTATACAAAGAACGAGAAGAAAGAACAGATGGCGGAACGTATAATTGTATAGAGATAGATAATGACAACTGGCGACGATTATCTAAGGAAGAAATGAAAAGTGGCAACATCCCAAATGGTAAGGTATTCCGAGCTGCAGATATTTCGAGGCAAGGTTCTGCTAATTATGAAACTCCATTTGTGTTCAATGGAAAAACATATTATCCTTCAAAAGGAAGGCATTGGGCTGCAAGCTACCCTAAAGGAATGGAGAGACTTGTACAATTAAATAGAGTTGTCGCTTTAGATAAAGTTTTGTCGTATAAATTATATGCAGATGATTTTTCTTTAATGAGAATTGATCATGTATGGAATGACACAATTATTGGCACATTCACAGAGAAACAATTTGTGGTACAAACATCTAATCTAACTATCCAACGTTGCATCCTTATGACCACCGACCCTGGAGACCTCGTCCTTGACCCGACCTGTGGTAGCGGAACCACAGCCTATGTCGCTGAGCAATGGGGACGCAGATGGATTACCATAGACACAAGTCGTATTGCGTTGAATATCGCCAAGAAGCGACTGACTACAGCTTTGTTCCCCTACTATAAGACTCACGATGATAGCGAGAATCCTAATATCCGTAGAGGCTTTGTTTATAAGAAGGTGCCACATATCACCCTGAAGGCTTTGGCCAATGATTTGCCTTTTGATGAGGAAACACTCTACGACCAGCCCGAAGAGGACAAAAAGCGTATTCGTGTGAGTGGTCCATTTACAGTAGAGACGTTGCAGAGCCTTGATGTCAGTTCGCCAGAGAGCTTGAATGACAAGCAGAACGACTACGACGAATATGCAGCCTTTACAGAGCGCATCTTCAACAACCTGAAGGCTAATGGTATTCGTAATGGAGTGAAGCAGCAACAGGCCGTGATGCACTCGATGGAACATTTGGATGAGCCTTACCTGAATGCCAAAGGTTATTATCAACAGGAGGACGGAACGGAGCATTGTGTGTTCTTTATGATTGGCCCCAAGTTCGGCACCGTCAGCAAGCATGCTGTGAACGAAGCGGTACGTGCTTTCCGTCAGCATCTGAACGAATCGAACTGGCTTGTGATTCTTGGTTTCTCTTTCGAGGACAGCATTGAGAGTGGCGAGAACAAAGACTATAACTTTGGTACGTTCCAAGTGTCAAAGGTTCGTATGAGCGACGACCTGCTGCAAGATGGTCTGCTGAAGAAAGACAAGAAAGCGGGCTCGTTTATCATCATCGGTGAGCCAGACATCAGTTTGGTGAACGATGGCGACGGCAAATGCCATGTAGAGATTAACGGTATGGATATGTACGACCCCATACAAGATGAGGTGAAAGCCCGCAACGTGAACGACATCGCCTATTGGGAGATGGATGACAACTATACGGGCGGGCTCTTCAAGGTGCGTAGCATCCATTTCTGTGGTGGCGACAAGAAAGACTTCGCAGCATGGCGCAAGGGTCTCGATACGGTTGCCAAAGACATGGCCAAGAAGAAAGCCGAGCGCACGCTGCGCCTGGAGTTCAACGATGAGATTTGGGATACGCTCTACGACTTTAAGAGTGAGCCAATCCCCTACGAGCAGGGCAAGAAAATAGCCGTGCGTGTAGTCTCTCAGTTTGGCGAGGAATCAACGAAAGTATTAGAAATGTAATGAAATACTGGTTAGTACCAAGCAACAACAACACATTCCGTATTAGTGATGCCATCGAAGCGCAAGACGGATTGGTAGATTGGCGACAGTCGAACAACTATGCCATAGGTGATATTGTGTTTATCTATATCTCTAAACCTTATCATAGCATCCGATATCGGATGGAGGTGGTCAAGGTGAAAATGGACGAAGACGAACACTACGACCAAGGGCGTTTTTGGACGGACAAGGACCTCTACTATAGTGGGCTTGGTATGTACAAATATGTAAGATTCAAACTCATTGAAACATATACCGACGATATCCTCTCCCTGCACCATCTACACGAGCATGGGCTGAAAGGAAATCTGCAGGGAGTTCAGGGCTGTTCTGGAGAACTGCTCGACTTCTTGCTAAATCCCTACGAGACAGTCAATGAAGATGTCTATGACGTGGATTACCCTGAAGATGACGAAAGTCTATATGAAGGGGCACTGATAAAAGTAATGGCCAACAAGTATGAACGAAACCAGAAAGCCCGAAGGGAGTGTGTGGCAAAAAAAGGCTACCGGTGTTCTGTTTGTGGCAAAGACTTTGAAGCGACCTATGGAGAAATAGGAAAAGGGTTTATTCATGTGCATCATCTGACTCCTATCTCATCCATAGGAAAGGAATACATCTTGGATGTTGACAAGGATTTGGCACCTGTTTGCCCGAATTGCCACTATATGCTGCACCGTAAGGACCCACCCTATACGATAGAGGAACTTAAAGACATACTCTCAACACATGATGTTAAAACAGAGATAAAGCCCGTCGTCGCCTCAAAACGTAGTGGTAAGCAGAAAGCACAGAGTGTTCGTTTTCAATCAGATGCTACCGTGCTGAAAGATGTCAATGCCGATGGCGATGTCAGACGGCTCATTCATAACATGATGGAGATGGACGGGGGCACGATGATGAAGAGTGTCACTTCTGTTTGCATCAAACAGTTTGGAGAAAGATATATCAACATGAGGCCTAACGACTGGCGACATCTTATTGATGACTATATTAGAACTATCGTAGGGAATCCAAATCTCAAAGAGGATGAAGTGTTCTATTGGAAGGCAGGTTGAATTGGAACAAGACTTTTAAAAACCGCTCCAAAATTTGGAATAATCAGAGCTTTTGCTTATATTTGCAGAAAAATGGAAAGCTTATGTACGACTTTGACGATTACGACGAGTTCCCGGATGATTATGACGACCTGTTAGATGAATTGGACGACTGGGAAGATGAATTGGACGACCGGGAAGAGGATGCCTACGACATGTATGAGTCGGAGGTAGACGAAATTGATGAGTACTGGGATCGAGAGAACAAGCACATCAAGAACAGCGGAATCCATACTGAGGAGGAGGTTCAGCAGATTCTTGCCAACAACGAAGAAATAAGGAGGAGCAAGAAGAATGAGGCGCAAGAACGATATGAGCTCGAAAGAGATCGTCTCCGTTTCAACAGGGAACAAGTTGAGCACAATCGTGAGATGGCTGAGTCAGAGAGGGAAATCTATAGGATGTTGGAAGAGACAAAAAGACCTACACCATTTTACTATTCGCATCCAGCCTCACGTTACGAACGTCCCAGTCTGTTGAAACGTGCATTAGCCTTTGCAGGAGCTTATCATCTGTTTAAAAAGATATTCTTTCCGAAGTAATAAGTTTTGTACGGGAACAATGGCCTGTGTGTGATGTCACATTCTTGGAATTTGGAATCGGCCGTCTTGCCTATCAGTTTTATAGTCTGACGGAAGAAAACCAGCGCTCACTGTTCCCACAGGGAGAAAAACATATCAAAACAAAGTCTGGAAGTTTTGTAGGGGCGGAGCGGCGTATCCGCCCGCTCATCGGTACATGCAGGGGTGGAGAATATAACAATTCTTAAACTCACAAATTCGTGATTTATAGATAATAACAACCTCTTGGTTGGAAAAGTTGGAGATTATAGCCCTCTTTCGTAAAAAATCTGCTAAAGGGAATGTTTTCTCAGATTTTATGTTTAACTTTGCATGTCACTGATGTTTCTTGCTCGTCTTTACATGCAGCACTAAGATAAGCGAAAACTGACATGGCAGAATCCTGGGCTACTTTTTGTTGCTCAAGATCTTATAAAAATGTTCAACTTAAGTGCTGCGGCATTTTGGAAATAGATAAGAAACTATGGATACTGTTTTTTATGAAATAAAAACGAGCATCGGGTCGTACTATGCAATAAATAAAGATTACTTACCAACTATAGGATATGCTGCGAAGTTTTGCATCATAAGAACTTTGAGCTATAATTATAATGACTTTGAGGCAATCTTTTGCTATAACGGCAATGATGTAGACCTTAAAATGAACGGATGGACTTTTAGTAACAGAATCAGTGGTAGCTATCGTATTTATAATCAGATACCATCAGATTCACCTGAGTTTACAATTAAGGCTTTAGACCCTCTACAACATCTGTGGCAGTTAGAGGTTCATACCGATGGCTTCTTTAAAGAAGCTGCTGCTGATTACATGAACAGTATTGTATTAATTAGTAAATTTCCAAATAGAGACATAGCAGATGCCTATTATTATATCAAACAACATGGAGATGACTTTGAATCATCTGAAATCACAAGTCGTTTTAGTGTTATCAGAGATTATTATCAATCAACCTATGAGGAGGGTACAGATGAGTTCTTCTGGGATCAAATTAAAACAACTTATAACAAGGCCTTAGAAAAATACAAATTATTTATTGACTCTCTGAGGCTGTAATACTCCTACTGTTTTTCTTTTGGGGGCGACACACACGCAGGGCTAAGAGAAGGATGAAGAATCGCTTTCAACTCCGAATGCGTATTACCATTTGTGCGCAGCCTTGTCCATCCCATATCAGGAGATGAGTGCAGGGATGGAGTATATAACAATTCTTTGCAGGGAGACATGAACTAGGGGGTGTAGGGGCGGATCGGCGTATCCGCCCCTACACGGAATCTACTCTTTATACACATCTGAAATTATCGGCCTGGAAGGCCAGATGCAACCAGCCCAGGGCAACGCCCTGGGTACTACGTTCGTGTGTTACTAACGCCCTACAGGGTACTACGTTCGTGTGTTACTAACGCCCTACAGGGCAAAAGCGTTTTCCCAGATGAAGATGATCAATTCTTTTGCCCCTGCAGGGCGTACATAGGCCATCATATAATACCCAAGGCGTTGCCCTGCGCTGATTGCTGCTGGCCTTCCAGGCCGATTATTTCAGATGTGTATAAAGAGTAGTCTCAGTAAACTTTTGGGAGTTTGGGAGTCGATTTCTTTCACAACAACAATCTTACGGAAACAAAAACTCCTCATCGGGAAGTTGATGAGGAGTTTTTGCTGGGTTTATTTCTTCAGGTATGTGGCCAGCTGACTGCCTATCTGTCGGAGGCCCTGTGCTACGCTCTTGGCGTTGGTCTGTGCTCCGAGCAGCGAGGTGTGGGTGTGGTCGCGCTTGAAATACTTGGCGGCCTTCTCCTTGCTGCCACACTTGCGGTCGAGGAAGTCGGCGGTGATGTTGTGGAGGTCTACGAACTCGCAGTGGGTCTCTTCGCACACCTGACGATACCAGCGTCCGTAGGTGTCGTTGCGACGCTCAATCTTTCCGCCGGGCCACTCGTTGCGCGGAGTGAGCGAAACGATGATGGGCGTGGCTCCTTTCTCGCGCACGTCGTCGATGAACTTGCGCAGATACCATCCAAAGCTGTAGACCATTTCGTAATCACCGGGCTGCACGTCGGTGACGCGCATACGCTGGTCGATGACGTTTCCGTTGTCGGCTTGTCCCTTGGCGGCCTGCATGCGATAGACGTGGCAGGTGTCATCGGCCGAGGCGATGCAACCGCGGTACTTGGGTCGTTCTATCTCTCCGATGTCGTTATGTCCGAACTCTATGAGTACGTAGTCGCCGGGGCGGAGGCTGTTGTAGACGCGGTCCCAGCGGCCCTCGCGCAGGTAGCTGCGGCAACTGCGGCCGGCCTGTGCCGCGTTGACAATCTGTATTTTCCTCTCGTCGAAGACGGTGTTGGCCACGGCTCCCCATCCCCACATGCCGTCTTTCTCCTTGTCTTCGTTCTTGACGGTGCTGTCGCCGGTGATGAACACGACGGGTCGTCCGTCGGTTCGGTCGATGTCATAGTGGGCCGGCTCAACGTTCTTCATCATGGCCTGCAGGGGTCGCAGGGCGGGGTTGTGGCTCTGGGCGATGCCCTCGGCTGCGCTGCGGGCGTTCATCATGGCTCCGAAGCGGCTGGTGTGGATGTGGTCGCCATAGAAGTGGTACTTCTCTTTCCAGGGGCTGTAGGAGTCGAGTTTCTGTCCCGATATCTCGTTGAGGTCGATGAAGGGCACGCCCTCTTCAGCGGCCACCTGCATGAGCCACTGCGTGTGGGGCTTACGCACGATGCGACCATTATCGTCGTAGGCATCGCGGGGGGTGAGCGACATGAGGATGGGGTGTCCGCCCTGCGCGCGTACATCATTTATATATTTGCGCATGTAGCCGCCGTAGGTGTAGACGGTCTCGTGCTGTCCTGTCTCCTGGATGGTGACATGGAGCGTGTCTGGTCCCACTCCAGGTATGCTGGCGCGTGCGCGTCCGCTGTCGTAGGGTCCGTTGTCGTTGTGGCCGATGGAGATGATGACCCAGTCGCCGGGGCGGATGGCCTGACGGATGGGTTCCCAGAGACGGTTGTAGAAGGTGCGGCTGCTCATGCCTCCAAGGGCCTGGTTCTCGACGGTGATGCGGTTCTCGTCAAAATACTCATGGGCGAAATAGCCCCAGCCCCACTGTCCGTTGTTGCCGTTGCCAAGCGTTCCATTGCGCATGGTGCTGTTGCCGACAAGAAAGAGCACGGGATTGCTGCCACGGCGACTGCTGCCGGGAACGGGACGCGCCGTCTGGGCAATCTTCAGGCTGTCGAAGGTGTTGTCGGTGACGTGGTTGTCGTCGGCACGCGGCGCCCCTGCGGGGCTAAATGATAAATGATAAATGATAAATGAGAAAGCGAGGCGCAGGGACAGCGACGCGGGGCGCCTAAATGATAAAGAGGGGGTGGATGGTTTCATTTTCTTTGGTTTTGGGGAATCGGGATTTCGGATTTTTCGGGATTTCGGGATTACGGAATTACGGGATTACGGGATTACGGGGTTTCGGGATTACGGGATAAAAGGGGGGAAAAAAGTAGGATGCCGGGATGACGGGGCGTCATCCCGGCATAAAGGATGGCGAGGGGCTACTTCACGCGGATGTAGACCTTCTTTCCGTTGACGACGTAGACGCCGCTCTGCTGCGGATGGCTGACGCGCATGCCGCGGGTGTTGTAGATGGCGGCGGGGGCAGCGGCGTCAGAGGCGAGGCCACGGATGGCGGTGTTGGTAGTCACGCGGAGCTTGCCTTCCTTGGCGAGCAGATCTGTGGTGTCCCAGCAGAGACCGTCGGGCAGCTGCGGCAGATTGATGACTTCAGGTGTGCCAGAGAAGGTCTTGGCCGTCCAGAGGATGATTTCGTCACCATCGGCAGGAATATATTCGCTGCCCAGCTCGATGTTGAGCTCACCGCTCAGCTGCAGTTCGCCGCCCACCACAAGATAGGAGCGCGCATACTGATTGTTGGTGTTGCCATAGATGATGAGGTTGAGCTTGGTGCCCTGATTGAGGCGGATGAAACCTGTGGACGTGATGGCACCGTAGCGGCGTGCAGCGGAATAGTTGCCGGGCTGCAGGATGCCGCCGTTGTAGAGGCGCAGGTTGCCCACCGTTCCGATGCCCGTCATGCAGGCCCCGTCCTGAACGGTGGCCACGGCAGAGCCGAAGAGCGACGTGGTGGACTTGGTGTTGTTGAGCTGGACAGTGCCATTGCGGAAGGTGTATTCATTGGCAGGCACCACCTTGGAGAAGGTCCAGGTGCCAGTGCCGTCCTTGAAGACGTTCACCTTGTTGCCGAACTCTCCGTTGAAGGTGATGTTGTCGTTGATGCCGCCCACCGACAGATTGCCGGTCATGTTGATGACGCCCGAACCCGACAGCGAACCCAGTGTGAGGAGCGACTTGCTGCAAGTGAACGTGGTGCCGCTGGGCACATTGAGCGTTGCCTTGGGCAGTCCGTAGCTGTTGTTCCAGCTGAACTCATAGCTGTCGCCACTGTGGTTGGCCACGAGTGTTCCCTCGAAGGCACTCCAGTTGCCGTTGAGGTAGTTGCGCACGTAAGTGGCAAAGACGGTGAGTGTGCCCTTGCCCGAAAGCGTGCCCGAATAGTCGCAGCGGCCATCGAGATAGAGGCGACCGGAGGAGCCCTCCGTCACCTTGAAGTTGGCGGTATTCTTGGAGTAGGTATAGGAGTTGTTCTCGTCGGACACGGTGACGTTCTGACCGTTGAAGACAATGGTGTCGGGTGTGGACATGAGGTTGCTCTTCTCATGGATGTTCACCGAACCGCCATCCACATAAAGGGCTGCGAACTTGTTTCCTGTGCCCAGGTTAAGCGTGCCGCTACCTGTCTTGTGCAGTGCACCCTTGGCATTGACGCCGATGCGCTCCACAGCGCCGTTCTGGGTGAAGGTGCCTCTTGGCACATGGACGGTGCCGCCCTCCTGTCCCACAATGATGGTGTGGCTCGAGGTCATGTCGTTGGCCAGCGACAAGGTGCCGCCGTTGAGCTTGATGCGACTGTTGATGTTTCCAAGCGAACCATTCTCAGCACCGTCGGCATTGGCGAGCGAGGCAACCGTGATGGTGCCGCTCTCAATGGTTGTTCCACCGGTGAACATGTTGACATTGTTGATGGTGACGGTGCCTTGTCCTCGCTTGGTAAGCGAAGCATCGCCGACAATGCTGCCCGAACCTGTCAGGGTGAAGTCCTTGGCGTTGTTGTTGAATGTCACGCTTCCTGGTGTGAGCTCGCCCGTCACGTTGATGGTGGTGGCTGAGGCATCATCGTTGAAAGTGACGTTGTCGCCGGAAACGAAGACGTAGGACTCGCCCGAAAGCGACTTGAAGTTTTCTGTATTGGCAAAGTCCCAGACGCCGTCAGCACCGCCGTCCCACACGATGTCGGTGGCTTCGCGCAGACCAACAACGTCGAGATAGAGCTTGCCGTCCTCGACAACCAGCGAGGCTTTCTGCGCACCAACGCCCTCAACCGCGATGTCGGCAATATCGCCATTGATGACTGAAACCTCAGCCAGCAGGTAGCGGCCCTCGGGCAGAGCGGTCTCGCCCTGGGCATAATGGGGAATGATCTGGATGACAGGTGCGTTGTATTGTGGTCCGTTCTGCCAGTCCTTCTTCTCGAGCTTGAGTACGCGAACCTTGAGGCAGTCGGCTGTCTGGTCAGCATAGACATCGAGCTCTACGCGTGCACCGAAGTTAAGAATGAGCGAGTCTGCCTCCATGGTTCCGGCCTTGTCGGCTCCGCCCGGACGCAGAATGGAGGCGTAGTCCATCTGAATGCCCTTCATGAACTGACCGCCGTCGGTGGTGAGCACGGCAAAGCGGTTGAGCCAGACGCGGCTCTGCTCCATGATGCCGTCGAAGACAAGTGTGCCGGCCCACACATCGGTGGGACCCGTATAGGTCTGCTTAACAGCGGGCATGACGAAAACACCGTCGCCCTGCTTCACCAGACGCATGTCGCCGCTGAAGGCTCCGCCAGTGAGTGTGTGGGTGAAGTACTCGGTGGTGATGTCGTCGTTGTCGTCGTGGCCCTGCACCCATGAGGGGGCATTGTCGAAGAAGACATAGGGCGAGGCGCCGTCGGCCACGCTGACGGTCATGTCGCGGGTCTCGGCCATCAGCACCTGCTGGTCGTTGAGGGCGGTTCCGATGGCGCCGCCATTGGCCACCTCGGTGCGGTTGGTCATGGTGAGTGCAGGCGGAGCGGCGGTGATGCCCTCGAGTTCACCCAGGAAGTAGCTGGCGTGGGGTGGCTGGTTATAGCCGCACATCTGCCACACCATGGCCTGACGATACTGCATGTCGTGCCAAAGCGTATAGTTGCGCCAGGGAGTGACATCGGTTGTGGTGTAGATGCGGATGGTGTTGTCGTGGGTGCGCATCATCACCTCTTCGCGCCAGTCGCCAAAGAGGTCGCCCTGATAGCTGGGCGTTCCCTTGGTGTCGTTGTTGGTCTGCGAGCCGGTGAGCGTCTTGATGAGACCCTTGCCATATTTATAGATGCCACCGGCGGTGTTCTTGCCGTTGGTATAGTTGAAGCACTCTTCGAGCAGGTCGCCGTCCCAATAGATGCGCATGTTGTCGGCCAGACCCGACTTGGTGAGTCCTGTAACGTGGTCATTGGTGACGCAGCTGATGGGGTCGTCGTGCGACGAGAAACCCATGGCTCCGGGGATGTCGTTGGAGAAGTTGCCTGCCATGCAGCGTCCGTCATCGCTGCCGCCTGCCTTGCGATAGTAGATCTTGCTGGTGGTGGCGTCGCGATAGTTGTTGGAAGGCTGGTCTTCGTTGCAGGCATAGATTTCATGTCCGTGCACATAGGGGTTGAAGTCGCTGTGGTGCTGGGCATCGCCGTGACCGAGTCCCGTGGTGGAGAGTCCGTGTCCGTTGTCGTCGATGACCATGGAACCGAAGCAAATCTCATCGCGACCGTCCCAGTCCACATCGGCCACGGCATAGTTATGGTAGCCGTTGCCATACCAGGGACTTGAAGCGTCGTTGCAGTTCCAACGCCAGCGCTCAGTCAGCTCGTGAGTCTGAGGATTCACGTCGAAGGCAACCATCTTGTGACGGGTGTAGATGCCTCGCGCCAGGAAGATGCTGGGGTGGCGGCCATCCAGATAGGGTGCGCCAAAGAAGTGCTTGGTGGAACGGTGTCCGTAGCCGTCGCCCCACGCCTTCGACAGATCGGTCTCACCGTCCTCGAGGCGTTTCAGAGGATAGTCCATAATCTGATAGGGCTGGCCCGTAGAGCCATTCAAGTAGACAAGGAACTCGTTGCCCTCGTGGATGAACCACTGGCCCGTGTTGGTGGAGGCGAGATAGTTCTTGGAAGCGTCGCCAATGACATATTCCGTGCCGTCGGCTGCGTGGATGACCGTACCATCTGACGCACGCATCAACGCCTCTGCCTTGCCGTCGCCATCCCAGTCGTAGGCCACGATGTTCTGCTCGTTGTTCTGGAAGTCTGCCATGTTGGGACCGAAGTCGATCCACCACAGCTTCTGGCCGTTGAGCTTATAGCACTCCATGATGAAGTACTCGCCGTTGTAGCCTGCTTTCTGATAGGATGTACCGGCCCAGCTGGCGTTGTCGAACTTGATGAGGATCTCCAGCTCGCCGTCGCCATCCACATCGGCACAACAGGCATCGTTGGGCACGAAGGTGCTGGTGAGCGAACCATGGTTGGGCGTAATCTCCAGATAAGCCTGTGCCCATGTCTGCACGGCCGCGCTCTGGGACTGCTCCTGACCGCGCACCACAGCGGCCACGGTGTACGTGCTCTGCACGGTGCCGCCGGCATCCACATAGTTGGAAACGTTGAGCGGCTCGGCATTGAGCTTCACGCCGTCGCGGTAGAGATTGTACTTCACGTCGTAGTATTCCTCGCCATAGATGCGCCAGGAACAGAAGACGCCAGCATCGGTCTTGACAGCAACAAGTCCGCGGTCGAGCTGTTCGGTGGAACGCTGTGCGAACGCTGTTGTAAAGGTCATCATGGCCACCATGGCCAACATTAAGAACTTCTTCATTTCTACTGTTTCTATTTTGTTTGACTTTTTATCTGATAGGGATTCAGGCAAACGCAGAGACTCTGAGGCTGAGGAATCCTCTCTGTCGCGATGTATCTGCGTCCATGTCAGTTCGACGTGCTCATCTGCGTACTTTTATTGCCGAACAGAGATGTTTGGGTTATTGCTGCTCCTGTCTGAGGGCGCTGTCGATGAGATAGCTGATGGGCGTATCGCCCATGCTGACGCTAAGGCCATTGCAGAGCAGTTCTTTCACAATCATGTTGATGGAAAGGGAGTTGGACATGTTGTCCATCAGGGCTGAAGTGTTGATAAGGGCAGTCACCTGATAGGTCGTTCCGCCAACAGGCACGGAGAACGACAGGTCGGAGTCCTCGGTGGTCAGCGCTGCCTGATAGGGCATGATGCTGATGCCATTGATGGGCGCGCGGAACATGGTGCCGTAAGGAGCTGCCGAGAGTGCCTCGGCCTGCTGTTCGCGGTCGGTGAAGATGCGCTCGATAATGGGCTGAAGAGGCAGATCGTAGATGGTGAGGTCGTCGCCAACGACAACAGTCACGCGCTGCGACGTCATTCCAGACACCGTACCAACGATGGCGGTGCCCTGATAGGTGCCCTTCATTCGGTTGAATACTTGCTGAGCCGTGTTCTCATTCACCTCTTCGGTCTCGCTGTCGGAACAGGAGAACAAGGAGAAGAGCGCGATGAGCATCCAGATGTATTTCAATTTGTTCATAGCAGAATGGTAGATAATCTTGCCTGCAAAGTTAGTCGCCTTTCGCGAGACCGCCAAGAGATTTTTGATAAAAAAACTATAATTATCGGACAAAGCGCACGGAGGAATTGCTTCCTAAAGTCCATGGAACCTGCAAAGGTGTTCAATCAGGAAAAACGCAAAGCAGAGCGCGATTTGCAGCGCAGGCGAAATTTAAACGGCAGATAAAATGAGTTTATTTGCCAAATAAACGAAACAAAACTGGCGGAAAAACGCAACAAAGTCAATGGAATCGTTGAACGAAATCAATGGAATCGTTGAACGAAATCAATGGAATTGTTCAACAAAACCAATGGATTCGTCTTTCAAAACTGACAATTTCGCGCCGGAAATATGGCGCACAGCCTGAAAGAAAATGGCGCTATTCTGCGGCAATGGCACTTCACCACTACTCAGCATCCACAGGATGGAGAAAGGTTTGATATCATATATCGCTGCTGGCACCTACGCAGAGTGAAGAAAAGAATGAAGATTCGTATTCAGTTTCAAATGTGTGTGTCAATCTGTGCGCAGCAGCTCCCCTCCCATTTTAGGGGAGGGGCGTAGGGGTGGGGTGAACACTTCCTTTGTTCACGAAAGATTTACACCCCACCCCTACCCCTCCCCTGAGATGGGAGGGGAGCTGCTGCGCCAGAAAAATGGAAACGATTCACGAGTATTTACGTCGGCTTATATGATGCCATCAGCTATATTGTCACCAAAGTTATTAACCCTATCCGTCGCTTTCACATATGGTACATGGCCGTTGTTGCTGTGGTATACAGTTGTGATACCGGCACAATCGAGTAGGAGGAAAATGAAATAGTTTTCCTCCTATTTCATTTTCCGTCCTCTCACACCACCGCACGTGCGGTTCCGCATACGGCGGTTCTTAACACGGATGCAATTTCACATAGTAATCCATTAGGCAG
>JAFWQE010000183.1 GCA_017509155.1 Prevotella sp.
CACCGTCAATGAGCTCATCTGCCTGTCAAACATGGAGAATATCAATGCCGTCCTCATTAACGACGGAATGCCACAAGGTGAACGACTCGTGAAACTTAATCAGATAGCCATCCAGCAGATGCAAGTGCTTGAGGGCAATAGTGGCAGAAATTTGTTGAAGTAGAATAAAGAGTTCTTATCGAAATGTATCGGAATGATCGGATAGTTTTTGAGTCAACTTTTTTTCTTTCATTTCTTCGATACTCGCAAGGTATTATTAAACCTCACGCAGAGTGAATGGCCACACACCTTAATTTATGAGTAATTCGTGGAGTCATTCGTGATAAATTTGTGTAAAAAATCACTTTTTGGTCACTATAGGCACATTATTTATTGCCTTTGTGCTTCTGTTTCATAGAAACTCCCTATATTTGCAGCGGATTTCTTCATTGTGAGTCATCCCAGTTGACGGTCGGCCTATCTTACTCGTATTAAAACGAAGCGTTATGTCAGAATGAAGTGAAAGATTCATAAAATGACAGCAGACATTGGACAACACGAAGCAGGAGCGCTGGCATTTGGTCGGAAGACCTATGGCGATGATTTGGCCGATGCCATGTATTTGGGCACCTTCGGTTCAATCCATTACTTCGGCCCTGTATTTTACGATTTCAGGATTAGTAAAAACGTTGAGTCGTTTTTATCACCTATGACGCAGGAGAATACCACTTCTTGCCTGTTAGTCAGTTTGAACTCAATTCAGAGAAAGATAGAGAGAACTTTGAGCGCAGGCAACGCATTTGGTGGGACATGATAGGCTCTATTCAATGTGCCTACGAGAAAGGAAAACGTAAAATCGCTCGTCGTATGAAGGCTGGTGGAATTAATGTGGAAATGATATCAGAAGTTTCAGGTCTAACTATTGAGGACATCAAGAAATTGTGAATAATAAAGATCACAATATGAATTTTCATGTGAAGATGAATCCTTCACGCCAGTAACTCAGCCGCAATTCTTTTTCTCACATAAATTATCCGTGAATGACTCCATGAATTATTCATGAATCTAAAATCTGCAACTAATTGTTTCGGATGCCACATTCTCCTGCTCGTTGCTCCATCTGAAGATTATTCACACATTGTAGAGACGATAAGTTGTTGATGTGCCCAACTTCCCCTTACCTCGTCAAGCATTACAAGGGCTTTATGCCGTCCGTAGGGCGATTTCTGACTACATCGTGCATGTGTTTACGAAAAAACTTCATAAAAAGTTGCTAATTTGGTAAAAAAGCATTTTTTTCACAGAGAATAGTTCTGTGAAATAATCATAGGTCACGTTCTTGATTTCCCCTGACAGACAAAAGTTTCAGGAGGCCGCCGCTAAATCGCCAGCGTCGGCCTCCCGAATCTTTTTTCTGTCTGTACATTTACGTCTATGCTGCCATTCCACGCTCGTAGAGGTATCGCGGCGCAAATCCTATCTCGTCGTTCCAGTCAACGGTGAAGGGGTCGAGGCGGAACGACTTGAAGTAGTCTAGATCCTGTAGCTTGCGGCAGATGCCCTTCTGCATCAGTGGAGTGAAGTCCACCAGCCGCACCTCGCCCGTGTTGAACGTCAGGCGCAGCGTGTAGTCGTGCACGTACTCGGCGGCAACGACTTTGAGCAAAGGATTGTTTGTTGTCATATTCTTCTCCTCCTTTTACTTTAACGGGTCAATCTTTATGGCGGCCTCGCTGTTCTTCAGCCGCTCCCAGTTCTCCATCAACTCATCGCGGTGCAGGTCTCATTCAATCGACAAAGATAAGCATTTTCTTTCAATTATACCCAGCTTTTCCCTATAAACTAACAAAAAGAGGGCAGAAGTGCAACATTTTGTCATCTTTGCCGACTAAATCGCTACCATCGTCACCTTTGTCTCCACTTCTCTGATGCTTATCGAGTAAGAGGACAATGAAAAAGCTTTCTTCCTATTTCAAGGTACGGCTTAACTCTGCGTTGAGGAATGAAGAGGAGACAGGCAAGAACAATAGCGTCACAGAAAACGTCACAGAAAACGTTACAGGAAATGTCGGTGTAAAGGTCGGTGCAAATGTCGGTGTAAATATTGGCTGGTGTCCCACAAGATGCCTCAGACAATTTAACTGTTCAATGCCGCAAAGGGTGCAAACTGAGCAGCCCTTTGCATCATTGACATTTGCGGGTGTTTCTTAGAAACAGGATGTGGCAGGTTGATGATATCCTCGTAGTTGTCTTGTGTCATGCCTTGTGTCCTCCTATTTGATTGTTCCTGTCTTTGGCTGTTGCCCCTTCGGTGTAGCTCATACCTCGAAGGATGGCGTTTTTACCAAAGCGTGACTTGATGGCCAATTGAGCCGCTTGCAATCGACGCTCCTTTTCCAACGCCTCTTCTTCCTCCTTGCGTTGCTGGGCCTCGGCCTCGTAATCCGTGAAGAGGTCGAGCTGTACGGGTGGTGTCTGTTTCTTTACCTGTGCATCCGGCACCACATGATTGGTGACCAATGTGATGCGTCTGATGAGCAAGTCGGGATTGGTGATGCGCTCATAGAGCCGCACGGCAGCTTCTGTTATCAACTTAGATGAAGAGGTCTGCCGTGAGAGACTCTCTGTTCCGTGTGCATGTTTCGGTACAGCACGGCCATAGTAATCCGTTGTCACAGGACCTGTATATCGGTCCTTACGGTTCGGGTCGGTCAGGTTCTCCGTGTCGTAGTTGATGGTCAGCACCAGTTGGTCTGTCACCAACTGCTTGGCAAATAAGCTGAGCGCCATTGCGTCGGCCATCTCCTGCAAGACCACTTTGGCCTTCGCCCATTCGTATGGTTCGTGGAGCACCTGTCCGCTGCTGAAGGAGTTCGTTTCCGGACGATATGCCTTCACGTAGTCGATGGTAACAGGTTCCCATCCCCAGGCATGATCGATGAGCAGTTCTGCATTCACGCCAAACAGGTTGTAGAAAAAATCCTCGTTCTGCAGCGACCGGCGAGCTATCTGCCCCATCGTTGTAATGCCGTATTCCGCCAGCTTCGCAGCAATACCACGTCCTACGCGCCAGAAAGCGGTCAAGGGTTGGTGATTCCAGAGTGTACGCCGATAACTCTGTTCGTCCAGTTCCGCGATGCGCACCCCGTCCTCGTCTGCTGGTACGTGCTTCGCCACAATATCCATAGCTACCTTGGCGAGGTACATATTCGTGCCGATGCCTGCGGTTGCCGTGATTCCCGTGGTGGCCAGAACATCACGTATCATGTGGGTGGTTAATTCATGTGGCGTCATCTTGTAGGTGTCCAGATAGGCCGTCACATCCATAAACACCTCATCGATGCTATAAACATGGATGTCCTCTGGAGCCACATACTTCAAATATGTCTGATAGACTTGTTTACTCACTTCGATATAGTGAGCCATCCGTGGTGGAGCCACGATGTAGTCCAACTCCCAGTCGGGATGTGCTTTCACCTCTATGTCGTCAGAAGATTTGCCCGTGAAATGCCATCCCGCATTGCGTCGCCTCTCGTTGTTCACCTCCTTCACCCGCTGGACCACCTCGAACAGCCGTGCCCGTCCACCAATGCCGTAGGCTTTCATCGACGGGGACACGGCCAGGCAGATGGTCTTGTCCGTCCGGCTTTTATCAGCCACTACCAGGTTCGTGGTCAGTGGATTCAATCCTCTGGCTACGCACTCCACCGAAGCGTAGAACGACTTCAGGTCAATGGCTATGTAAGTGTGGTCGGACATTAAAAGGAGTGAAAAAAATAACCTGGGACGATTTTATTTTGATTAAACCAATGAAATACAAAATGAATCGTCCCAGATATTATTTAATAGGTATGCGAAAATCGCCTTCCATTTATCCTGAACCGTGTAGCATGTCCAGGATATTTGGTGGGTTCGCTACTAATCTAATGGTATCTCTGGGTGCTGCACGGCCAGCGGCAGGCCCTCCTGCGAGAGGTAGAACATGTAGAGGATGACGGGCTTCGTGCCACGGTTCTCGCCGTGGTGGATGGTGTTAACCATCTCTACGACAGCTTCGCCCTCATGCACCACTTTCTCCTTGCCGTCCTGACCGATGATGGTCAGTTCGCCCTGCACCAGTATGCCGTAGTTCATCACGGGATGGTGGTGCCAGCCCAGCTTCTTACCAGCGGGGAACACATACTTCACGGCTACCAGTTCGGGGCGACCTTGCAGGTAGTCAGGTAGTTCCACGCCGTCCCAGCTCTGGCTGGTGCGTATCAGTTCGGTGTTCTGCACCTGCTGCTCAGGAGTATTATCTTCTTGAACGTGAGCATCCTTGCAGGAGGTCAGCGAGAAACTTACTGTTGTTGCGCCGCAAATGAGGGTGGCAGCGATTACCCAATAGAAAATCTTTTTCATCTTTATTTTGAATTCAAAGTTCTTTAATTTACTTACTTTGTGCCGCCGCCGAGGGCGATATAGAGTGCGATGACAGCCTGGGTGCCACTATACATGTTCATGGCTTCGTTGAGCTGTGCGCTGAGCAGGGTTTCCTGGGCGGTGTTGACCTCGATGTAGCTGGCCTTGCCGTTGTCCATGAGTTCGTGGGTGCCCGTGTAGGCGTCCTGCAGAACAGCAACCTGACGGCTATAGTAGCCATATTTCTCGCGGGCTGCCTGAAGGTCGGCAATGGCTTCG
This sequence comes from Prevotella sp., assembly GCA_017509155.1. Lineage (GTDB taxonomy): Bacteria > Bacteroidota > Bacteroidia > Bacteroidales > Bacteroidaceae > Prevotella. Next base: position 4,660 of record JAFWQE010000183.1, read on the forward strand.
TTCACCTGGTTACCGGCATTGATGACCGTCTGCACATAGCGGTTCTGGATATCCTGTTCCGACAACTTGCTAATCTTCAGGTTCGCCTTCAGCTTACCGCGGGCGAAGATGGGCTGCGTCAGTGAGCCAACGGCAGAAAGGAGAATCTTGCCGGGGTTGACGATAACACCGCCACCGTCGTTAGTCCAGCCGATTAAGCCGGAGAGCGTCAGGTTCGGGAAGAAAGCTTGGCGGGCAGCCTGGGTGTTGTAGAACGCCTCTGCCATCTGGAAGTCGGCGATGCGAACATCCGGACGATTCTGCAGCAGCTGTGCGGGCACGCCTGTTCCCAGTCTTTCGGGCAAAGCATAGCTGCCCCACTTACCGCGACGGATGTGCTGTGGCGACTGAGCCAGCAATCTGCAGATAGCGTTCTCCACGCTGACGATATTCCGACGGACATCGACAATTTGGGTCTTCACGTTCATGTAGGACGACTCCATCTGGTTGACGGCGGTGGAATACGCTTTTCCATTCTCCCATAGTGCCTTCTGTGTTTCAAGAGAAGAGTACCACAGGCTATCGGTGGCGAGGAGCACTTCCAGCTGGCGGTCGAGCACCATCAACAGGTTGTACTGCTGAGCTACAGTAGAAATAAGGTTCGCGCGCAAGGACTCCTCACCGATACGGGCCTGCATGAGCAGTACCTCAGCCTTACGTTTCTTGCTGGTGATAGCACCGACGATATCCACGTCGAGGCTCAACTGCAACGGCAGGTTATAAGTCTTGTTGAGCGTTCCGAAATCGAAGCTGGAGAGGGTGCCGGAGGGCGTAAAAGCGAGTGATGGCAGATAGGCCAAACGCGCCGCACGCAGCGAAGCCTCGCTCTGCTCTATTGCAATACGAGCCGACTTCAGGTCGGTATTGCGCACCAACACGGAGTCGATGAGTTCCTGAAGAACCGGGTCTGTGAAGAATTCGCGCCACGAAAGCTCTGCGAGGTTATTGGACGAGCCGACCTCGGGAGCCACTGTGCCGAAGACATCATCAGGCACAGAAGCCTTGGACTCGTATTTCTTGTAAAGGCTACAGCTCGTGAGCGAGAAGCTCACGGCTGCAGCAAGGATGATATACTTAATTTTCATTGTCTTGCGTTATTTCGTAATACGTTGTAACGGTATATCGTTATTGCTATTATTCACTTTTCACTTCTACGGTGCCTCCCTGAAAGCGCTCGTGCAGCTTCTGGAAGACAATGAAGAAGGCGGGAACGACAAAGAGTAGGGCGATGGTGCCAATACTCATACCACCTATGACACCCAATGCAAGGGCACGGTTACCGTTGGCTCCGGCTCCGCCTTCAATGACCAGAGGAATCATTCCTATAATCATCGTGAGGACAGTCATCAGAATGGGGCGCAGACGCTCCTTGCAAGCCTCAAAGGCGGCATCTCTGATACTCAGTCCCTGAGCACGGCGTTCGGAGGCGAACTCGGTAATCAGGATGGCAGTCTTTGCCAGCAGTCCTATCAACATGATGACACCCGTCTGCAGGTAGATGTTGTTGTCCATGCCGGGAATCTGGTACCTATAGCCGATGTAGGCAAAGACGAAGGCGCCCATCAGGCCGAACGGCACACTGAAGAGCACGGCCCACGGCGTGAACCACGAGTTGTAGAGCGAGGCCAGGATGAGGTAGATGAGGATGGCGCAGATGAGGTAGATGATGGCCGTGGCATTGGAGCCGGAGGCTTCTTCCAGCTCACGCGACATGCCGCTGTACTCATAGGTGGCGGTGGCGGGCATCACTTCCTTAAACACCTCGTCGATGACCTTGTGGACGTCTCCCTCGGTGTAGCCGGCACCCGGCGTGACATAGCACGTAATGCTCTGGAAGAGGTTGAAGTGCTCGATGTTGGACGGACCGACGATCTGCTTGAGGCTGACGAATTCGGAGATGGGGGTCATCTTGCCGCCCTTCACCTGCATGAAAATGTTCTGCAGCGACTGCGGGTCGAGGCGGTACTCGGGTGAGGCTGCGGCCATGATGCGATACACCTTGCCGAACTGGTTGAAGTTGCCGATATAGGCACCACCACAGTAGGCGCCAAGCGTGTTGAGTACGTCAGCGGGCGACACGCCGGCACGGTCGCACTGGGCGGCATCGACATCCACCTGATACTTGGGGAAACGCTCCGAGTAGGTGGACATGGCGGTGGCCACTTCGGGGCGCTCGGAGAGCTTGGCCATGAGGAGGTCGGTATAATGTGCAAACTCCGAGAGGTTGCCGTCGGTGGGGTCCTCGACGACGAGGTTGATGTCGTTGCTCGTGCCGTAGCCGGGAATCTGAGGCATGACGAAGGGCATGACGGAAAGCTCCTTGATGCCCTCACAGTCCGTCATGAAGCGCTCGGCCACGAAGGCTATATTGTGTTCGAGGCCCTCGCGCTCGTCCCAGTTCTTCAGGCGCACCACCATGGTTGCATAGTTGGAGCCGGCGCCCGACAGCATGGCGTAGCCGCAGCTCACGGCATAGCTCTCCATCTCGGGAATCTTCTTCACCTTGTCCTCAAGCTTCTTCACCATCTCGCGCGTCTGCTTCAGGGTGGAACCCTCAGGGGCGTGGATCTCGAGGAGGAACACGCCCTGGTCTTCCTGAGGCACGAGGCCCGAGGGCAGGCTCTTCATGAAGAACACCAGCAGGCCGCCGGCCACTGCCAGCAGAATCCACGAGACGACGGGGCGCTTGATGAACTTCTGCACGGCGCTGCTATACTTGGCAGAGATGGCGTTGTAGCTCACCTCATAGGCGCGCTTGGTGTAGTAGGTGAGGCTCTTGCCGGTCTCCTTGCCCTCGGTCACGCGCATCATGATGGCACACAGGGCCGGACACAGCGTGAGGGCCGAGATGCACGACAAACCTACGGACGAGGCAATCGTGACGCCAAACTGCGTGAAGAACGTGCCCGACGTGCCGGGCATGAACATCACAGGCACGAACACGGCCATGAAGACCAGGGTACACGAGACGACGGCCACAGACACCTCGTTCATGGCTTGGCGCGTGGCCTCGCGGGCATCGCTGATGCCGTTCTCCATCTTGGCCATGACGGCCTCCACCACCACGATGGCGTCATCGACCACTGTACCGATGGCCAGGACAAGAGCGAACAGTGTGAGGATGTTGAGCGAGAAACCTGCCATCTTGACGATGGCGAAGGTGCCCAGCAGCGACACGATGATCGAGATGGACGGGATGAGCGTGGCCTTGAAGTTCTGAAGGAAGAAGAACACCACGAGAATCACGAGGATGATGGCGATGACGAGCGTCTCTATCACGTTGTGGAAGGCGGCGAAGAGGAAGTCGTCGCTCGTCATCAGCGTGACGAACTCCATGCCGGCAGGCATCGTCTTCTTCATCTCCTCAAACGTCTTGTTGATGTTGGCATTCACCTCGGTGGCGTTGGCGCCCGGGGCGGCAAACACCAGGAACATGGCGCCCGGACTGTCCATGATGCTAGACGTGAAGTTGTAGCTCATGGCGCCAATCTTCACCTCGGCCACGTCGCTCAAGCGTAGCAAGTGGCCGCCCTCGTCGGTGCGCACAACGATGTCGTTGAACTCCTCAACGGTCTTCAGCGTGCCCTTGTACTGCATGGAGTACTGGTAGGAGTTCTCCGACTGCTCGCCCAGCGAACCCACTGCTGCCACGAAGCTCTGTCCGCCGATGGCGGAAAAGATGTCGTTGGGAGTGAGGTTATACTGAGCCATCACGTCGGGCTTGAGCCAGATGCGCAGGGCGTAGGTGTTACCGAAGCTCTGCACGTTGCCCACGCCGGTGATACGCATCAGCTTCGGTTTGATGTTGATATCGACGTAGTTCGACACGAAGTCCTCGTTCAGCTTGCCGTCGGCACTGCGCACGGCGAAGATCTGCAGGATGTTGTTCTGGCGCTTCTCCACCTTCACGCCGACCTTCGTCACGTCTGCGGGCAGCAGCGCCAGAGCTCCGCTCACGCGGTGCTGGACGTTCACGGCCGCCATGTCGGGGTCGGTGCCCTGCTTGAAGAAAACGTTAATCTCCACAGAGCCGTCTGACGACGCCTTCGAGGTCATGTAGGTCATGTCCGTGACGCCGTTGACGGCCTCTTCCAGGGGCTGGATGACAGACTTCATCACCGTGTTCTCGTCGGCGCCAGAGTAGTTGGTAGAAATCTGCACCGTGGGCGGTGCGATGTCCGGATATTGCTCTACCGACAGGGTACTGATTGATATGTAGCCCACCAGCGCAATCACAATAGAGATGGCACAAGCCATCACGTATTTATTAATGAAAATATTGTTTTTCATATTTCGAAATATCGATATTACGTTATCACGAAATTACTTTTCACTTTTTCACTTCTTCTGGATACAGGACCCTCAGTCCTTCGAATACGTTATTGGCACCTGTGGTTACAATCCGGTCGCCCACATTCAAGCCACTGGTTATGATGAAGTCCTTACCATTACCGGTGTCTTCTGTTGTCACATCTACAGCGGTGGCCGTGCTGTCGGCCTGCACTTTATAAACCAATGACTTGTCCTGGAGGCGTACGACAGCACCTTGGGGGACAATAATCACGTCCTTCTCAGAGAAAGGCATCACGATTGTTCCCTGAATACCGGAGTACAGGTGGCCATCGGGATTGGGGAACGTCACTTTGCAGGTCAGTGAACCCGTCTCGGCATTAACCACGCCGGTGAGGCTGACGACACGACCCTTGTGGGGGTACTCCGTGCCACTCTTCATGACAAATGTTGCCTCGGGCAGTTTGGCAATGTAGGCATTTATCTCGTCGGCCTTCATACCCTCCTGCACCATCGTCTCAACAATCGCTTCCGTAACCGAGAACTCAGCATACATCGTCGTGTTGCCGCTCAAGATGGTAAGTTGTGACAACGGTGACACCTGATCGCCAACACGCACGGGAATCTCACCGATAACACCGGAAACGGTAGCCGTGATGGTGCAGAAACCGAGGTTCACCTTGGCGCGGTTCACCGCTGCACGGGCCTGGGCGACAGCAGCCTGTGCCTGCTTGTAGGAGTTCTCCGAGTTATTCAGCATGTAGCTGCTCACGATTTTCTTCTCAAACAGGTTGCGATTTGACTCATACTCCAACTTTGCAGAATTCTCCTGAGCCAGCGCTGCCTGCAGGTTGGCCTCCGCTGCCTCTAACTCTAACTGGGCATTACGCGAGTCGATGATGAAGAGGGTCTGTCCCTGCTTCACCTGCTGACCTTCTGTCACGCAAATCTTCATCAGCTGACCGCTGACCTGCGGTGTAACTGTCACATCGTTCATACCTTTCATCCGGGCACTGAACTTATAAGGAAGCTCAATGTCAGACTTCTTAATTGTCATCGTCTCGAACGACGAATGTTGTTCTTTTGGCATCTCTGGGCCACAAGAGCCTAATGCTGCCATTACACAGATCATGAAGATCCACTCTAAATAATGCTTTCTTTTCATTATTACTTCTAATTTTAAATTATAGATGTTTTGTTTTGTATTTATAAGTGCAAAGATGTTGCAAAGGTAAGCAAATTCTCCGAGATAGCTGTCTCTTGCGTGCCTAATTCATCATTTTCATCGTCTTTTTGTTAATTTTGCAACCGTTTTTGCATATTTTGTAAGCCTGAGCCCTGTTTCAACGATTATAAGTAGGTGCCCAAAATTAGTTTACATGATAACTATGAACACCTACTTATATTTATTAAGAATGTCTACTTGTTAATGTTAATAGTTCGCCGTCACCCACTCGATAATCCTGAGGAAGAAGGTAAGGCCGGACACCTCATGGTTGGTGATACCGAGTTCCTTGGTCGTCTTGGAGCTGTACTCGCCGACAAACTCCTCTGTCTTGATGCCATTGTCCTTGAGGAACTTGCTCATGGCGTAGAAGTTCTCGACAGGTACGACATCGTCTTTGGTGTCGTGGAAGAGCATCACGTCGAAGTCGCTACGTGGCGTCCAGCCGCTGGTGAGGGCATCGGCGTTGAAGGCTTCCTTGAATCGGCGGGACAGGGAGCTGTTAGCATCGAGTACGGCCGCTGTGCAGACATCGCTGGCCTTTTTGGTCTTAATGAGCTCCTCGTCGAGAGCCCTGCGCTTGTTCTGTTTGCTGAGGAACCACTCATCGAAGTGGCTGGCCACGGGATCCTTCAGATAGTCGTGGATGTCGAAGCCGAGCTGGAAGAAGTGGTTGTAGGCAAAGAGCACGTTGCAGACGGTGCTGGGCATCTCAGTCTCTCCTGTTGCGATGGCATCGTACATGGAGTTGATGTCGTAAGGTCCGTCGCCAGCGAAAGCCCTTTTCACCTTTATCTCAGGATGTCGTTCGGATATTTCGCGCAGGACGCCCATCGTTGTCTGTCCTCCCTCGGAATATCCAGCGATGACAAAGTCGTCGCCTTTCTTCACCCCCAGGTCTTCAATCAAACGCTTGGCGGCGAGGTAGGCATCAAGGGAGGCGCGTCCGTTGGCGCGTGAGATGCAGTAGGCCTGCGGCTCTTTCTCTGTGATGCCGAAGCCGTAGTAGTCGGGTGCTACGATGATGAAGTTGGTGAAGGCAGCCCCCGTCGGGAACTCGACGGCTCCACGCGAAGGGGCCTGGGTGGTGGCGTAGATGGTGAAGTGGTTGAAGAGCAGGATGCCGTTGTAGGGCTTGCCCTCCTGTGCCAACGTCTTGTCCACCGTGATGGTACCGCTTAGTGTGCAGGGATTGCCGAAGGGGTCGAAGGACGGGTAATTGAACACGTAGTTCATGTAGTCGGGGAAGATCTCCACGGGAATGCTGTCGGTGACGCAGGCGCGGGGTAGGGTGGACTTTGCCATCCAGTCCTGAATCAAACCGCTCTTGTCGCTTTCTGCCTTGGCAAGCGAACCTGTATGGGAGGTATTGCTGAAGGCGATGTTCCCCTGCGAGCAATTCATCTTAATCTGCCCGACATTGACAAAGTTGTTGTGACCGCCGTCGCTGCGTGTCGTAATGGACGTGCCTGTATTCGGGTCTGTCAGGGTAATCTGCCCCTCGGCTGTCACCTGCCATGTGAAGGGTGCATCCTTCGGACCTCCGTAAATCTCGAGCGGCTCGTTGAATGCGTCATCAAACACGGCCAGGGCGACGTAGCCTGTGTGGTCGGCTTTGGCCTCTACGGCAATCAAGGCGTGGTTGAAAGGCTTTCCCTGCTCGGTCACGTCTTGATAGTCGAACTCCTCGTACCAGAGGCCGATGAGGCTCTTTTCCAACTCCTGTTGGGCGGAGGATGCGGAGTCGTCATCCTTGTCTTTGCAGGCGCTCATGCTTAGGAGGAGCGCTGCTGTCGCAAAAATTGTAAGAATTTTCTGTCTCATGTTTCAATACAATGAGGTTGTGAGGTTTATTCAATCAATTCGAAATGCTGGTAGTCCTTGCGCGTAGTCCAGTCGCCTCCCCACTCAAAGCCAGCCTCGGTGAAGAGCTTGAAGCAGAGGTCGTTGTGGTCTGTCTTGTATGGGAAGTCCCGCGTGCGGTCGCAGTAGGGCTTGGCGGTGGCAGGCTGGATGTAGCGGGTACCGTTTTTGCGAACCTTGACGTAAGGATTGTAGAGCGTGTTGATGTCGATGGCCAGTCCACGTGCATGCTTCGACAGCTTGGTGGAGCCAGCGATTGTGCGGAAACAGAAGCATGACGAGTTATTGTCGCGCATCTGTTTCTCGTCATCGGCATCATAGACATCGGGCAGTAGCATCCGCTGGATGGGGTACTTTGCGTCGAAGAGCTGGCGCAGGATGCGAGCCACGCGGTCGGCGATGATTTTGTTGACAATCATCTCGCCCACGTGCATCTGCTCGTCGTAGTCCCAGTGGAGGGCTCGGATGTGGCGCAGGTCGTCCCGTTGGATATAGGGATTCTCCTTGTAGGTCTTGCCCTGCATGCGCTGCCATACGCCGTCGGGTATAGGCTCGGCGGCGAAGCACTTGTCAATGCCTCCGTAGGCCGCCACGGCCTCGGCGGTGACGGTCTTTCCGGCCAGCCACTGGTCGAGCGGCGATGTGTCTGGTTGTAAGGTGGCAGCGAGCAGGCATAGAACTAGTTGAAACATTGAAAAGTTGAAAAAGTTCTTCAAGCGTGAAGCGTCGCAAGGCGCCGAGCGGAAACGTTGAAAAATGGGAAATTAGGAAATTAGGAAAAATGGTAGACTTCCTCGCCATCCACGATGGTGGCGACGAGGTTGGCGTCTGCGACCTTCTCTATGTCGTCATGCAAGAAGTCGCAGTCGAACACCGTCATGTTGGCAATCTTGCCGAACTCGATGGAGCCGAGGCGATGCTCCTGGTGCCACTGGCGGGCCACGTTGATGGTCATGGCACGCAGCGACTGTTCGCGGGTGATGGCTTCCTTGAGATTGCGTGGTGAGTCACCGAACAATCCAGCTGGATACGAACGCTTTTCCGCTGTATAGATGCTGAATTTCACATTCATCATCGGTGAGACGGGATAGTCAGAGTGGAAGACCACGTTGGCGCCAGCATCATAGAACGACTTGATGGGGTATGCCTCATCAGCCAGTTCCTTTCCGACGTATGCGACTTCCTGATCGTAAAGGATTGGGGCCTCTGGCGTCCAGAGCGGTGCCACGGCTGGTACGGAGCCTGTTTCTGCCATGCGGCGGATATCCTCGTCGGTCACGAAGTGCAGATGTGCCAGCACGTTGCGCTGGTCTTTGTCGCCGGTGATTTTCTCTGCGTCCTCGATGCAGTCCAGCATGAAGTGAACAGCGCCACCTCCTTCGGAGTGGACATGCACGGCGAGCCCTTCCTTATCGGCCTCAGCAATCAGCTCCACCATCTTGTCGTGGTCGTTGAAGCGCTCCACACCGTGATAGCCGGGTTGGTCGAGGTAGTCCTGGTTCTGCCAGCCCGTGTGTGCCTCGGTCACGCCGTCGAGGAACGCCTTGATACCGACAATCTGGAAATATTCGCCGCTGTACTTGGCACGGTCTGCTGCTACGCGTGCGACTTCGGCCTTGGGGTCAGCCACATTGTCGGCAGCCAGCATATAGCCGTAGGTACGCAGCTTCAGCCAGCCTCCCTCCTCCAATTCATGGTATGCCTGGGCACAATCCTTGAAGAAAATCTCCACGCCGGCGTCAGCGACGCCCGTATATCCGTTTTGGAAAGCGTAGTCCTGCCAGGCGAGCAGATAGTCTTTTGCATCCTCCAGCGTCATGGGGAGCTTGGGCATCAGTTCCATGACCGGATTTTCGCAGATGTAGCCGTCTGGTTCGCCGTTCTCGTCCACATGTACCATATCATATCCCATTTTCTTCGCGTATGCGGCGTCGATGCCTGCCCATTCTAATGCCTTGGTGTTGAGCAGCATGGAGTGTCCGCCGCCCGTTTGCATGATGAGTGGCTTCTCGGAGTAGATTTCGTCTAAGTACGCCTTGGTGACATATTCTTCGTTTTCCACCCATCCTGCGGCAACGTAGAGCTTGCGCTGTGGGTTCTTCGCTATGAAATCCTTGATGATTTCGCGGTATTTGACGTAGTCGGTAAAGCCAGCCTGCATCAGGTTTGCCTGTCCGACAGCGCGGTCGCCGGCGAAATAGCCGTGACAGTGTGACTCGAGGAAACCTGGATAGATGAAGTTCTCACCATAATCTAATACGCGTGCGTCCGCGCTTGCGAGCTCCTTGGCTTCCTCTGCGTTGCCGATATAGGCAAACACGCCGTTCTTAACTAATGCAGCCTTGGCAAAGGGCCGCTTTTCATCCATCGTAATGATGTTGCCGAGAATAATCACTTCTTTCATAACGTGAAGTTTTTTATGGATATTTGTGTTCTACTTATTTTCCTCGTCGTGCGCACTCATGTTCTTAATCATCAGATTCACCAGATGCTTGGTGATGACGGTGTGGCGGACAGCTCGGCGAGCCTTGTCTGCAATGGACGGGCCGTCGGATTCAGTAGCGGTTTCCGCTGCTGCCATCTCCAGCTCGCGGCGGTCGATTTTTTCGCGCAAGCTGGCCGGGGCGTGATTGTAGAAGAATTTGTAAGCTGGCAGCGCGGCCTTCATGATATAGGGTGTGAGGAAGGTGGTCACCACACTGGATGCCACGATGATAGGATAGATGATAGGATCGAGAACGCCCAGGCTGGTACCCAGTGAAGCAATGATGAACGAGAACTCGCCAATCTGCACAAAGGAGAAACTGGTCAGCATGGAGTCGCGCATCGTAGCGCCACCCCACCAGCAACCCAAGGTGCCGAAGAGAATCATGCCGACGATGACTACCAGGCTAACCCAGAGGATGCTATACCAATATTCCACCAACGTGGGGGGATTGATGAGCATACCCACGGAGATGAAGAAGATGGCGGCGAAGACGTTCTTCAGCGGCGTCATCAGGTGCTCGATGCGATGCGCCTCTACCGTCTCAGCAAGGATAGAACCCATCACGAAAGCACCGAGTGCGCTGCTGAAGCCAGCTTCCTCGGCTGTCAGCACCATGCCTAAGCACAGGCCCAGGGCGAGGATGATCAGTGTCTCGTCATTCAGATATTTCTGGATCTTGCGCAGCACCGTAGGGATAATCAGGATGCCGACGATGAACCACACCGCGAGTGTGAGAGCCAGGATGAGCACCTTGTTGATCAGTTCACCACCTTCGAACTGATGGCGGATGGCGATGCTGGAGAGCAACACCATCAGCACCACTGCCACCACATCCTCCACGATGAGGATGCTGGTAGCGCCCTTGACGAAACGCTCCTTGCTCATGCCGGCCTCGTCGATGACCTTCATCACAATCGTGGTGCTCGACATGCAGAGCATTCCTGCCAGGAACAACGAGTTGATCATATCAAGTTTGGCATCCTGGCCAACGAGGTAGCCCAGCACCATCATGCCCAAGATGATGGTCATTGCACCAATGGCTGCAATCTTTCCGCTGCTGATAAGGTTCTTCAGGCGGAACTCCAGACCGATGCAGAACAACACAAACAGCACGCCGATGTCACCCCATGCCTTTACGTTGTCGCCATTGACAATGTTCTCGCCATAGAGGTTAGGGCCTATCAGCACACCGGCGACGATGTAACCCAGCACAACAGGCTGCTTCAAGAACTTAAACACAATACTGACCACAGCGGCCGTGATCATCAAAATATACAAATCTTGTACCATGAGATAGTTTATTTAGAATTATACATTATTCCATTTGGAGTTATAACTTCACGGCATCGGCAATGGTGCACGAGGTCCTTCTCGTAGCCCGTCAGGCGACGGCTGCCGTAGGTCGTGCCGATGAGGCCTCCGTCCAAGGCGCTGTACCACAGGCGGGCTTCCATCATGCGGCCCTCGTAGTACTGGCTCTGGTTGCGGTCGCCTATGGGTATCATGGTGATGATGAAGAGCATGTTTTCTGTCTTTTTGTTGGTTATTTGTGTTAATTTGCTGCAAAGGTAAACAAATTCCCACAAACAACACGACTCCGAGCACCTTATATGCTCAGGTTTTGCAGATTTTGAAAGAGAATTGCAGATTTTGAAAGTCGGAACGGCGCAATAAGACGATAAAAGAAACGACTTCGTTGGAAAGTAATCTATGCGAGTTGATCCCTTTCTTTATACCCAAATCAGTCATTTGGCCGATTTGGGTTTAATTGTCCTTCCCCGCCATCTCGCGCATCCAGGCCGTCACACTCTGCCCCGTGCGTTGCTTGAAGGCGAGGCTGAAAGTGCTGTAGCTACGATAGCCGCTGGCGCTGGCCAACTGCTGTGCCGTGATGGTTTGCTTGGTGGTCGCTGCCTCCCGATAGAGACGCATGAAATGGTCGATGCGCAGGTCGTTGATATACGCGTTGTACGTGATGTCCCGACGCGAGAAATACAGGCCGAGATAGGTGCGGTTGGTGCCTACGGCATGCGCCAGCTGTTGCAGCGTCAGGTCGTGCTGCAGGTACAGCTGCGTCTGCACGCAGTGCTCCTCCAGCAGTTCCTCGATTTTCGAGGGGATGACCAACGGCTGTCTCTCAGGGGTCGGCAGACCGGCCTCCTGCGACACCTCCTGCGCCGGTGGGCAGCACGGCTGTTCCACGGCGATGTCCTCCAACTGCGGCAGCGTCTCTTCCACCGTCGGCGCATTCTCCAACTGCGGCAGCGTCTCCACACGCCACAGCAGGATGCCGGAAAGAACGAAGCCCACGATTTGGACCAAACAGCCGATGACGATATTGAAGCCCGCGAACCCGTCGCCAATGAACAACAACAGGATAGCGAGGACCAGCACGTGACTCAGCCACACCTCCTTGTGCTCCAGGTCGGCATAGTTGTCGCGCAGCCAGCGGCCATATTGCCGGACGGCGAAAAACACATAGAAGGAAAAGAGCATGAGCACCACGGACAGGTAACCGATGGCGATGTTCAGGAAGAGCCAATCATGAGAGGCCGCATTCAGCGACAGCAACACCGCATACGGCACGATGGTCAAGGCCACCGGCCAAGCCCGCCGCCTCCGATCCTGCAGCATCGCAAACAGGGTGCTGGCAATGGAGGTGAGCAGGCACAGGTAGTCAATCACCGAAACCACAGCACAAAACACAGAGTTGATGTCGCCGGAAAAGGTATAGAAGAGGAACCACCATACGTGGCTCAGGAAGGCGGAGGCAAAGAACGATGCTGCCCAGCGGCGCAGCGACGTCGGCGGCGTGATGTCGGGCGCAAAGGCATTGCCCCGCCGTAGGCACAGGTAGAGGCTGGCGATGAGTGCCGCCATCGCTGCCCCGCCATAAATAATGAAAAACAGCGTTAACTCAGAAATTGGTGTATCTTTGAAAAACATGGAGTCAAAACTTAATCGGAGGCCATTACTTAATCGGAGGCCCTTTGGCGGTGCAAAAGTACAAATTATTTGGGTAACAAATGAAAAAAATCCGCATCTAATGAACAATGCCCCCAATTTTCTGCCTCTTTTCTTCAAACACCTTCATAAAAAGTTGAAACGTTCACCCCCGCATCCATCAGCGCAAGGATTAAGGCTGTCACAAATTGCGGGAAATATAATCCGCTAATTGGGGTTAATATGCTACATGACGGCCAACAGCTGTTTTTTCTCTCTAACGCAGAGCAATGGATTAGGATTTACAATGCCCTAAAACGAGGCGAAAATAGCAAAAATCTATATGCTTGTTTATCAGTGGTTTATGAATTTGTTATATGGAAGGCGCAAAGGCGCAGAGGTTCTGTGTTGAAGAAAAGAAGCGCCCTGAAAGGGCAATGAGCTGCCAGCCCAAGGCAACGCCTTGGGTATTTGGACGCAAATGATACCACGTCCTGTAAGGGCAAAAGCATTGTTGCGGTGTAATGTTATAATAATGCTAACAGTGAGCCAGTTCTTCCTCTGGATGGCACACTTCGACAATGGGAGCTTGCAGAGCTTCCTCAATAGCAACTAACGTGTCGATGGTGAAATTATGTGTTCCACGCATCCATCTGCTGATTTCAGCCTCTTTCTTGCCTAAAAGAAGGGCAAGGTCTTTTTGCCTCATATTCTTTTGTACAAGAATGGCGTGTATTCTGTCAACTATCTGGAACGACAAATCTACAGACTGGTGGACTTCGGGGTTCACCTGTTTACGACGCTGCTCTAAAATGCTACTCCTCTTCATATCTTGTAAAATGTTTACATTCTCATATTCTTCCAGCAACTCTATCGTATAATCTTGTCTCATGCTTAACTTTTAAGTTATCTGGGCGCAAAAGTAGGCATTTATATTGAAACCGCCATAAAAATTAACTTAAAAATTAACTTTATGCCATGTTTTTATGAAAAACTGAACTCCTTCACACAAATTATCCACAACTAATGTTTCGGAAGTTATGCTACAGCAGTATATAAGTGGCCTGAAAGGCCATCAAGCACTTAGCCCAGGGCATCGCCCTGGGGATAAATGTAGCGGTATATGCGCCCTGAAAGGGCAAAAGCTTTCTGGTGTCAGCGCTTTTGCCCTTACAGGGCGAAGTTTCCATTACGCCACACAATCCCCAGGGCGATGCCCTGGGCTGTTGGCTTTTTGGCCTTTCAGGCCATATCTACACACGTGCATCAAGAGTTCCCGAAACTTGAATCTGTCAAAGTTTTGCGCAGCTATAATTCATGAAAA
>JAFWQE010000184.1 GCA_017509155.1 Prevotella sp.
ACAAATCGATTGTAGCCGGAGATGCGGGTGGAGTGGTCGAAGGGTGGCCGGTGCGGCTCGACATTCCAGACCAGGGCATTCCACTGAAGTTGCACTTCCTGTGGCAAGGAGCGCCAGGCGGCCAAAGCTCGCTGATGGACCGACAACGCAGGCCCCGGCAGACAAGGCGCAAGGCACCGGACGGTTTCATCTCCCAAAATGATCATACTGATAATAGGAACTCTCCCCTATAGGAGATACAATAGCCCGTAGAGAGAGAGCCAAGAGGGATAAGACCCTGATATAGGATAGCGCTATCATAGCGCTGCAGCAGGAAAAAGACTGCCGCCCGCAAACTGCAGCAATCACTATCCGCACCACGAACAACCAGACGACCGCCGTGCGGTCGTGCGCGAAGCGCTCGACCCGATGACAGGCGGAGCGCTGGCGCAGCCGGCGCGGAGCTCCGGCCGTAGGCCGGTATAGAACAAAGTGCCTTGCTGCCGGAGGGCGGTTTCTGTTTGGAGTGGCCAGGGGCCCGACAATCAGAAACCGACTGGAGGCGGCTCTGCCGAAGGCTCCGCATCGCCAGGGCGGTGCGGGGTCACCCTCGAGGGTTTGGGGTGAAAACAAATGTGCAAGTTTGCGGAGAGGCCTTAGGTCTGGAGCAATCTTGCACACCGAGAGATATAACAGAAATGACCTACGTTGACAATCTTCCTTCTGTCTTCTTTGAGGCTAGTGCCGCGTCTAATTGTTGATATAAGGATTCTCCGAAACCTATGACTTTTCCTTGGATTGTCCCTGCTCCGCCATTGCAACGAGGGCGAGCAGTGCGGTGATGATAGTTTTCTTGTTCATATCTCATTCGATGTTTAGTGCTTTCTTAATGAGTGGCTCCAATTCCTCAGCATCGGTGGAGGTGGAGAGGATGGTGCCGTCGCGGTCAATGAGGTACATAGCACCACCGGCATTGCCGGCTCCGTTTTTGCGCCACACCTGATTTTCATCGTTCAGTTCCAACAGGCTCGGCCAGGGGTAACCATCCTTCTTCGCAGCATTTTCCATCGCTTGGCGGTTACGCTCACGGGCAATGGCAATGACGGTGAAGCCCTTGTCCTTGTATTTCTCATAGATGGGAATCATGGCTTTGCTGTGACGACGGCAGGGGCCGCACCACGAAGCCCAGAGGTCGATAAGTGCCACCTTACCTCGGATGAACGAAGAGATGGGGACGAGCTGACCGTCGGTGTTGCGCACTGTGTAGTCGATGTAGGGCTTGCCCGGCTGTAGGCGGTAGGCTGTCTCGGCGGTGGCTATCTGGTCGTGAATGGGGTGACTGGGATATAAATTGATGAACTTGTCGTGATAGAGCGTCAGGTAAGGCTCCCACTCCGATGGGTCGAAGTTCACATAGTAGTCTGCATGTTTGAGGGTTTGAATGGCGTCAAGCACATCGTAGAGCGTCCAAAGCATGGGGTGCTCTTTGGCATAGGCGAGGCGGAACGGCCTAAGTCCATCGGTGATGCTGTCGCGCTGTTGTTTCAGTTGCCAGCCCTTCGTCGTGTACATTTCGTTCCTGTTCTGCATATAGTGGTTTATGATTTGACGGACGGAATCGACGTATGCCTGTGGCAGACTGTCCACATTCCACGTCTTCGCCTCATTAATGGCCGAAATGAAGTCCGCCTTAAAGAACTCTGCCCTGCGGTCAGGGTTTTCCAACTGGTCATCGATTTCGTGAACAGGGTTCCAGAAACGCACATCCTCAATGCTGTCCTTCGCGGCGTGTTTACGGCCTTCGTCACCATTGGTCGTGAAGCGTGGCTTCTTGTCAGCAAACATCGTGACGTTCACATTGCAATTCTCGACAAGGAACTTGCCCACGAACCAGCTGCCCGTTTCGTATTGTTTCAGGAAGAACACATCATAGAGCCTTGGAAAGTCGGTCTCGATGTCGTAGGTAAAGTGTCCGTCCTTGGCTTTCACATGAAAGCGCGGCTCGTCCACCACGCGCAGGTCAGTCCCTGCCTCGCAAATGATGATTTCGTCGCCCCATGCGTCGGTCTCCAATGTACCTTCGACGTGGCATTTTACTTGCGCCTGCCCCGTCAAAGCGACGAGGGCGAGCAATGCGGTGATGATGATTTTCTTGTTCATGATTTTATTCGTTTGATGTTTAAATTGTTACACTTTGAGTCTCTGATGTGGTAATACTGGCCATGATTCGCTCTGTCAATTCTTCTGGATTGCTAATCACGACTTCCATGCCTTTTAGCCTTTCTAATATTTCATCTACTTTACCCATACCTTGATTGTATTTTCTGTGAGATATACTTCTTCATCTGTTTTCTATTCTTTTCATTGTTTTTTCATTGAGGCCTGCGGGCAATTGTGGTATATTGGCATATTCCAGCCGGAGGGCTTCACGAAGATTAGAATCATTGATGGTTTTCTTGTCCATTGTACGTTTCTCTTATTTGTTTTCAATAAAAATCTTCTTTAACTGCTGTTCGAGTTCCTCACCGCGCAACCCACGGGCGAGGATGGTGCCGTCGGGGGCGAAGAGGATGACGTGGGGAATGCCGTTGAGTCCATAGAGGTCGTAG
>JAFWQE010000185.1 GCA_017509155.1 Prevotella sp.
CCTGCTGAACTGGGCCAACTACAATGAAGTGTTCGCTGAAAACGAGGATTTATTCCAGATTGCCCACCTGGAATTGGTTCCAAGAGTGCAGTCCCCCAAACGACCAAACGACCAAACAACCAAACGACCAAACGACCAAACAACCAAACAACCAAACGACCAAACGACCAGTCTCCCAGACGACCAAACGACCCAACAACTCGAAATCCCGTATGTTTTCTCGCACGCTGGGATGACTCTTTTTTGGCTAAAGAAAGTCAACGATGAGGTTTGGCACCTGCCAGACAACCAGATTTCCATCTCCGACCCTGACATCATTGAAAGAATCAACCAGCTGGATGATGACGGTAAAGGTCAGGACATGCTGGCGGTTGTTGGCATTTGCCGTTCATGGTTCGGGGAAAAAACGGGTGGCATCCTGTGGGCTGACGTCGACGAACACGCCACCCTCGACACCCCAAATGCATACGGTATGAACAAGGCGTTTCAAGTTTTCGGCCACACCAAACTTGGCTTAGGCTATGAAAAAGTAGAGACTGACCTCTTCGCCATGATAGATTCCCGACAGTGTTTCATCATTGACGGGAGCATCAAGGAGAGAATCGTCAGTCTGGACCAATATGAAAAGGGGCGGATGGAAGTGAAAAGTGAAGAGTGAAAAGTGAAGAGTGAAGAATTTGCTGCCGCCACTTTGTTTCCTCTCAGTTCTTAAACCACAGCTCGCGGTTAACTTGTCTCACAGGAGTTCAGGAGTTCAGAAGTTCACAACTTCCGAAACTTGAATCCGTCAACTTTACTCTCAACTGTTCAGCAGTTTCGTCACCTCAGCTGGATTGAGCGCCCACTCGTAGGTGTAAGCCTCGTCGGCTTCGTCCACATTATCCACGAGAGCAAGGTGCTGTGCCTCTGCCTTCATGTCGAGCAACTGGCCCACAGAGAGCTTTGTCTCCAGTCTACGGAGCAGCGCCTCTATCGATGCCGCGTCGGCACCTCTGAGCGTCTGGGCGGTGAAAGGCATTTCCAGCCAGACTATTTCATGCTTTTTCACGTCGAGAACGCCAAAGACCAGGCCCTTTGCCAGATTGCCTTCGCTGATGCGTACCATGTGTTGCACACACGAAGGGTCGTAGGCCACGCCGTTCTCCTCGGAGATCTCCATCGGGTAGGCTGAGTCCATCCATCCGACAACGAGGTTGGGCTGAAGGGCGCCGTTGGAGTAAGCGTTGCAGGTGAAGGTCACATAAATGGCACCGGCCTTCTCCAGTTCAGGCACCGATAGTTCGATATACTCGGCGGTTCCCACCATCTCGGGTATGGAACGGATGTCGCCTGAGTGCTTGGCGCCGACACATGTCAGGCTATAGTATGCACATTCCTCAATCTTTCCTTCGGGAAGCGCGATGCGGGCACTGAGGTCCATGTCGAGGTGCTGTGCATGCAAACCCTTGCCCCACTGCAGGAACAGTCGCACGGCATCGCCCTCCACGGGGAAGCGAGTGCCCATCAAGGCGCACGAGGTGTCCTGAATAGTGGCGGAGCGGTCGCCCACACTGACAGGGATATTGTAGAGCGAAGGCTCAATGTAGATGGTCTTGCTCTCCGTCTTCTGGACAGCGAAACGCCTTGCCATGGAGCGTTTGTAGACATCGTCCACGGCAGCCACCATGGCCTTGATTGCCGGCTCGTCGTAGAGAGCCAGCAACTTATTCGGCTCAATATTGTGTGTAACGCCCGTGATAGGCCGTGCCAGACGCGTTGCCTTTGGGTCGAAATACACCTCTGCCGCATTGCCGAGCGAGAGCAGCAGCCGCGCAGGCAGCTTGTCGGCCACCTCATTGAACGCGGCAATCGCCTTGTCGCTACCAAAGCGGAGCATCGTGGCGAACAGGCAACGGGCGAATAGTCCCGGGCGCTCTTTCAGTAATCCAAGCGTCTTTTCCGCATCGTTTGCTGCGCGGGCCTTGTCCACCCGACCCTGCCAGGTGGTGTAGTCCTGCTTGTAGAACACATCGAGTATCTCAGCCAGATGGCCGAAACCTTCCTTGCGGGAGTACTCTCCCAGCCGGAGCGCATGTATCATGCGCACCCACATGCCTCGCTTGGGGTTCATGTTCTCGGCAGCTTGCCTGGCTGTCATCGGAATATTGTTCAGCCATTTTGCCACGCGCAGGCAGGCCTTGCGGTCATATTTCAGCATCAGTTTCTTCTTCATCTCCCGTGCTGCGTCGGCACCCTTGTCGAGCGGCTCCCATATATGGGAATAAAGTTTACGGGCATGTGCAACGAGCGTCTTGGGCTGGATGATCTGCACATAGCCTGTCTTTTCGAACCAAAGATAGCGGAGCACATCGGTAGGAGTCTTCAACAGACTCGAAGCCTCTTCTGCCTTGCCCTGTGCGACCAGCAGCTTCACGACCAGCATGGCGGTCTCCTTCATCGTGATACTGACATCGATAGGCAGCGGAAACTCGCGCAGCAGCATCTCCAGCGAGTCCTTCTGGGTGCCGTCGAGCGGAGTGGCAGAAGACAACAATGACGCAAACACCTTCTTCATGTCACTGACCGTGAACAGACGAAGTTCCTTCAGCTTGCTTGCCTGACCCTTATACACAAAGCCGGCCGTCACAAACGGCGTGCCGCAATACGGACAGCCGTTGTAGCGCTCAAGGGGGAATGTGCCGTCGGGAATAAGGTGCCCGCAGGGCAGCGTCGTTCCTTCGAAGCCAGCTTCCTTTCCGAAGATGTTGGCAATCCATGTGATCAGATGGTCGGCAAACGTCTCTCCCGTAGGCACATCCCATCCTTTCACGAGCGGCGCCCAGTTCAGATTGACGCCCATCACATCGTTGATGCACTGGGTGATTTCCGCCAGCCGGTTGGCCGACACGGCATTCAGCGCATGGAGCAGTTCCTCGCTTACGCAGAATCCGCTCTCTTTTAGTCGGGAAATAAAAGCCATCACGGGAATCGAGGCCTCGTTGCTCATGTCGACGGCCTCGCGGTTGATATCGAGGAACACGGCACGATAGCGCAAGGCGACCTTCGTCATTGTCTGGTTGTTCATACGTCTCAGTCTTCAGTTATCAGTTAGAAACATCTCGCCTCGGGGACATGGGGGCTTCAAGAGAAAAGAAGACGGAAATGACGGGTCTAACGGGATGCCTAAAAAGATAGGCTGGGATCTTGGAGTAAGACCCGTTTGGTCCGTCTTCTCTTTTGCTGTTTATTCCTTATTATTCATTCCAGAAGTGTCCCTGTGCTGCAAAGATACGCATAAAAAGCGAAATCTTCTTGCACAGTTGGAAAAAACTTTCGAAAAACTTCAAAAAAGAGCGTTTTTTCATCTATGGGTGTTTCTTGGTTGCGTAGAATTGTGTATCTTTGCATGGCGATATGGCATCATGCCATTCATCACTTGCCGTTTATCACTTAACATTTACCGCTTATCACATGCCACTTATGAAAAGACTATCGTTTTTGTTTATCCTTGCCATCTGTGCGCTTGCGGTGGCTGCACAGGATGTTGTCCGCGTGAACTGCCGGGGCTCACGGCCAACCATCCGCGATTTTGCCGTTGCCTACCTTTCCTCCTTCCCCGGTGCAGATGAGGTAGAAGAGGGCGAACAAGAGGGCTTGCGCCTGTTAGACGACATGAAAGCCGCATTGGCCAGACAAAGCAAGGGCCAGCCTCTCGACAAAAGCGAAACGCTGACCATTGACCAGCAGAACGGATTCCTGCTCTACCAGCAGCGCCATGACGACTACACCACGAAGATTGAGCTCTGCTTCTGGAACGAATCCGACGGAAAGCACAAGCTGGTGGCCTGCTACAGGGAGTATTCCGAGGGCGGCCGAGACGAGTCTGACGGTCTCATCTTTTTCCGCTATAACAACGCCACAAAGGAGATGACGAGATGCATGAATGAGGATTTAGGCATCTATGGAAAGTACATTGATGGCTATGACCTTATTTCCTACACGCTGCCGCGTAAAGGAAAGGACATCATTGCCACGTCATGGAAGTCGAGCAGCGACAAGAAACAGACGAGGCTGAAATGGAACGGACGCCGGTTCACACGGTAAACATTGCTTCTGCTTTTCGAGAGAACGACCTGTTGCAACCGTCAGCGCCATCAGGCCAAACCGCCAAAATCAAGCGGTGAAACTGACGGATGGAAGGAACAAAAGCGACAGTTTCGGTAAACGATTCCAATGGAATCGTCAAACAATGTCAATGAAATCGTTGAACGAAATCAATGGAATTGTTCAACAAAACCAATGGAACTGTTGCCTGAAACCGACAGTCTTGCTCGAAGAAAGCGACAGACTAACGCCCGGAAACCGCCAAAGAACACGCCTCCCCCTTCCGTTTTCAACCTCCTGAACAGCCACCGTGCGCAGCGGTTTTCCGCTGCGCCCCCCCCACGAAACCGCTGCCGATGAACCGCCCGCCTCCCGAAACTGTTGTCTGACATTTATTCTTTTAACCATCAGGCGCGCCGCGCCGAGCAATTGCTTATGAAGACAAAAGAACTGCTATTTCTATTATGCGTGCTCTGCTTCCCCTTGAATGCAGGAGCACAGGAGCTCATCATCCCCCCGACCAACATCAACGCCCAGGGATATCCCCATGTGTTGCCCGACAACAGCGTGGAGTTCAAGATTCGCTCCAACGACGACCTGAGCCAGATGACAGTATCGCTCGACCCGTCGTGCCGCTTCGAAAAACAACCCGACGGCTCATGGATGGCCCACACCAAACCGCTGGTGCCAGGCTTCCACTATTATTGGTTCCGCCTGGGTGGAATGGACGTTTCCGACCCTGCCAGCAAGAGCTTTTTCGGCTGTGGAAGGATGACCAGCGCCATCGATATTCCCGAGGCGGGCTGCAGCTTCTACGACATAAAGGATGTGAAACACGGCAAGGTCAGCATCGTCAATTACTACTCCAAAGTGAGAAACGCGTACGCCACCATGTACGTATACACACCGGCCGGCTACTCAAAGGGCAAGAAGCGCTATCCGGTGTTGTACCTGCAGCATGGCGGAGGCGAGGACGAGTCGGGATGGACCTTCCAGGGCAAGACCAACAACATCATGGACAACCTGATAGCGGAGGGCAAGGCCAAGGAGATGATTGTCGTCATGTCAAACGGCAACATCACGGTTCCCGGCACTGGCTTCGGCTATTCCATACAGGGCATGAAAGGCTTTGAGGAAGAGCTCACCGAAGTAATCGTCCCCTTTGTAGACCAAACCTTCAGGACCATTCCCGACAGCCGGAGCCGTGCGCTCGCAGGTCTTTCCATGGGTGGCGGCCAGTCGTTTTTCGTCGGTCTGCAGCACACCGAGCTTTTCAGCCATATCGGCGTGTTCAGTACGGGCGTCTTCGGCGGCATACGCGAGACGAAGTCGTTCGATGCAGAGGAGGCCATGCCCGGCCTCATCTCTCAGCATGAGAAGTATAACCGGATGCTGAAGGTGTTCTATATCTCCGTAGGCACCGACGACCCGCGCTTGTCGCCAACCCAGAAAGCCGTCGCTGCCATGAAGCAGTCTGGACTGGCCATCACCTTCAACACCTTTCCCGGCGACCATGAATGGCAGGTGTGGAGAAAGTCGCTCCACGACTTCGCCCAGAAACTGTTTCATTGACCATCGCCGCCCACCATTCGGTTCTCGGTTTCACTTGTCACTTCTCACTTTTCACTTGTCACTTATCACTTTTCACTTGTCACTTATCACTTATCACTTATGAAGGTTATCATAGCGATTGACTCGCTGAAAGGCTGCCTGAGTTCCATAGAGGCAAACATGGCGGCGGCAGAAGGCATCAGGAGCATCTGTCCTGACGCGGAAATCATACAAGTGCCTGTCAGCGACGGCGGCGAGGGTTTTCTGGAGGCCTTCCGCGCAGCCATCGGCGGCGAGATAGTAGAAGTTGAAGTGAGAGACCCACTGATGCGGCCTGTGTTGGCAAAGTATCTGTTGCAAGGAGACACGGCAGCGATTGAGATAGCACAAGCCAGTGGACTGACGTTGCTGGCGGAAGACGAACGGAATCCTTTGCAGACCACGAGCTACGGCACTGGACAACTGGTGGCCGACGCCGTCAGACACGGGGCGAGACATCTCATTGTCGGACTTGGCGGAAGTGCCACCAGCGACGCTGGCACCGGCATGCTTCAAGCGCTCAAAGACGCCTTTTCCATCAAAGGCATTTGGGAGAACGTGGAGGAGCTGACGTCGGTTCGCTTCACCATTGCCTCCGATGTCACGAATCCATTGTGCGGCGAGAATGGGGCTGCACATGTGTTCGGACCCCAGAAGGGAGCCACCGCCGACATGGTGATTCAGCTCGATGAGCGGGCCAGGACTTTCGCCGAGGTCTCTGCAAGACATTTCGGCTACGACCGTTCGACGACAGAAGGCGCAGGAGCTGCCGGCGGACTTGGCTATGCTTTCCTTGAATACCTCGATGCGGAATGCAGGTCTGGCATACAGCTTTTGCTTGACACCATTCGTTTCAGGGAGCTTTCCAAGGGCGCAGACCTGATTGTCACAGGTGAGGGGTCGGCCGACCGCCAGACGCTCATGGGCAAGCTGCCGATGGGAATACTCGGACATGCCGAGGGCAAGGCGGTGGCCTTGATAGCTGGCCGCATCAGCGACCGGGAACAGCTGCTACGTGCAGGTTTCAATTATGTGGAGTGTATCAATCCCCCGAGCATCACGCTGACCGAGGCCATGCGAAAGGATGTGGCGCAGCGGAACATCAGTAAGACGGTGAGAGATGTGGCACTGCGCCTCAGATGAGAATAACAACAGCTTGCGCAAACAAATAGAAAAGGTATGAAAGAACTGACTGCACGGTGGCTCTGCATGCTTGTCTGCATGGCTATGGGGAGCGCCCTGATGGCGAAGACGACCGACACCGGCTCTGCCGGCACGACAAACGCGTTTCCGAGAATTGCCGAGACGGCTGAAGAAGGCTGGTTCCCATTGTCGGAGGCCACAATCTGCACAGATGCGAAAGACTACGAAGTGGTGAGGATTTCCGCCAGAATGCTCGCCGACGACATTCAGCGGGTGACGGGAAAATGCCCTTCGCTAACCACTTCCGCACAGCCTCCCATAGGCCCGTGTGTGGTGGCCGGAACACTGGGAAACAGCAGACTGATTGACCAGATTGTCAAGAGACAGGGCATTGACGTCAGCGCTATCAGGGGGAAATGGGAATCGTTTCTCGTGGTCACCACACAGCATCCCAGGCACCACACACCTGTGCTGGCCATCATTGGAAGCGACCGGCGAGGCACTGCCTTTGGACTGACGTCGCTGTCGGAAGCCATCGGCGTGTCACCCTGGTACTGGTGGGCCGACGTGAACCCAGCCCACAAAGAGGCGCTGTATGTAGAACCCATCAGATTCTGGCAACAGGAGCCGTCGGTGCAATACCGAGGCATCTTCATCAACGACGAGCGGTTCGGTGGATGGGCACGATGGGCTGAGCAGCATTTTGAGAAGGAAACCGGCAAGGTGGGGCCCAAGACCTACCAGAAAGTGTTTGAGCTGCTCCTGCGACTCAAGGCAAACTACCTGTGGCCAGCCATGCATCCCGGCACGCAGTCTTTCAACGACGACCCTGAGAACGCGCGTCTTGCCGACGACTATGCCATCGTGATGGGCTCTTCGCACTGTGAGCAGATGTTGCGCAACAATGAGGGGGAATGGAAGGCCGTCGGCACTTACGGCGACTTCAACTACATCACCAACCGCAAGACCATGCAGGACTACTGGGAAGAACGCGTACGCACGAACGGAAAATATGAGAACACCTATACGCTCGGACTGCGGGGCATACACGACTACCCCATGGAGGGCGCCAACAGCACCGCCGAACGCGTGAAGCTGATGCAGCAGGCCATCGACGACCAGCGCGACATCTTGCGCCGCAACATCCTGACAAACAAGACGTCGGCATCCAACACCCGACGCCCGTCATCCATTGAAGAAATACCGCAGGTTCTGTGCACCTACGAGGAGGTTCTCGACGCCTATCACAACGGATTGCATGTGCCCGAGGACGTGACGTTGCTCTGGAGCGACGACAAGCATGGCTATTGCCGCAACCTTTGCAACCCAGAAGAGATGAAGCGAAAAGGCGGTGCCGGCATCTACTATCACCTGTCGTACCATGGCGACCCGGCCAGTTGGATATGGCTCAGTCCGCTTTCTCCCGCCTTCCTCAGTACAGAACTCACCAAGGCATACACTTACGGCGCACGGAAGATATGGGTGTTCAACGTAGGCGATATAAAGCCTGCGGAGAAGGAGATTTCTTTCGTCATGGAGCTGGCATGGAACATTGACCGATGGAAGCCCACAGTGGCACACGACTACACAAAGGTCTGGGCTGCGAAGACTTTCGGAAAGGAATGGGCACAAGAGGTGGCCGACCTGCAGCAAGGCTACTATCAGCTGCAGGCCGGAGGCAAGGAGGCGCACGTGTGGTTCATAGACTACAGCAAAGAGCAGATTGAACAACGCATCGCACGATGGAGAGCACTCGCGGCTCATGCCTCAGACCTGATGCAGAGAATGCCTGAAAGACTGAAAGATGCCTGCTTCGAACTGGTGGGCTATCCCATTCGCGGGGCAGCCATGGCCAACGAATACCAGCTGCTGGCGCGACGCAGCATGGTGCGGGCAACGGTAGGTGACAGCCTTGGAGCCATGGCTGATGCCAACCGAGTCAAAGAGATGTTCGCGCAGCTGAACGCATGGACCGACCGCTACAACAACGAAACAAGCCACGGCAAGTGGGCACACTTCTTCAACTGGCAGCCTTATCACTGGTTCCGTTCTGAGAAGATTGACCCGCCTGTCTGTACGCCAGAACTGCTTGAGCAGGCCATCAATGGTCCTGCACCACGCTTTCTGTCGGTCACCGATGCTCTCTCTGCCGACGGCGTCACCATCACCTTCTCACCGCCCTCTGCCCAGTTATCACAGAAGACTTCCCCCTCGGGGGCTTGGGAAGCTTCGACAACATCCACCTCGGGAGCGATGGAGACAACTCACATTCCACTTTGGATAGAAGCCTACACGCCCATACAGAACTACTCAAAAGAGGCGAAGGACAATGTCTTCTGCCACGTGACGACAGAAAACGACTCATTCGACGCTTCGGCAACACCCATCAACAACGTATGGCACGCACACAACGTGGGGCCGATGTGGAGTTGTGTGGGCACATTGAACCTAAAGAAAGGCAACAACAAACTGCGAATCTCAGATCTGAAGCCCGATGCACGCATCGACCGCATCTACATCGGTCTCTATCCGCCGTTTGCAAAGGAGCCACGCGTGCGCATTGCCGCCTCCCACTGTCAGCGCAGGCAAGGCGGCATAGAACAGATAGTGGGGCTCGGCTATACAGATGGAATGGTCGTGCTGCCGTTCAACACACCGTCCTATCAGGCAGAGGACCTCACAAAGGCTCCCTGCATAGATTATGAGCTCGACTTGCAGGATGGCGACCAAACAGTGGAGGTTCGCACCCTGCCAACTCTGCGTGTCTACGAGGGGCGCGACGCGCGCTATGCCGTGCAACTTGGCGACGGCCATCCGGAGGTCTTCTCCATCCATGCCGACGATTTCTCGGCAGAGTGGCGCCTGAACGTCCTCCGCGGATATGCCTCGCGCTCGATACCCGTCACCAACACGGGCCTACAGCGACTGCGCATCTATCTGCTTGACCCCGGCATTGTCATCCAGGAGGTGCTCATACACAGCAAATGATGAAGAGCGCGAGCTCATACACAAACGACCAGAACGGCCAAAAGCAAGCAACATCAGGTTGTCTGCTTTTGGCCGTTCTGGTCGTTTTTTGTCTTCGTTCAGACTATGTTTTTCTGCCTTTCTGTTGAAATGGTGGCTACGGAAGAGCAACGAAGTCAGAAGCGCCAGCTGATTCCGCCCATGAAAGTGGCGCGGGGCATGGGGTAGCCCAGGTTGATTTCATAGCGCTGTGCAAGCAGGTTCTCGCCGCGCACCCACAGGCTGAGACCCTTGGCAACGGCGTAGGTGGCACTGATGCTGAGCAGGCAGAAGTCTTCTTTCTGCTCTGCCTGGCCCACGGCGGTGTAGAGACCGCTGATGTATTGCAGGGCGGTGTTGACGGTGAGTCGCTGGCAACGGTAGTCGGCACCGACGAAACCCTTGTAGGTGGGTGCTGCAATGACGGGGTTCTCCATGTGGAGCAGTGAGTGGTTGGTGTTGAGACTCCAGTGACTGTTCAGCCGATAGGCGGCCTCCAGTTCCACACCATAGTTCTCAATCTCGCCGGTGTTCACATTCTTGCGCTCCACGGTCTGAATCATGTTGTCACCTTTTATATAATATAGGTTGGCGCCATAGCTGAACGCTCCAAGCCGATGGCGCCACGAGAGTTCGTAGTTCCACAGGCGCTCAGGCTCCAGTTCCTCGTTCGACGGTGGATAGAGATACATCTCGCGCATGGTGGGATTGCGGAAGCCTTTGCTCACCATGGCCTTCACTTCTCCTGTTGTCAGCGGGCGCACCACGACGCCTGCCTGTGGTATCCACTCCGTTCCTGTCACCGAATGGTGGTCGACGCGCAGACCTGCGTCAACGGTCAGCCACGAGGCAATGTCCTGTCGGAAGTCCACATAGCCGGCGATTTCGTTGCGATAGGACTTACCGCTCTGCTTGTTCGGAGTGTCGAGCACCTCGCCCGTCTGCTTCGATGTGTAGTAGGCATGTCCGTAGATGTGCTGGTAGTCGATGCCGGCGGTGAGGCGGTTGCCCTCAAAAAGGCGAGCGCTCTGATACCACGAAATGCCCGTCAAGGCATCCTTTGAACGGAAGTAGCGCTGTGTGGGCTGGTCGGCATTTGCGCTGCCGTCGTCGATCTTATGTCGTCCGAAATTGCTGTAGACGCTCAGCGCTCCGCTCGTGCGTTCGTAGTGATTCTCGAGCGCTGCCGACACCACGCCGCGGGTAATCCACTGGTCGGCGCCATAGATGGGACTGGTCACAGCCCCGGGATAGCTGCTGTTGAAGTGGATGAGGTCGGCATCGAGGTAGGCATTCCAGTGCGATGTGAAGTCGTAGCCAAGCTTCATGTAGGCGCCATACTGTTCAAATCCCATGTGCGGACGGTGGTTGTCGGTGCGGCCATACTGCGCCGATACGGTCGACGAGAAACGGCCGCTGCGCACCTGATTCGAGACATCGGCCTGGATGGTGCCATAGCTGCCTGCGCCGAGATTGACATTTGTCTCCACACGATCGTGCCCAATGGGAAAGGAACGTGTGACAATGTTGAGCACACCGCCCATGGCATTGCTTCCGTAGAGTACGGAGGCAGGACCGCGCAACACCTCAACACGCTCGGCCATCAGGGTCTGATAGCTGTCGCTGATGGGATGACCATAGACGCCGTTGTACTGGGGATGGCCGTCGATAAGCACCAGCATCTGTCCTGCGCCGCCTGTTGTTCCGCGAAGGTTGATGCCACCGGCAGCTCCTGTGGAAACGCCATAGCCCATCATGGAACGGCTGGTTACCATCAGTCCGGGCACCTGTTGCATGACGGTAGGCAGCACCGATGGCTGGTGCTGTTCGACCAGTTTATCACGCGTGACGACCGTCACCGTCATGGGCAGATGGCGCACATCCACGGCATTCCGCGTACCCGTCACCACCACTTCCTGCAAGGAGAGCGAGTCGTTCAGCTCATCTGACAAGGCGCCTTCGGGGAAAAAAAAGATGCCTGCCGCCAAAGCAGCAAGCACCTGAAAGATTCTTTTATTCATTTAGTTGATATTAATGAGTGTGTATTTCTTCGAACCCAGCCCAATCTGTTCAGCATAGTCGGTGATGTAGGTACCATGCTGTCGGTTGATGCGTTGTATGAGCGGCTTGTTGTCGTCGCCGGGCTTGCCCTGGTAGTTGAACACCATGTCGAGACAGGCCTGGTCGAGTGCCACGGGGTCGAGCGACGCCACGATGCCCATGTCCTTCAGTTCTGGCTTGGCGGGATGTCCGTCGCAATCGCAGTCCACCGACATGTTGTTCATCACGTTGATGTAGATGACTCGTCCGCCGAAATAGTTGTGCACGGCCTGCGCTGCTGCCGCCATCGACTCGAGAAACAGGTCCTGCGTGTCGCCTGCGGCCAGCACGCCCGGGTTCCATGCCGTCTTGGGGTCGTCGCTATTGCCTGCCGAGTGGATATAGCACTTACCTGCCGTCGACGCCACACCAATGGAGGCGTTCTTCATCACTCCGCCGAAGCCGCCCATGGCGTGACCTTTGAAATGTGCCAGGTTGATCATGAAGTCGTAGTTGGCCAGATGCTCACCAACGATGTCGTACTTCAGGTGTTTCTTATCCTGAATGGGGATGCGTATTTGTCCAAATTCATCCATCAGGTCGACGGCGAAAATGCTGTCGAAACCGTGCTCATGAATGGTCTCCCAGTGTTGTTTCGGGTCCATGCGTGTGCCGGGATAGGCGGTGCAACACTCCACGATGGTGCCGTTCACCTCGTCAACCAGCTGGCGGATGAGCGTCGGCTTCAGGTAGTGCGGGTTGCCGCCTTCACCTGTCGAAATCTTCACTGCCACGCGACCTGTTGCCTCTACTCCCAGCGCCTTATAGACCTTTACCAGCGACTCGGGCGTTATCTCCTTCACCATGTAAACCTTGCTTTGCGCAAAAGCTGCTACCGATGCCATCATCAACAGCACGGCAGCCATCATTCTTGTCTTCTTCATTCTATTGTCTTGTTTTTTTCATTTATAATCAATGTATCGCAATTGTCCAGACCCAGAATAATCCAGGAGTTGAGGGTATCCACGACTCCTGCAACTGTCTATAATAGAGCTTAACAACTTATTGCGCTGCAAAAGTAAGAAAAATCCGCCAAATAAACCTACCTATTCTGACGGATATCCTACACATTTTGCGTTTTTTTAAGTACGGACGGTATATGTTTGGCGCTCACAAGGCGCTGTTTTTCATAAACTATTATAAATAATTGACTAAAGTTTCGCAAGTGATGGCACACCTGCATTATTTAACATAAAATAGGAATAAAAAAAGGCTTCAAAATTTGCTCAACTCACTGAAAATGAGTAACTTTACAATCGTCAAACAGTAAAGTGCAAACTTAGAAGC
>JAFWQE010000186.1 GCA_017509155.1 Prevotella sp.
CCTATACACATCTGAAATAATCGGCCTGAAAGGCCAGCAGCAACCAGCCCAGGGCAACGCCCTGGGTACTATGGTCGTGTGTTACAAACGCCCTGCTATGGCAAAAGAATTGCCCCAGATGAAGATGATCAATTCTTTTGCCCCTGTAGGGCGTACATAGGCCATAACATGATACCCAGGGCGCTGCCCTGGGCTAGTTGCTGCTGGCCCTTCGGGCCGTCTTCTCCGCTAACCATTGAAAGCGTTGCCTTCGTCGCCGATGGTATTGCCTATATAGATGAATATAAAGAGTAGTAAAATGGGAGGGGAGTGGCTGCGCACCGATGGAAATACACATTAGAAACGGAATACGAACCTTCATACCTCTCTTAACTGTGTGGAGGTGCCAAGCAGATTATCAGCATTCGCAATCCGACGAACCGCCGTTTTGTCAGAACCTTTCCGACACCCGTGCAGCGTCTTTCCTCAGGTAGTCCTTCGTGCTGTCGATGGCAATGACCACGCGGTCGGCGCCTTGCTGGTAGGCCACGTCGAAGCTGAAGGAGTGCACAGAATTGTCCATTTCACCGAGATATTGCAACGTGCCGTCGGCAGGATTCATCACCCACACATTCTTCTTCTCGCCCGAAATCTTCGTCAGGTCCAGACTGACGGGTCGCCCGCTGTAGTCGTAGGCCAGCAGGTAGTCGGTGCCGCGGCACGCCACTACGTAGTCGTAGCGCTCGCCGTTCTGTCCGGCCACGATGCTTTGGTCCACCTGCCGGTCGGTGAAGGGCAGGCTGAGGATGAGCCATTTCAGGTATTTCATCTGCTGGTAGCCTGGGTCGCGCATGGCTTCCCACCACGGTTTCTCAGCGCCGAAGGAGCCGAGCAGCCCCGGACGCATGAACTGCATGATGCTGTTGTGGCCGTAGGTGTGGCCGAAACAGCCGCCGAACACTGCCCAATAGGCATAGCGGCGCACGTCGGCGGCCTGCCAGCGCGGCGCCGAGAAGTCGTGCAGACCCTGCGGAATGTCCTCGTACGACGGCTCGCCGTCGATGACCGGGTGGAGCACCTCCGACTCCAGCTCGCCGCCCATGCTGCGCGGCCAGCTCATCAGCACGTAGCGCCAGTTGTCCTCCTCCGTGTTGTCCTTGATGGTGTAGTCGCCGTCGCCGTTGCGCTGTCCGTAGCGGCGGTGACCGCTCTGGAACATGTTGAAGTCGAGCCATTCACGGTCGTTGTACCACCATGCCGACGTGGTGCGCCCCCTGGGGTGGAAGGTCATCAGGTGGTTGGGGTCGGCCTTCTTGATGGCACGCGCCAGGGCGTCCCACGCGTCGGTGCCCTTGTCGCCCATGATGTCGCCGCCAATCATCCAGATGATGTTCGGCTTGTTCTTGTAGCGCTCGCCCAGGAACTTGCCGTAGGCCATGGCCTTGCCCACGCTCATGCGCTCTATCTGCGAGCCCCAGATGCAGTCCATGGCGATATAGATGCCCTGCGACGCCGCGAAGTCCACAATGTAGTCGAGGTGCTCCCAGTAGCCGTAGACACCCGGGATGGAGTAGCGCGAGAAGTTGAACGATGCGTCGTTGGCCTGATGACCATATATATTATAGGTGGGAACGGCGTTGAGCACCTGTATCTGCTCCACGTTGTAGCCCTGCAGCCGCTCCTGCGTCAGGTAGTATTCCACCTCGTCGCGGTTCAGTCGCTCCGAGATGAGCCACGCCGTGTTGCCCAGCCAGAAGAAGGGCGCACCGTCTTCGTGCACCAGATAGCGCCGGTTGTCAGACACCTTCAGGCGGCCGTGGTCCCACGGCTTCTCAATAGTGGCACCCTCCACAGGCATAAAACAAGTGAGCAGCAGGGCAGAAAGCAGCCCTCTAATCGTCATTTTTCTGATTTGCTTCATATCTTTTTGTAGTTCTTTGATGATACACACATTCCCGGCCCTTGGCCTCTCTGCGCCGCGCACCTCGCGGCTCTTGTGTGCAAAGTTATCAATTTCCGGCGACATAACCGCCACTTTCCCCAACTTTTTTCGTCATTAGTGCAAAACAAAAGCGCCAGATTGCTGAAACAAATCCATTGGAATCGTTCAGCAAATCCAATGGAATCGTTCAGCAAAATCAATGGAATCGTTGAACGAATCCATTGGAATAGTCAAAGAAAACTGCCGTCTTTTTTACAAAAAACTGCCAGAAAAAGTAACTTTATTTGGCGTTTAAATAGCCTCTTCCCGCTAGGCTGCCTTTGCTATATCTTTGCCACGGACTGACACGGACTGTTTTTCGCCTGCGGCGCCACACGAATGGGCATGAATAAACACGAATGAATCATGAATTATTTATGAAATATTACATGGGTATTCGTGCATATTCGTGTAGCGCCGCAGGCATTTTCACAATCCGAGTCTGCATTATTCGCCTGCGGCGCTACACGAATGGGCATACAATGATTCATGAATATTGGTAACTATATTGCAGTCGGCACCTCCGAGGAGTCAAGATAAGAATGAAGATTCGCATTCAGTTTCAAATGTGCGTTTCCATCTGTGCGCAGCCACTCCCCTCCCATTTTAGGGGAGGGGTGCAGGGGTGGGGTGAACGTATCCCTTGCTCGCGAAAGACTTATACCCCACCCCTGCCCCTCCCCTAAAATGGGAGGGGAGTGGCTGCGCCTGAAAAATGTAATCGATCCACGAGTATATACGTCGGCTTATAAATGATGTCATCAGCGATATTCTTGCCTAAATATGGTCCATTCATGTTTATTTGTGCATATTCGTGTAGCGCCGCAGGCGAAAAAAGTCCGTGTCCGTCCGTGGCAAAGAAAAAGGAGTGCCGACCAGCGACTGTCACCCCTGTCAGTCATCAATCGCACCTTCGTTGCTTTTCCCCGGAGACGAAAAAACATTTATGAATCATTACATGGGCATTCGTGTAGCGCCGCAGGCGAAAAAAAGCCCGTGTCCGCCCGTGGCAAAGAAAAAGGAGCGCCGACCAGCGGCGCTCCCTATCATGCTTGTTTTTTTCCTGTTGATGTAGTGAGGCGCGATTACTTGCGAACGACCTTGATGTTCTTCACCGTGCCGTCGCTCAGTGTTATCTGCTTCACGAAGACGCCCTTGCTGTTGGCATCCACGATGCGGCCCTGCAGGTCGTAGTAGCGCACCTGGCTGTCGGCATCGATGGTGCTGATGGCTGTCGACACAGAAGGTGTGAGCATCGACTTCAGCTCGGCGATATAGGCCTGGATGTCGAACCAGTCAATCTCAGAGACATTCTCCTCGCCACCGCCACGGTAGATGCTCTGTAAGCCAATGCGATTCCAAGAGGCAATCTCGTCAGCAGGCTGGTTGAGATACAACGTCGATGTATAGATGTCCCAATTATCACTAAAGCCGTAAGGAATCTCGGTCATGTCTTCTTCGAGTTCACCATAAAGGTCGGTTGTCAGCGTCAACGGACTGACGTCGCCTTCAGCATCCTCCACTAAAACCACATAGCTCAGGTTACTCTGCAACAAATCATTTCCTTCAGTATCCTTCGTCGGAATATCAAATTCCATATACGGGTAAGGATAAGAAGCAAGCTCTGTGTCTCCTTCCTTAGGAGTATTATAAAGCATGAATTCTGTAATAGACGGTTTAGCTGGTGTGGCAGCCACGTCTTGAATCGCGTTAAGCACTACGTTGGCGTACTCGTCGCATGCATAGCCATCTTCGGTTAATGTCGAATAACCCTTTTCCGAGGAGAACTGATCATTGGAAGCATCATAGACAAATGTTGAAGGTGTCATGGTGAGGTTGACATCGCCAGAGTAGCTGGAGTAAGCGCCAAGAAGAGTAGGTGGAATGCTCACAGTTCCTGTGCTGGCATCGTAAGTGCCCACAACCCAAGCCTCGGGCAAGTAAGTTGTGCTGAGTCCTTGGAAGTATACCTTGTTGCCATCGAAGCCCACTTGCACCTCGTAGCCATTGACATCTTCCTGATAATAGGTGTCATAGGCAGAGAAGGCATAAGGCGTTGTGACAAGGTCAGCAGGGGGCTCAACCGTTGTGGTGGGTGTTTGGGAAATGATGAAGGTGTAATAGAAATCTACATAATAAACTCTATCTAATGCGGCGTTGATCAAAACCGCCATGCCTTCAGGAGCGTAGAGTATTCCTGCCTCACTGTCGTACTTCATCACGACTGTTTGTGGGAACACTTCGTCTACCATGTTATATCCAAGGAAGTAGATGTTTAAACTACCTCCATACAATCCCAGGTACTGCCCATTCTCAAAAGTAACGGTTCCGTCTGTGCCGATGGTTCCCTTCACGGCTGCGTTTGGTTCATTGCTGTACAGTCCCCGTATATAGAAGTCGTTGCCGTCGATGCCCACGCCAATTTGCAGGTCCCGATCAGAGTTGGTGCTGAGATACCATGTCTCCACGTTCACGTTTGCAGGGATTTCTATGGCTATCGGAACATCATAGTTTTCGTCATACGTAAGTATGGTGCTGTATTCTCCGCCAGGTCCCCCCCAGCTGTATGCAGTGTCATCGTCGCTCCATGCCACAGCAAACGTGTGGGAAGCAGACGTTTCGTTCTGGATAATCTGGTCTCCGTCGATAGTGTAGGTTATCACCGGGCTACGTAGGCTGAGCTCAGCATTGCTTCCGTCCCAGTCAACCATTGTGGTGTAAAGGCCGTAATTACCACTTTCAGTTTCGGTCCACGAAAGAAGCTGTCCGAGGGGGAAGGTGATGGTGTTGCCGCTCTTCGTTCCCTTCATCCATGAGCCATTGGTAAAGTTAGCTACGGGGTTCTGCATGTAAACGTCGTCACCGTCGAAAGCAATGGCTATGATGGCATCTTGTTCTTTCTCAGCATAGCTGTCACTTCTATCGTGGTAGTATCCCGAACGCTTGTAGTATTTCACTTCGGCAGATGCGGGTGCCTCCTTTATGATGCTCGTGGGGTCTACATCCGCCTTTCGAGGCGCCCTGAGCATGGACACGGGTTGCTTGGAAACGTTCTCGTTCCCGGTTTTCTTGATTGCTTCAACAGAAAGCTTGCTGGCATCAGGCAACGCCGCTTTGCGTGATGGCTGCTGCGCAAATGCTGTTACGGCGATGAAGGCCGCTACTAATAATAGGTAAAACTTTTTCATAAATGTTCCTTTCTTTTTGTTGGTGATTATTAAATAAAATGTAATAGTTGACTGCGATTTGTCGGCAAAGATACGCTTTTTCTGACAAAATGAAAGAAAAACAACGTTAATTTCTTTTAATTGAAAGGGTACAACCAGCTGACAAAACTGTTTATAATATTATATGTAATAACATGACAAAGACATCCATTTGTTAAATATCGACAATAGAAGTAGATGCTACGACAAAAACTTTTTAGTGTTAAGGATAGTTAACAATACAGATAATAGCCCTCAGTGCTGTCGTATTGCAAATCCAACGATGCGGGTCAGTCCGTGTTTGTTCGTACTTTTCAGCGCACAAGAAAAAGTCCGAGTCCGTCCGTGTTTGTCCATGGCAAAAGAAAAGAGTCCGTATTGTCCGTACACTTCCTTGAAGAAGAAAAAGACGATTCGTCTGAATTTGGCAAAAAAGGGAGAAAAAGCCGACGAAGGCTTTTTGTGTTAAGTGTGGTTAATTTCATGGATATCATTCGTTATTTCCACATTATTGCGTATATTTGCAAACTAATCATCAATCACTGCAAACACCCGAAAATGTTGAAAATGCTGTTGAAACACCAGTCTCTGCGCACCGTGACGCTCCTGCTGACATGGTGCATGGCTTGTTGTCTGCTGGCAGCTCCCAAGCCGCGAAAGCAACTCTTTGTGCCCATGGACTACTCCACTTGCGGCTACCGTGCGAGCGAAGAGGCCATCCCCGATGTGAAGAACGTGGTCTTTGTGGCGTGGAGTCAGGGCGACTGTCGCGCACGTCTGCAGCAGGCCATCGACTATGTGGCAACACTGAAACCCGATGGTGAGGGCCGTCGCGGTGCCGTGCTGCTCGGCGAAGGCACGTTCCTGCTCTCAGCACCGCTGCGCATCACGGCCTCGGGCATCGTCGTCAGGGGCATGGGACAGCAGCAAACCATCCTGAAGATGACGGGCGCTGACCGCGGCGCAGCCATCTATGTGGAAGGCCGGAAAGACGCCATTTCGGCCGATTCCATCGCAGTTTCAGCCACCGACATCGCTGCCGGAAGCCGCACGCTGCGCCTTTCCTCCACAGGAAGTCTGCGCGTTGGCGACCGCGTCGTCGTCACCCGGCCCTCTACGGCCGAGTGGATTGCCTCGCTCGGCATGGAGGACTTTGGCGGCGGTCTCGACTATACCGGCTGGAAACCCACCGACATCGACATCCTCTGGCTGCGCACGGTCGTGGCCGTCGGTGCGGATGGCATCACGCTCGACGCTCCTGTCACCACGGCGCTGAGCCAGCGGTTCGGCGGGGCCTTTGTGCAGAAGGTGACCCACGACGGCGCCATCAGTGAGTGCGGCATCGAGAATCTGGGCATCGACGCGGCGTCTTCGCCCCGCCATGCCTTCGACGAAGACCACTGCTGGGACGGCATCAGCCTGGAGAATGTGCGCGACTGCTGGGTGAGGCGTGTGCATTTCCGCCATCTGTCCGGCTCTGCCGTGAACATCCAGCTGCACGGCAGCCGCGTCACCGTGGAGGATTGCCTGGCCGAGGAACCTGTCTCTGAGGTGGCAGGCTGGCGTCGCTGCGTCTTCCTGACGCGAGGTCAGCAGACATTGTTCCAGCGTTGCATCTCGCGAAAGGGCATCCACGACTTCGCAGCAGGCTATTGTGCCGCCGGTCCCAATGCGTTTGTGCAGTGCGAGGGCGAGGAGTCGATTGGCTTCAGCGGCAGCATCGGCTCGTGGGCGGCAGGACTTCTGTTCGACATTGTCAACATCGACGGTCACGATCTCTGCTTTCGCAACCTCGAGCAGTTTCAGTTTGGCACCGGCTGGAACACCGCCAACTCGATGTTCTGGCAGTGCACCGCCTCCACCATCTGGTGCTATAGTCCCGATGCCGACAACCGATGCAGCGCCCACGGCTGTTGGGGAACGCTCACTGGAAACGGCGAGTGGACCAGCAGCAACGACCATGTGTCGCCTCGCAGTCTGTTCTATGCGCAGCTGCAAGAGCGTCTCGACTCGGTGAAAAGACTGCGCTCTCCGCAGCCCTATATCCTGCCGCGCAGCACCGAAGCCAGCAGTTCGCCCACTCCCGAACAGGCCGATGAAATGGCCAGAAAATCGCTCTCCGAGCCCCGTCTCACCATGGAGATGTGGCTCGACAGCATTCCTTACACCGCTTCGCTGGAGCGCCGAGGTCTGAAGGAACTCAGGCCACAGCCCGAAAAGCAGCAGCCGTCGCGCCCTGCCTTCGCCATCGTGAACGGCCACCTCACCGCCAACGGACGGCTCATCACCGGCAACCGCTACGATATTCCGTGGTGGAGCGGCCGGGTGAAGGACAATTTCTGCGCCCACGGAGCCCGTCCGGCCATCACCCGTTTTGTGCCGGGACGCGAGGGAACGGGCTGGACCGACCGCATAGACTCCGTGGTCGGCCACCTGAAAGAACACCATTTCGCCCTGCTCGACCACAACTACGGTCTCTGGTACGACCTTCGCCGCACCGACCATGAGCGCGTCCGTCGCGCCGATGGCGACGTCTGGGCTCCCTTCTACGAGCAGCCTTTCGCCCGCAGCGGAGAGGGAACAGCCTGGGACGGCCTCACCCGCTACGACCTGACACGCCCCAACCAGTGGTATTGGACACGGCTCCGCCAGTTTGCCGACGCCGCCTCCAGCCAGGGCATCCTGCTCTTCAGCCAGCACTATTTCCAGCACAACATCCTCGAAGCCGGCGCCCACTGGGTGGATTGTCCGTGGCGGCCCGTCAACAATGTGAACCACACCGAGGGCGCCTTCCCCGAGCCTGTTCCCTTCACAGGCGACAAGCGCATCTTCATTGCAGAGCAGTTCTACAACGAAGACGACGCTTCGCTGCGCCCACTTCACCGCCAGTACATCCGCATGTGTCTTGATGAGCTGAAAGACCAGCCCAATGCCGTCCACCTGATCAGCGCCGAATACACGGGACCGCTCCATTTCACGCGGTTCTGGTTGCAGACCATCGCCGAGTGGGAGGCCGAGACCGGCCGCCATCCGCTCATTGCGCTGAGCTGCACCAAGGATGTTCAGGACGCCATTCTGGCAGATCCTATATTAAATAATGTGGTGGACATCATCGACATCCGTTACTGGCACTACAACACTGAGGGTCTCTGGGCACCCAAGGGCGGTGGTAACCTGGCACCGCGACAGTGGATGCGCAAGATGAAGGTGGGAAAGACAGGCTTTGCCGAGGCCTGCCGTGCCGTGCGCGAATACCGCGACCGCTACCCCGACAAGGCCGTGACGTTCTTCTCGCAGCAGTATCCCGACTACGGCTGGGCCATACTTCTGGCTGGCGGTTCGGCTGCCAATGTGCGCATCGACAGCGACGTGCTGTTGGCCGACCTGCCGCAGATGCGTCCCGTCGACGGTGGCCGCGGCTGTCTGGCATTGGGCAGCAGTCAGCGCGGCTATGTGGTCTATGTGCAGGATGGCAGCCTGTCGCTGCCCGTAGAGCCGGGCCGCTACGCCCTCTATACCATCGACCGCGCCACGGGAACCGTCAAGCTCCGCCAGTCTGCGACGCGCCTTTCCGGCGTGTTCGGCATGGCCGACGCACACGAAGGCGACGTCTATTGGCTGCAGAAGCGGTGAAATCTCCCTATTTCACAACGAATTTCACGAAGGAAACGAAACGCATAGTTCGCAATAAGGGGCTGTAATCTTTTTTAAACAACTGAAGTTTCGGATGTTCTAATCCGTTAAGGAGTTTAGGAGTTTGGGAGTTTGGGAGTCTGGACGATAGATTTATTCGCTCATTTTTCCTGGATTTCTTGAATCAGAACTAATGTCCAAACTCCTACACTCCTCAACCAGTACATCTAAATAATAATTAATGTTAAGACGCGTATACTACAATCAAGAAAAGTCACACTATTATTGTTCTATTCTCGTTTTTTTTGTAATTTTACCCCCGAATATACTAACGGACAACCGTTTTAAATTATAGAATAAAGTAAAGCATTAAGTAAACAATAATTATGGAGAAAAAATTATGGAGAAAAATCTTTTTTTTAAAAGAATTAGTTTGTTCCTGATTGTAGTCCTGATGAGTATGGTGACAATACAGGTACATGCACAAGAACAAGAGCCCTATGCTGTACTTAACAAGGGAACCCTTACGTTCTATTATGACAATCTGAAACTAACTAGAAGCGGCAAGACATTTCATGTGCCTGCAAACTCTGCTGTTGAAACTAAAGGTTGGCTTGATTATAAATTATCATTCTGGAATGTTGATTTTGATCCTTCTTTTTCCGATTTCACCTTAATTAACAATACCAGTAATTGGTTTAATAATTGCAGCGCTCTTGTTAGTATAAGCAACCTCCAATATCTCAATACAGCAAATGTGACAGATATGCATAATATGTTTCTAGGATGTTCCAAACTGAAAGATTTAGATCTTTCAAGCCTCAACACCAGTCAAGTGACCGACATGTCATACATGTTCCATAAATGCAGTAGTCTGAAAACTCTGAACCTTTCCAACTTCGACACCAGTCAAGTGACCGACATGTCATACATGTTCCATAAATGCAGTAGTCTGGAAACTCTGAACCTTTCCAACTTCGACACCAGTCAAGTGAAAGATATGGAAAATATGTTCTCGGGGTGTCATAATTTGAAGAGTTTGGATGTATCTCACTTCATCACGTCCAGCGTAATAACAATGCTCTCTATGTTCTCGCAGTGTTATTTTCTGAAGAGTTTGGATATATCCAATTTCAACACCAGCCAAGTGTATCGTATGGATAATATGTTTGAAGGCTGTCTTAGGATGAAAAGTCTGGACTTGTCAAATTTCGATACCCAAAAGGTGTGTGATATGAATAACATGTTCAAAAATTGTGACAGTCTTGAAACTCTGAAACTGGGCACTTTATTCAAAACAGGGAAGGTATATTCCATGGGAAACATGTTCTACCATTGTCGTGCATTGAAGAACCTTGATGTATCTAGATTTGACACGTCAAATGCGCGGCATATGGAAGGTATGTTTTACATGTGTGAGAGTTTGACGAGCCTTGATGTGTCGGGATTCAATACGGCCAAGGTGGAAAACATGGAAGAAATGTTCTATAATTGTGTCAATTTGCAATTTCTATATTTGGAGAATTTCGATACCGGAAACGTGACAAAAATGACAAGTATGTTTAACAACTGTAAAAAACTGGAATACATCTTTTGTGACAACACGTGGATGTGCGATGAATCTCAGGATATGTTCACAAACTGCATATCACTCAAGAATTTCAGTACAAGCAACACCAACGATATTGACTATGCCAATCCTGAGACGGGCTACTTCACTCAGAGTACGTTTGACCTTTATATCTCAGGAACACAGGTGACAGGCAAAAACTTTAGGGATGTGTTTGGTAATGGCAAGGTGAGATTCACCCCTAAGACGAACACGCTGACACTGGACAATGCTACTATAAATACTACAGAGGATGGCATACAGAGTGGAATCATAGGGTTGACCATCAATTTGGTGGGCAACAACTCTGTTACATCAACAGGTAATTACCGCTATGGCTTAGTGAGCGAAAGCGTGACTATTACTTCCGCCGACGGCACAGGTAGTCTCCATTTGGAAAGTGCCCAGAGTGCCGCCATATGCATTAAAACAGGTATTACAACAGATAACACACTTTACGTGCATAACTGTGAACTGACAGCCAGCGGAAAAACCTATGGTATCTTGGGCAGCAATACATCCAAAATGTATGTCAATGGAGCAGTTGTCAAGGCGCAGGGCTATGGCAATAGCAATGCGCAGGAAGCCTCCATTGGCGGTTTTACTAATCTTAGGCTT
Organism: Prevotella sp.; assembly: GCA_017509155.1. Taxonomy (GTDB): domain Bacteria; phylum Bacteroidota; class Bacteroidia; order Bacteroidales; family Bacteroidaceae; genus Prevotella. The sequence goes on from JAFWQE010000186.1 coordinate 11,027, forward strand.
GACTTAGTGGTCGAGATCCTTCCTGATAATTCTGTTGCTACCATTAGTGGGGTTGAACCTGTACCCACTGTCATCACAACACCAGCCAATGCAGCATTCAACTCCACGTTGAAAGGAGTAGCCCTGAACAATCAACTGGTGAAATCTGAAGTGATCATTTCCTGTAAGTTGAGCGAATACAACCTGACAGTGAACGGCATCAAAATAACAAGTTCCAATGCAGACGATGTGTTAGGAGACGGCACAGTAAGTTATAATGAGATCAGCAGCATACTGACCCTGAACAATGCCAACCTCACGAATGATGGAATTGATAACGAGATAGATGACCGTGACTTGACTATCAATCTGATAGGCAGTAACACGATCAATAACCTAAGTGTTGACTGCAACTGGAATAACCACCACACCACCGTCACCTCAACATCAGGAGGCACGCTCCATTTGAATAATCAGCTTTATGCATATTCAGGCGTGATTTTTGTAGTGAAAGACTGCAAGATGACAATAGGTGGAAGCATAGATGTTGACGAAGGCAGCACACTGATTATAGACCATGCCATGCTTCAGTTGGCATCCCCAGGACGCGATAACGAAGTGGGAGTTCTGTCGGTAGAAACATTGGTGTTGGATGGTTCCCACATCTCTGCTCCCACCGGCTGCACATGGGACCAGTCAAGAGAAAAGTTTATGAAGGATGGTCAAGAATGGAAAGGCCATTTGCTCATTTTGCCTGAAGGGGAGGCCTATTGCGGCTTAACTGTTTGTGGGGTTCCCGTCACGAATAAAAACGCCTTTCACCTGACTGAGATTGACGGAGTAAGTGTTCTGAGTGACGATGGTGAGGTGAGGTTCGAGTATACAAATAATATGCTTACGCTGAATAATGCATCTATCCATTATGATGGAGATGATTATACCCTTATCAACGAAAACGAAGAAGACTTGATCGTTAAGATAGTAGGCACGAACTCAATTACGGGCAATGGCTTGCTTCTCAATAAGACCTCAACAATTACTAGTACAGGTACGCTGAATATAGATTCCAACACTACAGGTATTTTTACGAATGCGAATCTTAACATAAAAGGCGGAGTACAACTATATGTTCAGGGCCTTCAGTATGGAATCCAAAACGGGAGCGAGGGATCCTTGACAATAAGTGGCGAGCAGACCCATGTTGAAGCAGAGTGTACTGAGAATACTGCTATAGGTCAGTTCTCGGGGCTCACACTCGAAGACGGGCTTGAAATCCTTGATCCTATTGATGCAAGTTTTGTTAATAATGAAGGAGTTGTTACGGGCACAACCCCTGCAAAGAAGGTAGTGATTGGCTTGCGCCCATCTATTCCCACAGAGATAAAAAGCATCTCTTCTCCAAAGGTTGAAAGGAATGATCAAATCTATAACCTCCATGGCCAGAAACTTTCTGCTCCAATGAAGGGCATTCAAATCATCAATGGCAGGAAGGTGATTATCAACTAACGTAACTACCGTTGCACCACCCTATAGGCTCTGCAGCAAAGTCGTGATATGCAGGATGGTAGGAAACGCTAACTGTTGCTGACCGGCATCGAGGAAACTGCTAAGGCTGTTCATTAGGTTGACGTGTAACCGTATTTGGATTTTTTGGCTGGGAAAAGTTTCCCACTACTATCACACATCACTAAAAAGGGCTGCCAAATTTGGCAGCTTCGAAAGTTGAGTTAAACAACGAATTTCACGAAGGAAACGAACTGTAGTTTTTGGATGAATTCTGGATTTTTGTAGGGGCGGATCAGCGTATCCGCCCGCCATTCTTATAATCATAACGACGGGAAAGACATGGCAGTGGGACTCATGGAAGCGAAGGTAAATCCCCTTCATCTGTTTTTCTTTTTTCTGACACAGCCGCTCTTCTCCCATCTCAGGGGAGGAACAGGGGTGAGGTGTCATCTTTCGTGCGTGAGGGATACGCTCACCCCATCCCTGCGCCCCTCCCCTAAAATGGGAGGGGATTGGCTGCGCCGAGAGGGAAAAACACAAGAGAACGTTTATCCATTCGCCGGAGGCTGTACCCATCTTTGCAGGCGTTTTATCCGTCTTTTTGTGTGAAAAATTGATAAAAATCAAGCGAAATGCCAAAAATCTTTACTTTTTTGGTCAAATATTAAATATGTTTTAGTAATTTTGACCGTAATTTTGCACGCATAACAAACAAAAGCCCGGATGGGTCATACAATCTACTAAGTAACTAATTGCTAATCATGATTGATTTTACGACGCTTTACAACAGGCACATTGATAACCTGTTTGCCTTTGGTTCCCGCTTCAGCACCGACCGCGAATTGCTGAAGGACTGCATTCAGGATGTCTTTGTGAAGCTCTACACCAAGCGCGACGCGCTCCACGAAGTGGACAATCTGGAGAGCTATCTCTACGTGTCGCTGCGCAATCGCATCAACGACGAATACCGCCGCCGTTCGAAGATGAGCGACGATGAGATAGACGACGTGAAGATGCGCGGCATGGCCGAGACCGAGGCTTTCAACCGTGAGCTCCAGGAACAGCGGATGGCCATGACGGCCGCTATTGAGCGCTACTTCGAGAAGCTTTCCCCCCGTCAGCAGCAAATCATCAATCTCTACTACCGAGACCAGATGAAATACGACGACATCTGCCGCGTGATGGGCATCAACTATCAGAGTGTGCGCAACCTGATGCACCGCAGCATCACCCGTCTGCGTGAATGTGCGGCCCGCACTCCGGCAGCCTTCTGAACCCTTCTTGGCGCGTTTCTTTCGGCATATTCTCCGTCTGGGCAACAATAAATACGGCGGCTGGTGGTTACATCGGCCGCCATTTCGCGTCTTTATCATAAATAATACCATAACGATGGCCGAGAAACACCCAACGATGAAACCCGTCATGCAGCGCTACACTTGCAAAGTGCGCCCCCTCACGCTGGCCGAGAAGCGGCAGCTGAGGCTGCGCATCGAGCGTGCCATCAAGGATGAGACCTTGCCCGCCTGACGCATCACCGCCGCCGTTTCTTTAAGCACCGGTTTGGATGAAGGATGATGGATGAAAGATAAAGGTTTGATACAAACAAGCAATCCCCCTGCGACACCGTGTCGCAGTGGGATTGCTGTTTATGGATAATGGTGATGCGCTTAGTCCATCAGGCTCTTCTTGCCAATCAGCGTGTCGTGGTTGTTGCTCAGGTTGCGCCAGTCCACGCATCCCGATGTTGGAATGCCGTTGATGTATTTCTCGATATTGGTGTAGCCGTCGCCGTTGCAGTCGGCCGTGGCATCGGCGGCATTGTTCGGGTTCAGACCGTTTGCCAGCTCCCATTGGTCAGGCATTCCGTCGCCGTCGGTGTCCTGATAGGGTTGCCAGTCGCGGTATATCGGATAGCCTCCCATCTGTCTTGGATCGGTGATGATGCCCTGTTTGTAGCTGTCCTTCGGCAATCGGCGATATTTAAAGAATCCATCGGCGTTTTTCGACTTGTCCGACAGTCCCCACATGTCGCCGTATGGGTTGTCCTTCACCTTCTTTTCATAGTTGGGCACATAGTAGGCGACGCCCGTGCGAACCTCATCGCAGATGCGCTGATCCACGATGTCGCGGCACGGCATGGTGGCGCCGGCGTTCTGCAGCACCCATTCGAAGGCCTGCTGTGTTCCCATGATGCTGATGGGCGGCATGACGAACGGCTCGTCCGAGCGCATCAGGTCGAGCTCCGTCTGGTCCATTTCTCCGTCCTTGTCAGCGGTCTGTATGCCGCCCTTCCAGTTGTCTTTCGTTATCTCTGGATAGCCCTCCATGACGTTGCCGGTGGCGTAGACGCGTCCGAACTGCTTAAAGGGGAAGAGCCCTTCGGAGCGGCTTTCCGTCTTCAGGATGCGGTGACCGACGGCCGATTCCTTGTCAGTCAGCGGCCCCGGCTTGTAGTAGTTGTTGATGAAGTTCGACATCGTGGTGAACTCACCACCGTCGGCTGTGCGGTGCACCCAGTTGTAAACCACGTTGTTCACGAAGTTGAACACGCCGCCCCATCCTATCGACGGGTTGCGGCCCGTGTTGTCTGCCCAGAGGTTGCGCATGAAGGTGGTGTTCTCGCCGCCTATCGTGGAGCCGAAGGCATGGTTCCAGGTGTCGAGGGCCTTGGCCGAGATCGTGTTCTGGATGGTTACGTTCACGGTGGGTTCCTTGCGCTTGGGCTTGCCGTCGTTCATGTCGAACATGTGGCGATAGAACGAGATGTTCTCGTCGAGTCCCCACTCGCACGAGCAGTGGTCAATCATGATATTGCCCACGGGATTGCCTCCGAAGGAGTCCTCGCGGTGCCACACCAGCGTCTCACCTCTGCGGAAGCGCATGTGGCGGACAATCACGTCGTGGGTGTCCACCTGGAACGATTCGCCGGCAATGATGACGCCGTCGCCGGGTGCTGTCTGTCCGGCAATGGTGATATAGGGAGCGCGCACGTAGATGGGCGACTTCAGTTTGATGATGCCCGACACGTTGAATACCACGATGCGTGCGCCGCCCTGCTCGCATGCCCAGCGGAAGGAGCCCGGTCCGTCGTCGTTGAGGTTGGTCACCGTGAGCACCTTTCCGCCACGGCCACCAAAGGTGAACATGCCGCCGCCTTCAGCGCCCGGGAAGGCCGGAATCTTGGCCTGGCGCAGGTCATAGGGGCGAGCTGCCCAGGGTACGTATGGTCGTCCCTCGCGCGCTTCTTTCACAACGATGGGGAAAGCCTTTTCCCATGCAGAGTCGGAATGGGCCTGCCAGCAGGCCTCCAGTGAGTCAATCAGATGCTTGGCCTCGTCGGTAATCTGCGGATACTGAGCCATCGAGGCGGTGGAGAAGCCCAGAAGCAGCATCAGCAGCATTGCAATTTTCTTCTTCATTATATGCTAACTATTTTGAAAACAATTCACCTTAAAGACCGCTATATATAAATAATGTACTAAGCAAATAAGTTTTTTTAATACACTTTCTCATTTGTCTGCCGTTTACCGTGGGGTAATGGGGGGCTGTTGCTGTGGCACAGCAGCAAACGGGGACATGGAGATGGGGCAGGTTGGCGGGTGGGGTGGCGGTTACAAAAGCGGTGGCCGGGCGTCATTCAGAAAACAAGGACCACAAACAAGGAGAAGACATGAAGAAGACATTGATAGCCGTTGTGGCGCTGGCGATGGTCGCGCTGACGGCACAGGCACAGAGAATCATCACCGTGGCAGCCGACGGAAGCGGCGACTACACCACCGTGCAGGCCGCCGTGGATGCTGCCGACGAGGGGCAGCCGACCACCATCCGCGTCAGGGCCGGCGTGTATGAAGAGCAGGTGAACATCGGGTCGAAGCAGCAGCTGTCAGCCAAGCGCATCAGTCTGATTGGCGACGGTGCCGCAGAGACCATCATCACCTACGGAGTGGGAAAGAACCACAACAACACGTCGATAGAGAAAACCGCCGCCCTGGCCGTGTATGCCAACGACTTCTATGCCCAGGACATCACGCTGCGAAACACCGCTGGAAAGAGCGGCGGACAGGCGCTGGCCCTCTTCGTGGCCGGCGACCGGCAGACCTTCTACCGCTGCAACATCCGCGGCTATCAGGACACCCACCGCACGAAGAAGCAGACACGCAGCTACTTCCGCGAGTGTCTCATCGAGGGCGCCACAGACTTCATCTACGCCGGAGGCACCGCCTGGTTTGAGCGTTGCACGCTGAACTGCGTGGCCAATGGCTATATCACCGCCCCCGAAGACATCACCGTCTGGGCCGACGGTCCCAGCGGTCAGCGCCTGTGGCTGGGGTTCATCTTCAACCGTTGCGAGGTGACGGGCCAGGGCATCGGCCAGCGCAGCATGTATCTGGGACGGCCCTGGGGCAGCGAGAAGTGCGGTTCCATCTTCCTGCGCTGCAACCTGAACGGCTTCATCAAGCCAGAGGGCTGGACCACCATGGGCGGCAACACTGGCGAGAAGTCGTACTTTGCCGAGTATCAGAGCCTCGATGGCAGCGAGCCCTGCAACGTGGACAGCCGCGTGGGCTGGAGCCACCAGATGGCCGACGCGGACCATGCGGCACTGATGTCGTGGGCATCTGTCGACAGCGTGTTCCGCCTGCGCACCGGCAATGCCACGCCCTACGACCCCGAAAGCGTCATCGCCAGCCATCAGCAGCAGGACATCAGCGACTACGCCCCGCTGGAACAGCGCCTGCTCGCCTTCCCGACGGCGCGCGGATTCGGCAAGTTTGCCACAGGCGGACGAGGGCAGAAGGTGGTGGAGGTGACCAACCTCAACGACACGGGCGAGGGTTCGCTGCGATGGGCACTGACGGAAGCCGGGCGCGAGAACGCCAACATCGTGTTCCGTGTCAGCGGCATTATCACCCTCAACAGCGACATACGCGCCAAGCTGAAGAACGTGACCATAGCTGGACAGACTGCTCCCGGCGACGGTATTCTCTACCGAGGTGGCAAGCTCAATCTGGGAGGGTCGAGCAACTTCATCATGCGAAATGTGAGGGGTAGGATAGGACTTCGCGACGACACGGGCTTCATCAAGGGCGGCAGCATCGGCATAGAGAATGCCGAGAACTTCATCATCGACCACTGCTGCTTCGGATGGAGCGGCGAGGAGAACATGACCGTCTACGACAACCACTTCACCACCGTGCAGTGGACCATCGTGCACGAGGGGCTCTACGACGCCGGCCATCAGAAGGGCAACAGAAGCTATGGCAACCAGTGGGGTGGGTCGCCCGCCACCTTCCATCACAACCTGCTGGTGCACAACTACAACCGATCGTCGCGCATCAACGGGGCAAGCAACGAGAACCAGGACCGCAACGTGTTTGTGGAGTACTATAACAATGTGAACTACAACTGGGGAAAGAAAAACTCGTGCTACGGCGGAGAGAACGAGGCCGGAAGCAAGAGCACGCACGAGTGCAACTTCATTGGCAACTACTACAAGCCCGGACCGAGCACGCCGTCGGGCAGCTATTTCATGCAGATTTCGAACAACCGCAACGGCAAGACGTCCACCGGACCTTCGCTATGGTACTTCCACGGCAACCGCATGGAAGGCAACGCGGCGGCCGACGACGACAACTGGAAGGCGGTGAACAACAACACGCAGTACGCCACATCTGAGCTTCGCCGCGACACGCTCCTCTTTCCGTCGGCGTTCTATCCTGCCAGCAACGCCTTCGACTACAACGACTACATGACGCCCACCGAGAGTGCCGACGATGCCTATACGCATGTGCTGGAGAGTGCAGGCACCGTGAACCGCGACGTGGTGGAGCAGCGGCTCGTGGAAGAGGTGGCCACCAAGACCGCCCGATACAAGGGTTCGACGCTCAACAAAGCGGGATTCATCGATTCGCCAGCCGATGCCGAGGGATGGCCGGCCTATCGCGATGCGACGCCCTACACCGACAACGACCACGACGGAATGGACGACGAGTGGGAGCTGAGCCACGGTCTCGACCCCAACAATGCGGCCGACGGTCAGCAGCCCTGCACTGCCGAGGGCTACACGGCATTGGAGGTGTTCCTGAACAGTCTGATGGGTGAGCACATCCCCTTCGACACCGGCATTCGCCAGCAGGTGCGCGCCGGCGAGGTGAGGCAGACGTCTATCTACACCATCGACGGACTGCTGCTCCACCATCTGCACGGCACCGACGACCTGGCCGCGGCACCCCTGCCCAGCGGACTCTACATCGCACGTCGACAGATGAGCGACAATAGCGTGGTCACCACGAAGTTTATTAAGCACTGAAATGTGCAAAGAAGGCCGCCAATTCGTTGGCGGCCTTCTTTGCTTTTGGGAGTTTAGGAGTTTGGGAGTCTGGGAGTTTGGACGATAGTTTTCCGCGCTTCTATTCTTTCTTTGGGAGTTTAGCCAAAGAAAAATGGCGGAGAAAACGCGGTGAAATGGCGCTTTTTTGTCTTCATTTCGTCATTTTCAAGAAACAAAGCCATTGATTTCGTTGAACGATTCCATTGATTTCGTTCAACAATTCCATTGACTTTGTTCAACGATTCCATTGGATTTGTTCCGGAAAACTGCCGCTTTTGTCATCGTATTTCCACATTTCAAATGCTCAAAATTGACGGGGACGGACTGCAAATCCTACATTGCGGAAAAGGATTTTCGCCTGCGGCGCTACACGAATATGCATGAATGAACATATAATGATTCAAAAATACTAATTCAATTTCGGGAGTTGTGGGGGTTCAGAACTCCTGAACTCCACAACTCCCGACAGCAAAATATTAATGATTCATTCGTGTGTATTCATGCACATTCGTGTAGCGCCGCAGGCGAATGTTCAGAACTCGACGAGGATGCGGAACACCTTTCCCGGCGCTGCGGCCCATTGCTCCATGGCCGTCTGGGCCTCTTCGGGCTTCACCACCTTCGAGATGAGCACGTCGGTGGGGCAGTTGCCCTTCTCCAGATAGTGGATGACGGCGCGGAAGTCCGACGGCTGTGCGTTGCGGCTGCCGCGGATGTCGAGCTCTTTCTGTACGAAGAACTTGGTCTGGAACGACACCTCGGCCTTGGCATATCCGATGCAGATGACGCGCCCCGTGAAGGCCACCTCGTCGACAGCCATCTGATAGGTGGGTGTGCTTCCCACGGCTTCGATGACCACGTCGGGGCCGAAGCCGCTCGTCATTGTCAGCAGGCGCTCGTGAACGTTCTCTGTCAGCGTGTTCACCGTGTAGCTGGCACCCATGCGGAGGGCCAGTTCCAGCTTCTCGTCGTCGATGTCGGCGGCAATCACGGTGGCGCCGCGCTGCGCTGCACGCACCACAGCACCCATGCCCACCATGCCACATCCGATGACCATCACCACGTCGATGTCGGTCACCTGTGCACGGCTGACGGCATGGAAACCGACGCTCATGGGCTCGATGAGTGCGCAGGTCTTCACCGAGAGAAGGCCGGCGGGAATCACCTTTTCCCATGGCAGGGTGATGAATTCGCGCATGGCTCCGTGGCGCTGCACGCCGAGCGTCTCATTGTGCTGGCACGCATTCACCCGGCCGTTGCGGCACGAGGCGCACTTGTTGCAGTTGGTATAGGGGTTCACGGTTACCGTCATGCCCGGCTTCAGTCCCTCGGGAACGCTGGCGCCAACTGCCTCGATGGTGGCGCCCACCTCGTGACCTGGAATCACCGGCATGAGGGCCATGGTGTTGCGGCCCAGCCAGGTGTTCAGGTCAGAACCGCAGAAACCCACGTAGTTCAGTTTCAGGAGCACCTCGTCGGCTTTCAGTCCCGGCTGCTCCATTTCGATGACCTCCATCTGCCGGAGGCCGTTGATTTGTAGTGCTTTCATTCTTTCTTATGCTTGTTGTTTCCTTTTCCTTTGCTTGCTTTTTCGTTTCCCTGTGCTTGCTTTTTCGTTTCCCTGTTGAGTAAACAGCGGCAGTGCCGCTGTCCCCGCCTCCTTCATTCCGACATGTTCTTCACATAGGGCAGCTTCACCAGCTGACCGAATCCGTAGAACTGCCGTGCGTTCTCGCCCAGGAACATCCGTTTCTCGTCGTCGCTCAGCTCAGGGCTTTTCACCACGAAGTCGTAGCTCATGCGGTAGGTGATGGCCGTGATGGTGCGCGGATAGTCCGATCCCCACATCAGCTTCTCCATGCCGCAGATGTCGGCGGCCTCACGAATGGCCCTGATGGCCCCGTGGAACGGATAGAACTCGGCGTTGAACAGCCAGGTGATGCCTCCCGACTCGATGTACACGTTCGGATTTCGGGCCAGCTTGATCTGCTCGTGCCAGCCCTCTGTGGTGGGCATTCCGAAGTGGCCGATGGCTATTTTCAGCCGCGGGCACTCCGCGATGATCTCCTGCATCTCTGCCACGTTGGTGTCGCCGTCGGCTAGGTCTACGGAGAAGATAGTGCCGTGGTCCTCCATCAGATGGAACATCCTCATCATCTCGGGAGTGGTCATCCACACGCGCCGGTTGCTGAGCAGCAGCCGGTGAGCCGGTATCTTCATGGCGCGGAAGCCACGTTCGGTGATGAGCCTTTCTGCCTGCGCATAGAACCCTTCACTGAAGTAGTCGGCCATGCCGCACACCAAAAAGCGCTGCGGATACTGCCGTTGCACTTCCTCCAGATAGTCGTTCTGGATGCCGTCGATAAACTCCTGGGTGACCACGGCGGCGGCAACCTGGGCGTAGTTCATGTTCGAAAGAAACACCTCGGCAGAGTTCTTTCCGTCGATCATAAACGGTGGAAGCATCTGCACTTCCTGCCCCATGAACATGGCGCGTCCGTTGTTGGTCTGGCAGATGGCCTGCCCGTTCCATGTGGTGTCTTGCCGCAGCCACAGGTGGCTGTGGGCATCAATGATTACGTATTCTTCCATCTTGTCCGCATGTTTTCTCCAATAATCTGCTGCACCTCGGCCACCAGGGCCTCGTCGGCGGGCTCGCTGATGTAGGCAATGTTCTTCTCCACGTTGCGCGGATTGGCCGAGCTGAACAGCGTGGTGGCTATTCTCGGGTTGAGGCCGGTGCTGTATTGCATGGCCAGCTGTTCAATGGCGACGCCCTTCTGCTCGCAGTGCTGTGCGGCCTTTCTGCAGGCTTCCTTCAGGCTTTCCGGTGCCGGATGCCATGCCGGTGCGCCGCGCTGCGAGAGCAGGCCCATCGAAAGCGGCGACGCATTGATGACGCCTATGCCCCGCTCTTCGAAGAATGGCAGGTAGTCGAGCAGCAGTTCGTCGCACAGGCAATAGTGGCAGAAGCAGAGCACACTCTCCACCGTACCTGCCGGAGAGTGCTCAATCACCCATTTCAGGTTCTCGGGTTGCAGGTCGGTGATGCCCACATGGCGCACCACACCCTCGTCGCGCAGCCGCACCAGTGCCGGCAGCGTCTCGTCCACAATCTTCTGCAGTCCGCCCTCGCGGTCGCCCTGGAACTCCACGTCGTGCACGTTGATGAGGTCCACGTAGTCGATGCCCAGGCGCTCCATGCTCTCATATACACTGCGCGTGACGCGCTCGGCAGAGTAGTCCCATTCGTTGACACCGTCGCGCCCATATCGCCCCACCTTGGTGGAGAGATAGTATTTCTGGCGCGGAATGTCGCGGAGCGCCTTGCCCAGAACCGTCTCGGCCTTCAGGTGACCATAGTAGGGCGACACGTCGATGAAGTTGATGCCGCCGTCAACAGCCACATGGACGGCCTCGAGAGCCTCCTGCTCGCGGATGTCGTGGAACACGCCTCCCAGCGACGAAGCCCCGAAACCTAAGTTCGACAGAAGCATGCCTGTCTGTCCCAGTTCGTTGTATACCATATTTTTGTCTTTTGTTGTCATTAAGTCTACAAAGTTAGTCATTTTCCCCGACATGACCAAGTAAAACCGGAAAAACGCTACAACAGCCATGCAAATAGGAAACATTTCGCGCATTTTCCCGTCTTTTTTCGTACCTTTGCACGCCGGTTGGAGGGGGGAGGATCTTACTAAGGAGTTGCAGGAGTGCAGGAGTTGCAGGAGTTGCAGACGATACTTCTATGCGGTTCTTTTGAAATAGGAGTTTAGGAGTTTGGGAGTTTAGGAGTTTGGACGATAGGTTTCTGCGCTCCTAATCCTCAATTGCAACGGATAAAGTATCGTCTGTAACTCCTGCAACTCCTGCACTCCTGCAACTCCTTGAACAAAGGAGCAAAGTGTGCATCTCCTGCACTCCTGAACTCCTTAAACAACCGCTCAAAAGATGAGTACCGTAAACGACATGACAGTAGGCTCGCCGACGCGCGGCATTGTGCACTTTGCGCTGCCGCTGGTCTGTGGCTACATCCTGCAGCAGCTGTACATGGTGATCGACGCCGCCATTGTAGGCCGCTTTGTAGGTGTGGGACCGCTGGCCGCTGTTGGAGCGTCGTCGAGCATCATGTTCCTCATCATGGGTTTCGCCAGCGGCTGCTGTTCGGGCTTTGCCATACCGGTGGCGCAGGCCTTCGGTGCCAAGGATTTCGGCGACATGCGCCGCTATGTGGCGGGTGCCATGCGGCTGTCGGTCGTCGTCGCTGCCATCATGACGCTGCTCACCAGTCTGCTCTGTACGCCCATCCTGCGCATGGTGAACACCCCCGACGCCATCTTTGCCGATGCCTATACCTTTCTTCTGCTACAGTTCCTGGCCATTCCCTTCACCATCGGCTACAACCTACTGTCGGGGTTCATACGAGCCTTGGGCAACTCCAAGACCCCTTTCTACATCCTCATCTTCTCTTCTTTGGTCAACATCCTGCTCGATGTGGTGTTCATCGTCATCATGCACATGGGCGTGGAAGGCGTTGGCGTGGCCACCATGCTGGCGCAGGCGTGCTCGGCGTGGCTCTGTTGGCGCTACATCCGTCGGCACATGCCCCAGCTCATACCGCAGGCCGCTGAGCGCGGCTACGACCGTCGGCGAGCACTCCATCTGCTCAACAACGGCGTGCCCATGGGACTTCAGTTCAGCATCACCGCCATCGGCAGCATCATGTTGCAGAGCGCCAACAACGCCCTGGGAACGGTCTATGTGGCCGCCTTCACCACCTCCATGCGCGTGAAATACCTCTTTACCTGCGTCTTCGAGAACATCGGTGTGGCCATGGCCACCTATTGTGGGCAGAACATCGGGGCAGGACAAGTGGCCCGTATTGCCCTCGGCATTCGCTCAGCCATCAAGATCATGCTGGTCTATTTCCTGTTTACGGTGGTGGTCATCTGGCCTTTTGCCGACGAGATGATGATGCTTTTCGTGGACGCGAGCCAGCGTGAAATCATCGACAATGCGGCACTCTTCATGCGCATTGCCAACTGTTTCTATCCTGTTCTTGGCCTGCTTACCATCCTTCGCTACAGCATTCAGGGCCTCGGCTACAGCAATCTGTCGATGCTTTCCGGCGTGATGGAGATGCTGGCGCGCACGGCCGTGAGCCTCTGGCTGGTGCCGGCGCTCGGTTTCCTGGGCGTCATCTATGGCGACCCGGTGGCGTGGCTGTCGGCCGATGTCTTCCTCATTCCCGCCATGTTCTTCCTCTATCGCTACCTGAAAAGGCGCCATAGCCTGAGCAGAAGGGGATGATGCCACGGAGAAACACGGAGAAACACGGACGTTTCGACATGCTATCTGTCTCAGGTCCCGTGCGTTGCGGCACTTCCGCAGCCCCAGAGTCTCAGAGGCAGAACATCCGTTCCATCATCTGCCATTTCTCGTCAGACGTGGCCTCGGCGCTGCATTGCTGGAACTGTGCCACAAACGCCTCCCACTCAGCCTGTCGCGGAAGGGTGGCCAAACGCGCCATGGCACTGTCCCAGTCGAAGTCAACCGGCGCGTCCACAATCATCACAAGGCGGTTGCCGAGGATGTAGATTTCCATCTCCAGAATGCCAACGGAGCAGATGCCGTCGTGTATCTCTGCCCAGAAATGCTGTGGGTCGTGGGCCTCACGATAGCGGCGTATCAGCTCGTTGTCGGCCTTCAGGTCCATGGTCTGCACGTATCTTTTCACGGGCTGACCGTAGTCTTTTGTCTTGTATCCGTTCATGGTTCTTTGGTATTATGGTAGTTAGGAGTTACGGGAGAAAAAGCTTTTTGCTTTTAGGAGTTGCAGGAGTGCAGAAGTTTCAGGAGTTTCAGACGATACTATTCTAAGGAAAAGGAGCGCAGAACTCTATCGTCCAAACTCCTAAACTCCCAGACTCCTATACTCCTATTACATAGGCAGTGCAGAATAGTATCGTCTGAAACTCCTGAAACTCCTGCACTCCTGCAACTCCTTATAGCCCCCCTTCCTTCAGTAAACAAATGTCGCGAATCACCTCCCCCGCCAACATGAACCCGAAGATGCCGGTGATGTGGAGCAGAGAACCGTTGGCGTGGCCCTCCGGGAGTGGTGTCGAGAGTCGATTTTTGCCCATTTCATCGCTGAAAACGCACTTGAACTTGCGCGCTGGAAACAGCTTTTCTTTCTTGAAACGCTGGCGAAGTGCGCGTGCCAACGGACAGCCTTTCACCTTCCAGAACTCGGCCATCTGTATGCGCGAGGCGTCGGTTTTCAGGGCTGCGCCCATCGACGACACGAAGCAAGCCTTGGTCTCTGTGGCCAGCCGGATGAGCAATGCCTTGTCGCGAAGTGAGTCGATGGCGTCGACGATGAAGTCGTAGTCGGCCAGGTGGAACGATGCCGCCGTCTGCTCGTTGAACAGCTCCTGTCGCGCCTCGATGTCGGCATCGGGCGCTATCTGCAGCAGTCTGTCGCGCAGAACCTCCACTTTTGGCTGGCCTACGGTTGTCGTCGTGGCCATGAGCTGGCGGTTGATATTCGATTCGCACACGCTGTCGCCGTCTACGATGGTCAGGTGTTTCACGCCTGTTCTCACCAGTGCTTCCACGCACCAGGAGCCCACGCCGCCCGTTCCAAACACGATGCCGCGTGCCGCGCGCAAACGCTCCATCGCCTCGTCGCCCAAAAGAAGGCGCGACCTGATCAGTCGTTCGCTTCCCCAGTCCTGTTCTTTTTCCATCATTATGTTGTCGTTGTTATCTGCCTGCAAAAATACAACATTTCTCGCTTTCCACCAACTCTGTCGCATTTAAACGCCAATTTAAATGAATTTAATTGGCGTTTTTTGTGAGTTTATTTGGCGTTTTTTATCAGTTTATTCAAGTTTCGCATTCGTTCAATTTCTTGGAGTTGCAGGAGTTCTCTGCAAGCAGAGCGTCCAAGGCCTGATGCCCTTGGCCGAGCGCAGGAGTTCAGGAGTTCAGACGATAGTGCTGAAGGTTCTCTTTGCGTCAGTTTACAGGGGTTGGAAGTATTGTCTGA